>JBBASO010000007.1:6632-64168 GCA_040399265.1 Prochlorococcaceae cyanobacterium
GGGAACACGCCTCCACCTGCATCCTCCCCCAGCTCTTGACCCCCGTTCAGACCGCCACCGCTGCCAGCGCCCGCGCCGCTCTGCCTAGGCGGCCTCTGCGCGTTGCCATTCTCGGCGCCACCGGTGCGGTGGGACAGGAGCTGCTTGAGCTGCTGGACGAACGGCACTTCCCCATTGCCGATCTGATCGTGCTGGCCTCGCCCCGCTCGGCGGGTCAGACCCTGCGCTGGCAGGACCGCACCCTGACGATCCAGGCGGTGGACACTGCCAGTTTCGAGGCTGTCGACCTGGTGCTGGCCTCCGCCGGTGGCTCTGCTTCCCGCCGCTGGGCTCCCGTTGCTGCTGCGGCCGGGGCGGTCGTGATCGACAATTCCAGCGCTTTCCGGATGGATGCCGAGGTGCCGCTGGTGGTGCCGGAGGTCAATCCAGCAGCAGCTTTCTCGCACCACGGCATCATTGCCAACCCCAACTGCACCACCATCCTGCTCAGCCTGGCCCTGGCACCCCTGCAGTCCCGGCGGCCGATCAAGCGCGTGATGGTCAGCACTTATCAGAGTGCCAGCGGGGCCGGGGCCAGGGCGATGGAGGAGTTGCGCACCCTCAGTCGCACCGTGCTGGATGGCGGCGAACCGGTCAGTGAGGTGCTGCCCCACTCCCTGGCCTTCAACCTCTTCCTGCACAACTCTCCCCTGCAGCCCAACGGCTACTGCGAGGAAGAGCTCAAGATGCTGAATGAGACCCGTAAGATCATGGAACTTCCCGACCTGCGCCTTTCCGCCACCTGCGTGCGGGTGCCGGTGCTCCGAGCCCACTCCGAAGCCGTCAACATCGAATTCTTTGAGCCTTTCCCTGTGTCCGAGGCGCGTGAACTGCTGCAGCAGGCCCCAGGGGTGGAGCTGCTGGAGAACTTTGAGACCAACCGCTTTCCGATGCCCACCGATGTCACCGGTCGCGATCCGGTGGCAGTGGGCCGCATTCGCCAGGACCTCAGCGATCCCCACGCTCTGGAGCTCTGGCTCTGCGGGGACCAGATCCGCAAGGGAGCCGCTCTCAACGCCATCCAGATCGCTGAACTGTTGATCCAGGGCCCTGACGGCAAGGGAGGTGTGGATTGAACGTGGCAGCCGCCAACCCCTGGGGGAATGCTCCTTTCGGTCGGGTCGTCACCGCCATGGTCACCCCTTTTCGTGCCGATGGCAGTGTTGATCTCCGGCTGGCGGCGCAGCTGGCCGATCATCTGGTCAGCCAGGGCTCCGATGGCCTGGTGATCTGTGGCACCACCGGTGAGTCGCCGGCCCTCAGCTGGGCGGAACAGCACCAGTTGTTCGCTGCTGTGAAGGAGTCGGTGGCCGGTCGGGCCCGGCTGCTGGCCGGCAGTGGCAGCAACTGCACAGCTGAAGCGATCGAAGCCACCCGCGAGGCGGCTGCGCTTGGGGCTGATGGAGCCTTGGTGGTGGTGCCTTATTACAACAAGCCGCCGCAGGATGGTCTCGCAGCCCATTTCAGGGCGATAGCGCTTGCAGCTCCAGAGTTGCCGCTGATGCTTTACAACATTCCCGGCCGAACCGGAACCAGCCTGGCCCCGGCAACGGTGACAAATTTGCTTGATCTTCCCAATGTGGTGAGTTACAAGGCTGCCAGTGGCACCACCGAAGAGGTGAGTGCGCTGCGCGCCTGTTGTGGCGAGAGGCTGGCCATCTACTCGGGCGACGACGCTCTCACTCTGCCGATGCTGGCGGTGGGAGCGGTCGGTGTGGTGAGCGTGGCTAGTCACGTGGCCGGCCCCCGGATCAGCGCCATGATCAACGCCTTTCTGGCCGGTGACCACACCCGCGCCCTTGCCCTGCATGAGCAATTGCTGCCGCTCTGCACAGCCCTTTTCTGCACCACAAATCCGATCCCGGTCAAAGCTGCCCTGGAGCTCTGTGGCTGGCCTGTCGGAGCCCCTCGCCTTCCCCTTCTCCCCGCTGACGAAGCCGTGAAACAACGCCTCTCTGAAACCCTGGCTGCCCTGCGTCCCACCTGACGCCAAGGCTGATCCGCTGACGCCGGTCCGATGGCCGGATTCTCAGCACTTCGGGCCCCGTGTGCCCGCGCTTCATCGCATTCCCTGATTCACCACTGACATTCCATTGATGTCCAATTCCAACCCAGGTACAAATGGCTCTCGCCAACCCGCTCTGCGGGTGATCCCCCTTGGCGGTCTGCACGAAATCGGTAAGAACACCTGTGTGTTCGAATACGGCGACGACATCATGCTGGTCGATGCCGGTCTTGCCTTCCCCAGTGACGGCATGCATGGCGTCAATGTTGTGATGCCGGATACGAGTTATCTGAAGGAAAATCAGAAGCGTATTCGCGGCATGATTGTCACTCATGGGCACGAAGATCATATTGGTGGCATTGCCCATCACCTCAAGAATTTCAATATTCCTGTGATTCATGGTCCCCGGCTAGCGCTCTCTCTGCTGACCGGAAAGATGGAGGAAGCTGGTGTTACTGACCGCACAATTCTGCAGACTGTAGCGCCACGTGATGTGGTGAAGGTGGGCCAGCACTTTTCTGTGGAGTTCATCCGCAACACCCACTCGATGGCCGATAGCTACTCTCTGGCTGTCACCACCCCTGTGGGCACGGTGATCTTTACGGGCGACTTCAAATTTGATCACACTCCGGTGGATGGTGAAACATTCGATATCGCCAGGCTGGCTCATTATGGTGAAAAGGGCGTGATCTGCCTGTTCAGCGATTCCACCAATTCCGAGGTGCCAGGCTTCACCCCCAGTGAGCGTTCAGTTTTCCCCAATCTCGATCGCCACATTTCTCAGGCCGAGGGGCGCGTGATCATCACCACCTTCGCCAGCTCCATTCATCGCGTGGCCATGATCCTTGAGCTGGCGCTCAAGAATGGTCGCAAAGTCGGTTTGTTGGGCCGCTCGATGCTGAACGTGATCGCCAAGTCACGCGAGCTGGGCTACATGCGTGCCCCTGATGATTTGTTTGTACCGATCAAGCAGATCCGCGACCTGCCCGACCGGGAAACCCTGCTGCTGATGACCGGCAGCCAGGGTGAGCCGCTGGCCGCACTGAGCCGCATCTCCCGAGGCGAGCACCCTCAAGTGCAGGTGAAGCCCAGCGACACCATCATCTTTTCCGCTAGTCCGATTCCCGGTAACACCATCTCAGTGGTCAATACGATCGATCGCTTGATGATGCTCGGCGCCAAGGTTGTCTACGGCAAGGGTGAGGGCATTCATGTGTCTGGCCACGGTTGCCAGGAGGATCAGAAGTTGATGCTGGCACTCACCAGACCCAAGTTTTTCGTGCCGGTGCATGGCGAGCACCGCATGCTCGTCTGCCACAGCAAAACGGCGCAGTCGATGGGTGTGCCCGCCGACAACATCCTCATCATTGACAATGGTGATGTGGTTGAGCTCACTCCAGACTCGATCCGTCGCGGTGAACCCGTGAAGGCCGGCATTGAGCTGCTCGATGCCTCGCGCAATGGCATCGTTGATGTGAGGGTGCTGAAGGAGCGCCAGCAGCTGGCTGAGGATGGGGTGATCACCCTGCTGGCCGTGATCAGCACCGATGGGCACATGGCTGCTCCACCGCGGGCGAACATGCGCGGCGTTGTGACCACCGCCGACGCCCGCAAGCTCAGCCTCTGGGCGGAACGGGAGATTGGCTGGGTGCTGGAGAATCGCTGGAGCCAGCTCTGCAGAAACGGAGGGGGCAAAGGCCCCGACGTGGATTGGGTCGGCGTGCAGCGGGAGGTGGAACTGGGGTTGCAGCGTCGACTGCGTCGGGAGCTTGAGGTGGAGCCTCTGATCATCTGTCTGGTGCAGCCAGCTCCGGCTGGAACACCGGTCTACAAGGGTCGCGCTGATGCGGAGCCCGATACCCGCCCGGCTCCCCGGGGTCGCGGTGGCCGTGGTGGTGAACGCCCCCAGCGTCCGGAGCGTGTTGCTCAGCCCGCCCCAACCTCTGACCAGAACCAGAACCAGAACCAGCCCCAGCGTCAGCTGGCCGCAGTTGCCGCTGCTCCAACTGCTGCTGCTGCTGAGCCCGAGTTTGAGGGGCGTACGCGGCGCCGTCGCTCCGCGTCGGCCGCCGGTTGAGGTGGCGGCCTCAGTCCAGCTTCAAGCGCAGCAGCCCCCGGCGAAGCTCATCGAGCTCGTCCGGGGGCTGCACGGGCGGCGACCCCGGCGTCGCTGCAGCGTCTAGGGGCCGGGGTTCAGCTAAAAGTCTTGCTTCGACCAGCTCCTCTTCGCCTTGCTGTCCTTCACGTTGCCGATCAAGAGAAGTGACCGCGACCAGGTCGAGGGGTTGCGGGTGATCCGCCGCTAGAGCCACCTCGACCTGATCCGGCTCTTCGATCACATCCGTTGCCAGCAGCGTTGCACGGGTGGTGGGCGGCCCATCGGCGGCTTCCGCTGGATCGTCCGCCTCCAGATCGGCGTCATGGCGCAGCAACGGCGTCGGCACGCTGTCGCTGTCGTTCGATGGGAGCCAGGGGCTGGCATCTGCGCCCAGGCCGGTGCTTCCGGCTGCTCCCCGGCTGAGGGTGTCACCAATCCCCTGCTCCGCCAGCCAGGGGGCTGCAGCGGCCCTGGTCGAGGCCGGTGCTGCTGAAGTCCCAGCTGGGTCCGTTGGTTCGGCTGTCGGGATGACGGCCTCTGTCCTGTTGCGGGACGGGTCGCTGGTCTCCGGTTCGGCCAGCAACGTGCATTGGCGCAACCCTTGGTCGGCAATCTCGCGCAGCGTCTGTTCGTCGCTGTGCTGCAGCACGGTGGAATAGTGCTTGCGGGCCAGGCTGGAATCGCCGAACCCATAAAGGCGGGTGTGGCCCAGCAGCAGCACCACGCGCAGGGCGAGGGGATCCCGCTGATCATCGGGAAGTTCCCTCAGCAGCGTTTTGCTCAGCTGTTCCACATCCAGCCAGCGCCGTTCGCTGTAGGCCAGTTCAATGGCGGCATACCGCTGCTGCTGGATGTCGGGCGAGAGGGTCATCTGCTGAGATCGGGATCTCCCCGCGTCAGCCACAGTTTGGGGCCACGCCAGCCCAGCTGCCAGCCGTCCCCCAGCGCAGCGCTGCCCGAGCCACCGTCCCCATTGAGGCGATCGACCAGGGTCTCCAGTGAACCGGATGGCAATCGCCGGCCTGCCGAGCGCTCGAGCCAGTTCTGCAGCAGATCCAGCTGATTGCGGCGCTTGAGGCTGCAGAGTGCCCTGCGGTGCAGCCCAGGCTCCTCGCCGGCTGCCGCCGGCGAAAGCTCCAGCTGCCTGAGGGCCAGCTGCCACAGCTCCTGGCTCGCTTCCTCCTCAGCCTCCAGCTGCTCGGCCGTGCGGGCCAGCCGTCGGTCGGCGCCGGGATGGAGGGTGTTCAGCACCGGCAGCACCTCCAGCCGCAACCGGTTGCGACTGAAGGCCGGGTCGCCATTGCTGGTGTCGATCCAGACCGGTAGCTCCAGCATTCGGCAGATCCGGCCCGTGTCGTCGCGGCTGAAGTCGAGCAAGGGTCGTGCCAGGTCCACCCCCGGCCCGAGCGATCTCCGGCGTCGCAGGCTGGCCAGGCCGCGCCGGTGGCAGCCCCGCGTCAGGTTGAACAGCAGGGTCTCGGCCCGGTCTGTGGCGGTGTGGCCGGTCACCACCCGGCTGCACCGCAGCTGCCGGGCCTGGGTGAGCAGGCGCTCGTAGCGCCAGGCCCGGGCAGTGGCCTCGGTCGCCCGTTCAGCCGCCGGGCGCTTCCAGCGCTCCACCACCAGGGGTAAGCGCCGGTCAGCGGCCCACGCGGCCAGAGCCCGGGCCTGGCTGCCGGCCTCCGCACGCCACTGGTGGTCGCCATGCCAGAGCTGCAGCTGCCAGCCGTAGAGCTGCCGCAGCGGCTCGAGCAGGGTCACCAGAGCCATCGAGTCCTGACCACCGGAGACCGCCAGCAGCAGCGCCTCCCCGGCTGGTAGCAGGCATGGGTGGCGCCGCAGCGACCGGTGCAGACGGTGATGGTCGCCGCTCCAGCTCGCGGAGGCTTCAGGTGGGAGAATCGGTTGGCTTTGCACTGTCTTCGGCATGTCGCGTCTCGATCGCCTGCCCGCCCCGCTCCGGTCTGCCCTGGCTGAGCGCCGCGCCCTGAAGGTGATCGCCGGTCTCACCAACTTTGACGCCCCGAGCGTCGAGCGCATCAGCCGGGCAGCAGGCCGCGGCGGCGCCGATCTGGTGGACGTGGCTGCCGATGCCCAGCTGGTGCGTCTGGCGTCTGCGCGGAGCGGCCTGCCGATCTGCGCCAGCGCCGTCGATCCCGAGCTGTTTCCCGCCGTCGTTGAGGCCGGCGCCACCCTGCTGGAGATTGGCAACTACGACGCGTTCTATCCCCTGGGCCGTGTGTTCGACGCCGCCGAGGTGCTGGCGATCACCCGTCGGACCCGTGCGCTGCTGAGCGAGGTGGTGTTGAGCGTGACAGTGCCCCACGTGTTGCCGATGGATCAGCAGGAGCAGCTGGCTGTGGAGCTGGTGGTGGCCGGTGCCGACCTGATCCAGACCGAGGGTGGAACCAGCGCTCGCCCCTTCAGTGCCGGCAACCTCGGCCTGATCGAGAAGGCTTCCCCCACCCTGGCGGCAGCGCACAGCATCAGCCGCGCGCTCGCCGCTGCTGATCGGGTCGTACCGGTGCTCTGCGCGTCAGGGCTCTCCGCCGTGACGGTGCCCCTGGCAATCGCCGCCGGCGCCGCCGGTGTGGGTGTCGGCTCGGCTGTGAACCGGCTCAACGATGAACTGGCGATGGTGGCCGTGGTGCGCAGCCTGCGCGAAGCGCTCGGCAACGGCGTATCGGCAGCGGTCTGAAGCGCTGCTGAGCCCGCCGGAACCGGCGGCCTGAACATGCCGGATGTGAGCACTGACACGCTCCGGCTTCCTGACATCGGAGCGACCCATGCCTAAGTTGCGGGCGTTGATTCCCAACCACTTATGGGTTCTCTGGTGTGGCTGCTTCAGTGGCCGATCCGTGCTGCGATTCTGCTGATCGTGGCCTGGCTTCCTCTCGGGGTCGAGATGGAGAATTTCGGCGTTGCCCTGCTTTCGGCTGTGGTGATCGGCCTGCTGGGCACGCTGCTGATCATCCCGCTCAAGGCGTTGCTGGCGCTGCCCTGGGCGATCGCCAGCTTCGGCGGTTTCATCAGCCCGATCACCTGGGTGTTCAACTGGCTGATCACGGTGATCCTGTTCGGTCTGGCCGCCTGGCTGATCAAGGGCTTCCGCCTGCGCAACGGCGTGATGAGCGCGGCGCTGGGTGCCATTGTCTATGCCGTGCTGTCGACCGTGATCCTGCGCATTCTTGGCCTTGATGTGGATCTCACCCGGGTCTCCGTGGTGTTCAGTGGTCTGCCCGTCGGCTGAATCTGCCTGCGACTGCACCCGCAGAACCAGGCGGTCTGTCCGACAATGACTGCATGGTTGCTCCCTTCCAGCTTCACGCCCCCTATGAGCCCAAGGGCGATCAGCCCGAGGCGATCAAAGGCCTGGTGGCAGCGGTGGAGGGAGGTGAGCGTTATCAGACCCTGCTGGGTGCCACCGGCACCGGCAAGACGTTCACGATTGCCAATGTGATCGCCCGCACCGGCCGACCGACCCTGGTGCTGGCTCACAACAAGACGCTGGCGGCGCAGCTCTGCAATGAGCTGCGCGAGTTCTTCCCGAACAACGCCGTTGAATACTTCATCTCCTACTACGACTACTACCAGCCGGAGGCGTATGTGCCCGTCTCCGACACCTACATCGCCAAGACGGCATCGATCAACGAGGAGATCGACATGCTGCGTCACTCGGCGACCCGCTCGCTGTTCGAGCGCCAGGATGTGATCGTGGTGGCCTCGATCAGCTGCATCTACGGCCTGGGCATTCCCTCGGAATACCTCAAGGCGGCGGTGAAGTTCCAGGTGGGCGACACGCTCAACCTGCGCGGGTCGCTGCGGGAGCTGGTGAACAACCAGTATTCGCGCAACGACGTGGAGATCTCCCGCGGCCGCTTCCGTGTGCGCGGCGATGTTCTCGAGATCGGCCCTGCCTATGAAGACCGCCTGGTGCGCATCGAGCTGTTCGGCGACGAGGTGGAGGCGATTCGCTACGTGGACCCCACCACCGGCGAGATCCTGCAGAGCCTGGAGAACATCAACATCTACCCGGCCAAGCACTTCGTGACCCCGAAGGAGCGCCTGGCGGATGCCATCAAGGAGATCCGCACCGAACTGCGCGAGCGGCTGGAGGTGCTCAACGGCCAGGGGCGGCTGCTGGAGGCCCAGCGGTTGGAGCAGCGCACCACCTACGACCTGGAAATGCTCGAGCAGGTGGGCTACTGCAATGGCGTGGAGAACTATGCCCGCCACCTGGCCGGCCGCCAAGCCGGCACGCCGCCCGAGTGCCTGATCGACTACTTCCCCGACGACTGGCTGCTGGTGGTGGATGAGAGCCATGTCACCTGCAGTCAGCTGCAGGCCATGTACAACGGCGATCAGAGTCGTAAGCAGGTGCTGATCGAGCACGGCTTCCGGTTGCCCTCCGCTGCCGACAACCGGCCGCTGAAGGGGGAGGAGTTCTGGGCGAAGGCACGCCAGACGATCTTTGTGAGTGCTACGCCGGGCAACTGGGAACTGGCCCAGAGCCAGGGCCAGGTGGTGGAGCAGGTGATCCGGCCCACCGGCGTGCTCGATCCGATCGTGGAGGTACGGCCCACCGACGGTCAGGTCGATGACCTGCTGGGCGAGATCCGCGTGCGGGCCGACAAGCAGGAGCGGGTGCTGGTGACCACGCTCACCAAGCGCATGGCCGAAGACCTCACCGACTACCTGGCTGAGAACGGCGTGCGGGTGCGCTATCTGCACTCGGAGATCCACTCGATCGAGCGGATCGAGATCATCCAGGATCTGCGCAATGGTGAATACGACGTGCTGGTGGGCGTGAACCTGCTGCGCGAGGGGCTGGACCTGCCGGAAGTGTCCCTGGTGGCGATCCTCGATGCCGATAAGGAGGGTTTCCTGCGGGCCGAGCGCTCCCTGATCCAGACCATCGGCCGGGCCGCCCGCCACATCGAAGGCGTGGCCCTGCTCTATGCCGATAACCTCACCGACTCGATGGCCAGGGCGATTTCTGAAACCGAGCGCCGCCGCGCCATTCAGCACACCTACAACGAACAGCACGGCATCACCCCCACCCCAGCGGGCAAGCGGGCGGGCAATTCGATCCTGGCCTTCCTGGAGGTGTCGCGCCGGCTCAACGACGAACAGCTGGAGCAGGCCACTGAACAGGCCGAGCACAACGAAGTGCCGCTCGACGCTCTGCCGGAGCTGATCCAGCAGCTGGAAGACAGGATGAAGACCGCCGCCAAGAACCTGGAGTTCGAGGAGGCCGCCAACCTGCGGGACCGCATCAAGGGCCTGCGCCAGAAGCTGGTCGGCAAGGCCTGAACAGCAAGCTCAGGTTGGTGCCTCGGTGCCCTCAGCTTTGTGGGCCACGGCGCCCCCCAGTGCGAAGGCGGCATGCACGGTCTGTAGAGCGCGCACGCCTTCGGCTTCGGCCACCACGCAGCTGGTGCGGATCTCACTGGTGGCGATCAGCTCGATGTTGATGCCTTGATCAGCGAGAGCTCGGAACATGCGGGCGGCGGTGCCGGCGGTGCAGGGCATGCCGGCACCGACGGCGCTCACCCGGGCGATGGCGGCACCCTCCTCGAAGCGTGATCCCGGCCATTGCTGCAGCAGGGGCGCGAGGGCCAGCTCGGCCCGCGCTCGGTCGTCGCGTTTGAGGGTGAAGCTGATGTCTCGGCTCAGCTGGGGAGCGCTGCCGTGCGTGCGCTCCGATTGCACGATCGCCTCCACGCAGATGCCGGCATCGGCAAGGGAACGGCAGACCGCGGCGGCCGTGCCAGGACGATCCGGTACCCGTCGCACCGCCACCTGGGCCTGGCCCAGATCGAGGGCCACGCCACGCACGGCCGGCAGGTGCAGCTGAGCGGGTTCGGGATTGGGGCGCAGCTGGCTCTCGTGCAGTTCGAAGGCCTCGGCGGCAGCCCGCAGGGCCTTGCTGCCCTGATCACCCGCCACCAGACAGCTCACCTTCACCTCACTGGTAGCGATCAGGCGGAGGTTGATGCCGCTGCGCGCCAGGGTGTCGAATAACCGTGCCGCTACTCCAGGCCGGCCCATGATGCCGGCGCCGGCGATGCTGAGCTTGGCCAGTCCGGCTTCGGCGCTCAGCTGGGCGCCGCCGTCTTCTCCGGGGGTGGCGCCGAGGGCGGCCAATACCTCCCGGCACACCAGCTGGGCCCGGTCCAGATCGGCGGCGGGAAGGGTGAAGGCGATGTCGTTCGAGGCCCCCTCGTGGGTGGCCTGCACGATCAGATCCACGTTCAGATCAGCAGCTCCGAGGGCCTCGAACAGCTGGGCGGCCACGCCAGGGCAGTCGGGGACATGGGCCAGGGCGATCAGGCCCTGATCGCCCTCCAGCTCGGCTCCGTCCACTGGTTTGCCGAGCTCCAGGCCGCCGTGGCCGATCGGCCGGGCGGAGCCACTGGTGAGCCGGGTACCCGGCGCCTCGCTCCAGCTGGAGCGCACGATCAGGGGCACGCCATAGTTTCGGGCGATCTCCACCGCCCGGGGATGCAGCACGGCGGCACCCAGGCTTGCCAGCTCGAGCATCTCGTTGCAGGTCACCTCCGCCATCAGCTGGGCGTCGGCCACCTTGCGTGGATCGGTGGTCAGCACGCCAGGCACATCCGTGTAGATCTCGCAGGCCTCGGCGCCGAGGGCTGCGGCCAGTGCCACCGCGGACGTATCGGAGCCCCCCCGGCCGAGGGTGGTGATCTCAGGTGTGCCGGCAGCGGAGCTGCTGGTTCCCTGGAAGCCTGCCACCACCAGCACATGCCCGTCGTCCAGCAGATGATGCAATCGCTCGGTGCGGATCTCGAGGATGCGCGCCCGGCCGTGGGCCGATTCCGTGATGATCCCCGCCTGGGTGCCCGTCATCGACATCGCCGGCACTCCCTGGCCATGGAGCGCCATCGACAGGAGCGCGATCGAAACCTGCTCGCCGGTCGACAGCAGCATGTCCATCTCCCGCTGGGGCGGATCGCTGCTGATCGCCCTGGCCAGGTTGGTGAGTTCATCGGTGGTGTGCCCCATGGCCGACACCACGATCACCAGGTCATGCCCCTCCTCCCGGCTGCGGGCGATCCGCCTGGCCACGGCCTGGATGCGTTCCACGTCGGCCACGGAGGTGCCCCCGAATTTCTGAACCAGCAGGGCCATGGCAGGGGTGCGGTGACGGCAACGGATGGAAGCGCTGATTATCCGCCGCCGCTGATAGGGAACATCCCCGCATCGCGCAGCCCCAGGAAACCATCCCGGAAGGCATCGCCAGCCTCCCGACCGCGTTTGAGCGCTGCTTCCACCTCAAGCAGTTGCCGCAGCAGGCGCAGAAAATCGGCGGCCTTGCTTCCTCGAATCTGCTTGCGCAGCACGTAGATCCGTTTGGGGTTGCCGATGCCGGCGGCTTTGGCGATGGCGGTCACATCCGCTTCTCCCTGGGCGTCGAGCAGAGTCACCCACAGCCAGCCGCGGATCTGGCTGGTGAGCGAGGCGACGATGCGCAGCCCCGGTTCGTTGGCGGCCAGCAGAGCATCCACCAGGGCGATGGCATCGGCGGGCCGGCCCGCCAGCAGGGCCTCCCCCACCGCCAGGGCGCTGGTGCTCCGGCCGCCGACCAGCGCCTGTACGGCGGCGAGGGTGATCGCTGCAGGCCCCCCGGATCCATTGACGGCGAACAGGCTCAGCTTCTCCAGTTCGCTGGCCAGTCGGGCGCTGTCGCTGCCGATCGCTTCGGCCAGGGCCTCGGCGGCGGCGGGCTCCAGCGGCAGGCCCAGCTCACGGGCGGTGCGGGCCACCAGCTCCACCTGCCCCGCCCCATCCCAGATCGCCGGCAGGGCGAAGCTCTGTTCGCTGGCCACGCCGGCCTTCACCAGCTTCTGCAGAGCCTTGGTGGTGCGCAGCCGTGCATCGGGCTTGCCGGCGCTGACCAGAAGCAGGTGGCAGCCGTCGGCTACCTGGGCCAGGGCGGCTTCGAAGCCCTCGGCCAGTTCGGCTGGGCATTGGTTGCAGAAAGGACTGCGTTGCAGCAGCACCACCCGGCTGCCGCTGCCGAAGGGCGGTGTGCGGGCTTCCACCAGGGACTGAGCCGCCTGGCTGGTGTCGTGGCCATCGAGACGGCTGAGGTTGAGGCTGGCCCAGGCGGGATCCAGGTGTTTCTGCACCAGCGCTTCGACAGCGCGGGTGCGGGCTGCTTCGTCGTCGCCCCAGAACAGGTGGATCGGCATGGGGCGGACGGGGGAGCTGCCTGGTGGACTGCGGCTGCTCAGATCCGAACGGCGCTGAGCACGTGGTGCTGATCAGTCTGTGCCAGGGCTGGATGGTCGGTGATCAGAACCGCCGCGTCAGCCTGGATGGCGGTGGCCAACTCGATGGCGGTGCTGTCGTCGAGCTGGGGCTCCTGGCGGCGCAGGCGAGCGGCTGCAGCGGTGATGGCGGCGTCGATGGGCTTGCTGTTTGTGGTTGCTTGTCGCGGTTGGTGATTCAGGCCAGTTCATCGCAGGGCGGTTCGGTTCAGCCCGGCACCTTCGGGGTGCCAGGGGCGGCATGCGGCAGGGTGGGCGGACGACAGAAGATGTTCCATGCCGGCTGCCGGCGCTGACTTTGATCACCCGATTTTCCGCGAGAGTCTGCGGATCATCCAGGCGATGCCTGGCATGGAGGCAGCACTGATGCCACTCGGTTCGCTTCAGCAGGATGTGGTGCTGCGCCTGATCCACAGCAGTGGTGATCCTGAACTGGTTGGCATGGTGCGCTTCGCGCCGGGGGCCTGCGAGGCGGGTCTGGTGGCCCTGGCGGCAGGGGCACCGATCCTCACGGACACGGCGATGGCGGCTGCTGCTGTGGCGCCGATGGCCCGGCGCACCTTCGGCAATCGGGTGATGAGCGTGCTGGAGTGGGCTCCTGAGCTCGCCCCGGCCGGGTCGACCCGGGCCGCGGCGGGGATGGCGCAGGCGTTGGCGGAGATGGGTCAGCCCAGCGTGTTGCCTGGGGCAGCGCCGGTGGTGCTGATTGGCAGCGCCCCCACGGCCCTGGAGGTGCTGCTGGAGCAGGTGGGAATCGTCGCGGCTGAGGATGCGTGTGGTGATGCGACAGCGCTGCGACCGGCGCTGGTTATCGGCATGCCGGTGGGGTTTGTGGGGGTGGCGGAGAGCAAGCGCCACCTGGCTTTCAGTGGCCTGGCGCACATCCGGCTCGAGGGCTCCAAGGGCGGAGCCGGACTGGTGGCCGCCGCCTGCAACGCCCTGCTGCGGGCGGCCTGGCTTCAGGCGGCGAGCGCGCCGTCTGACTGAGTGGTGCGTGACTGGCGCGCTGCCGCTTGGGCAGATGGCGGGGTTGCTGGGCCTGAAGACTCCAGGCTGATCTGGCTGTTGGCCTCGATGCGGGCCAGCACTTGGCGGGCACGCTGCAGCACGGGGGCGGGCACCCCGGCCAGGCGGGCGGCCTCGATGCCGTAGCTGCGGTTGGCGCCGCCGGCCACCACCCGGTGCAGGAAGCGCAGAGTGTCGCCGGTTTCCTCCACCAGCACCTGGGCGTTGGCCACGTTGGGCAGCTGGTCGGCCAGGGCGTTCAGCTCGTGGTAGTGGGTGGCGAAGATGCTGCGGGCGCCGAGGCCACCGCGCGCCGGCGGGCTGGCCAGGTGTTCGGCTACCGCCCAGGCGATCGAAAGGCCGTCGAAGGTGGCGGTGCCGCGGCCGATTTCATCGAGCAGCACCAGCGAGCGCGGCGTGGCGTGGTGGAGGATGTTGGCCGTTTCGGCCATCTCCACCATGAAGGTGGACTGGCCCGCCGCCAGGTCGTCGCCGGCGCCGACGCGGGTGAAGATCCGATCGGCGATGCCGAGACGGGCGGATCGGGCCGGGATCCAGCTGCCCATCTGGGCCATCAGCTGCAGCAGGCCGCTCTGGCGCAGATAGCAGCTCTTGCCGCTGGCGTTGGGGCCCGTGAGGATGAGCAGTTCGGGGTTGGTGTCTGCCTTGGGGCTGCCGCCATCGCCACCGCCATCGCCATCGCCATCGCCATCGCCACCGACTGTGAGCGAACCCAGGGCCACGCTGTTGGGCGTGAACGGCTCATCCACCAGCAGCTGCTCCACCACCGGGTGGCGGCCGGCCTCAATCTGCAGCAGGCGGGCTTCGGGGCCTGCAGGGTCGGTGATCTCCGGGCAGCAGTAGCCGCCGGTGGCGGCCACCTCGGCCAGCGAGGCGAGGGCATCGAGCTCCGCCACCAGGCGGGCGGCGCTGCGGATGGCTGCGGCCTGCTCGCCAACCCAGGCACGCAGGGCGCAGAACAGCTCGTATTCGCGTTGGGCCGCCCGTGCCCGGAGCTGCTGGATCTGGCCCTCGCGCGCCTTGAGCTCGGGGGTGACGAAGCGCTCCTCGTTGGCGAGGGTCTGGCGGCGGATCCAGTGCTCCGGCACCGCGCCGGCCTTGGCCCGGCTCACCGCCAGGAAGTAGCCGAAGGTGCGGTGGTACTGCAGCTTGAGGGAGGCGATGCCGCTGGC
This sequence comes from Prochlorococcaceae cyanobacterium, assembly GCA_040399265.1. Taxonomy (GTDB): domain Bacteria; phylum Cyanobacteriota; class Cyanobacteriia; order PCC-6307; family Cyanobiaceae; genus NIES-981. The sequence goes on from JBBASO010000007.1 coordinate 21,267, forward strand.
GCGGCGCTCGGCGGCCTCCTGCTGAGCCAGCCAGGCGTCCTGGTCGTCGAGCTGGTTGCGCAGGCCATCGAGCAGCGGATCCACGCCGTCGTGGATCAGGCCGCCCTCGGTGAGGCTCAGCGGCGGGGTGTCGAGCAGGGTGTGGCGCAGCGCGGCGGCCAGCTCGGCCAGCTCCGGCCAGGGGCGGGCCAGGGCCTGCAGGGGGGCGCTGCTGGTTTTGGCCAGCTGGGCCCCCAGCAGGGGCAACCGCTCGAGACCATCGGCCAGGGCCACCAGATCCCGGGCTGAGGCGGTGCCGGCACCGGCCCGGCCGGCCAGGCGCTCCAGGTCGCCCATCGGCCGCAGCAGCCGGCGCACCGCCAGCCGCAGGGGCCGCTCTGCCACCAGCTCGCTCACGCCGCTCTGGCGAGCGAGGATGGCCGGGCGGTCGACCAGCGGCGCCTCGATCCAGCGGCGCAGGCAGCGCCCGCCCATGGCGGTGTGGGTGCGGTCGAGCGCCCAGAGCAGGGAGCCCTGCAGCTGGCCGCCCAGCTGGGTGCGGGTGAGCTCCAGGTTGCGGCGGGTGGCGGCATCGAGCACCAGGGCATCGCCGGCGTGCCAGCTGGTGGGCAGGTCGAGGGGAACCTGGGCCCGGCTGGCGTCAGCTCCGCCATTGGTGCCATCGAGGTAGTGCACCAGGCCGCCGGCGGCGCGCAGGGCCAGAGGCAGCTCGCCCAGCCCCAGTCCAGCAAGGCTGACCAGGCTGAAGCGCTGCCTGAGCGTGGCGCTGGCCTCCGGCCCCTCGAAGGGGGTGCGGGGCAGGGGCGTGAGCAGCAGGCCGGTGGGGCACCAGGCGGGGGATGGCGCTGGGCCGCTGTTGCCGGGAGCGCCGACCGCCAGTCCCCCCGGCCAGAGCACCTCGGCGGCCTCCACCTGCAGCAGCTCCTGGTGCAGGGCATCACACCCCCTGCGCTGGGTGACCCGGAATTCGCCCGTGCTCACATCGGCGACGGCCAGACCCCAGCGCAGCCCCGTCCGCTCGGGGTCCCGTTCGAGATCGGCAGCCTCGCCGGCGGGCCTCTCCAGCACCACGGCGCACAGCCAGTTGTTGCGGCGGGCGGCGAGCATGCCCTCTTCCAGCATCGTGCCGGGGGTGATCACACGGGTGATCTCGCGCCTGAGCAGTTCGCCCTTGGCCGGGGTGCTTTCCACCTGGTCGCAGAGGGCCACGCTGTGGCCCCGGCGCACCAGCTCGCCGCAGTAGCGCTCGGCGGCGTGGTGGGGGATGCCGGCCATCGGCACCCGGCCGATCGCCTTGCCGCCCTCCTTGCCGGTGAGGGTGAGCTCCAGCAGGCGCGAGGCGGTGATCGCGTCTTCGAAGAAGCACTCGAAGAAGTCGCCCAGCCGGTAGAGCAGCAGCCGCTCCGGATGGGCTGCCTTCAGCTCCACGTAGTGGCGCAGCATCGGCGTGAGCTGCTGCGGCTCCACCAGGCTGTGGTGGTGCCAGGCGGGCAGGTCGCTGTCGCCATCGCCGGCTGGTTGTACCTGCCCAGCAGGGTCTGGGCAGCCGGCGCTCGGCCCGGTCGGCTGGCGCCGCTGGCGGGGACGCTGGGTGGCCTCGCTCAGAGCTGTCGCCTCGATCACATCCTCAGCGTTTTCTGCAGCCGACCGGCCATCGCTGCCGCCCGTTGCCCCGAAAAGATCGCCCTGCACCTCCAGGCCAGCGATCAGCGAAAGCTGTTGCTCGGCTTCCGCGGCCACGGCTTCCCCAGGTGCTGGCGGCGATCGTAGGTCGGTCGGCCGGCATCGAGATGTGAAGCAAGCTGCCGGCGGCGCCGGGTCTGCGTGTGAGAATCCGCCCACTGACCGGTCCGGAACCGCACCAGATCCATGCAGATCCTCAACACCCTCACCGTTCTGGCCCTGGTGGTGATGTCGTTTGCACTGATCGTGGCGGTGCCGGTGCTTTATGCCAGCAATGAGGACAGTGGCCGCTCCAATCGCCTGATTCTGCTGGGTGGCATTGTCTGGGTTGCTCTGGTGCTGGTGAACTGGGGCGTCAGCCTGCTGGTGGTCTGAACAGCTGCCTTGCTCCGCTGTGGCAGCGAAGCTGTGAGGCCTGTGCCCATTGGCAATGGTGCGGCTCAGGGCAGACAGCGCCCTTTAGGCTTGCCTGTCAGCACGTTTCCCAGCCTTGGCAAGTTTCGAGGGGAAGTTCAGTGACGCAGCCAACCTGCGCCTCGCCATCGTTGTGGCTCGCTTCAACGACCTGGTGACCGGTCGCCTGCTCAGTGGTTGCCTGGACTGCCTCAGCCGCCACGGCATCGACACCAGTGCGCAGAGCGCTCAGCTTGATGTGGCCTGGGTGCCCGGCAGCTTTGAGATTGCGTTGGTGGCCCAGCGCCTTGCCGCCAGCGGCCGCTACCAGGCCGTGATCACCCTCGGCGCTGTGATTCGTGGCGACACCCCTCATTTTGATGTGGTGGTGGCTGAGGTGGGCAAGGGCGTGGCTGCGGTGAGTCGTGACAGCGGTGTGCCCGTGATCTTCGGGGTGCTGACCACCGACACGATGCAGCAGGCTCTGGAGCGGGCCGGCATCAAGAGCAACCTGGGCTGGAGTTACGGCCTCCAGGCGATCGAGATGGCGTCACTGATGGCGAGCTTGCCCGGCTGATCGCCTTATCCACATTCAGGGCTCCCGGATCCGGCTGTCGGATACCGCACCAGCAGTTGCTGGGGATCCGCTTGCTGGAATCCCAGCTGCCTGTAGAAACCGGCGCTGTTGGTGGTCATCAGGTACACCCGCTCGACCGAGCGCACACACGGCCCGGCCAGCAATGCTTCCACCACCTGCCTGCCGAGGCCGCGGCCTTGCAGGTCGCCGGCCACGACCACATCCCACAACACAGCGCGGCAGCTGTGGTCGCTGGTGGCGCGTCCAAAACCCACCAACCGCTTGCCGCGCCACAGGCTCACCACCGCTTCGCTGCGCGCCAACAGGCGCCGCAGATCCTGGAGGCTGCGGCCCTTGGCCCAGAAGGCGTGCTTGTCGAGCAGGCGCTGCAGCTTGAGCAGACCGCGGCTGGGGCGCAGCCCGGGGCCCAGCCCGAGCAGCCGCAGTCCGGGAGCGCCAGGTGCGTGTTGGATCAACCTGAACACAGACATCGCGCCAGGGTCATGGCAACATCTTCCCAGCGACGCGGCGGTATGACGCGCAAAGGAATCATTCTTGCTGGAGGCAGCGGCACGCGTCTCCATCCGATCACGCAGGCCGTGAGCAAGCAGCTGCTGCCGGTCTACGACAAGCCGATGGTCTATTACCCGCTCAGCACCCTGATGCTGGCGGGCATTCGTGAGGTGCTGGTGATCACCACACCCCACGACCAGTCAGCGTTCGAGCGCCTGCTCGGCGATGGCAGCCGCTGGGGCATGGCCATCCACTACGCCGTGCAGCCCAGCCCCGACGGTCTGGCTCAGGCCTTCCTGATCGGTGCCGACTTCCTCGCCGGCTCGCCCGCTGCCTTGGTGCTCGGCGACAACCTCTTCCATGGACACGACCTGGTCCCCCAGCTGGCTACCAGCAATGGGGCTGCTGCGGGGGCCACGGTCTACGCCTATCCGGTCAGCGATCCTGAGCGCTACGGCGTGGTCGCCTTCGACGATCAGGGGCGGGTCACCAGCCTGGAGGAAAAACCTGCGCAACCGAAAAGTCGTTACGCCGTCACCGGGCTTTACTTCTACGACCACACCGTGGTGGAGAGGGCCCGGCAGGTGCGCCCCTCGCCCCGCGGCGAACTGGAGATCACCGATCTCAACCGCCTTTATCTCGAGGATCGCCTGCTGCGGGTGGAGTTGATGGGCCGGGGCATGGCCTGGCTGGACACCGGCACCTGCGATTCACTTCACGAGGCGAGCAGCTACATCCGCACCCTGGAGCATCGGCAGGGCCTCAAGGTCGGTTGTCCGGAGGAGGTGGCCTGGCGGCAGGGCTGGATCGATGCCGCTCAGCTTGAGGGTCTTGCTCTGCCGCTGCGCAAGAGCGGCTATGGCGACTACCTGCTGCAGCTGCTCGGCGAGCCCGCCGGTGACCATCGTGCCCTTCAGTCCAGTCTTGAGATCTCCCATGCGCACTGAGCAGCTCGCCACCGCCGCCGGCAGCTTGATGCAGGGGCCTTTGCTGATCACCCCCCAGGCGTTCGGCGATGCCAGGGGATTCTTCTTCGAGAGCTGGAACCAGCGCCGCTTCGATGAGGCTGTCGGCGCCCCGGTGCACTTCTCCCAGGACAATCACTCCAGCTCCAGTTGCGGCGTGCTGCGCGGGCTGCACTATCAGCTGGAGCCGGAACCGCAGGGCAAGCTTGTGCGCTGTGTGGCGGGTGCCATTTTTGATGTTGCGGTCGACATCCGCCGCAGTTCGCCCACGTTCGGGGCATGGGTCGGCGCCGAGCTCAGCGCTGAGAACCGCCAGCAGCTCTGGGTGCCGGTGGGCTTCGCCCACGGTTTCCTCACCCTCAGCGAGCGGGCGGAGGTGCTCTACAAGGCCAGCGGCTTCTGGAGCAAGACCTGTGAGCGCTCGATCCGCTGGGATGACCCCCAGCTGGCGATCGACTGGCCGGTGGCCACTCTTGAGGGCTCGGAACCGTTGCTCGCTGAGAAGGATGCCCAGGCTCCCGGGTTCGCTGAGGCCATCGCGGCCGGGGAGGTGTTCGCATGAAGGTGTTGCTCACCGGCGCCGCGGGCCAGCTGGGGCACGCTCTGCGCCAGCAATGCCCGGCTGGCTTCGAATTGATCGCCACCAGTCGCTCCGGCGGCGCAGGACTGCTGGCCCTGGATCTGGCCGACGCCGAGGCCTGCCGGACGGCGGTGCGCCAGCACCGGCCCGACTGGGTGCTTAACGGCGGTGCCTACACCGCTGTTGATAAAGCTGAAAGCGAGCCGGAGCTGGCGCTTGCGGTGAACGGTGGTGCGCCGCGGGCCTTTGCCGAAGCCCTGCTGGAGACCGGCGGCCGCCTGCTGCAGGTGAGCACCGACTTCGTGTTCAACGGGCGGCAGGGCAGCCCCTACCGCCCCGATCAGCCCCGCGATCCGCTCGGCGCCTACGGCCGCACCAAGGCGGCCGGCGAGGAAGCGGTGGAGGATGTCCTGGCCGGCAGCGGCCGGGGTGTGATCCTGCGAACCAGCTGGGTGATCGGGCCGGTCGGCAAGAACTTCGCCCTCACCATGTTGCGTCTGCATCGCGAGCGCGGCGCCAGCGGCCAGGCGCTTGGGGTGGTGGAAGATCAGGTGGGCTGCCCCACCAGTACCCAGACCCTGGCGGCCGCCTGCTGGCGCACGATCACAGCTGGCATCAACGAGCCGGTGCTGCACTGGAGCGATGCCGGTGCCGCCAGTTGGTATGACGTGGCTGTAGCGGTAGGCGAGCTGGCTCTCGAGCTGGGCCTGCTGGAACGCCCGGCGGCGGTGAATCCGATCACCACTGCGGAGTATCCGCTGCCCGCCCAGCGGCCCAGCTACTCCCTGCTCGATTGCTCCGGTACCCGTCGGGCTCTTGAGCTTGAGCCCATCCAGTGGCGTCAGGCCCTGCGCGCGCTGCTAGCGGCGGCTTGAGGCGGCTCCGTTCCTGCTTTTCGTTCTTCCTTTCATCGTCTGCTTCCTTCTGTCATGACCTCTCCAGCCGCCATGCCCAGTGCCGGTGAACTGCTCGGCGAACGCCGTCGCGTGCTGGTGACCGGCGGCGCCGGCTTCATCGGCGGAGCGATGGTGCGGCGCCTGCTGGTGGAGAGTGAAGCGCTTGTGTTCAACCTCGATAAGTGTGGCTATGCCAGTGATCTCACCAGCATCGAGGCGCTGACCGAGGCGCGCGAGCACCATCAGCTGCTGCGGGTGGATCTGGCCGATGCCGAGGCCACGGCGGCGGCGGTGCGCCAGGCCGATCCGGACCTGGTGCTGCACCTGGCTGCCGAGAGCCATGTGGATCGTTCGATCGAAGGGCCGGGTGCTTTCATCGAAAGCAATGTGACAGGCACGTTCAACCTGCTTCAGGCGGTGCGGGCTCACTGGGAGGGCCTGCCGGAGCAGCGTCGATCCGCCTTCCGCTTTCACCACATCAGCACCGATGAGGTGTTCGGTTCGCTGGGGGCCACGGGCCGTTTCTCAGAAACCACCCCCTACGACCCCCGCAGCCCGTACTCGGCCAGCAAGGCCGCCAGCGACCACCTGGTGAGCGCCTGGCACCACACCTACGGACTGCCGGTGGTGCTCACCAACTGCAGCAACAACTACGGCTCCTGGCAGTTCCCCGAGAAGCTGATCCCGGTGGTGATCCTCAAGGCCGCCGCCGGCGAGCCGATCCCCCTCTATGGCGATGGCGGCAACGTGCGCGACTGGCTGTACGTGGAAGACCATGTCGATGCGCTGCTGCTGGCGGCCACCCGTGGCGAGCTGGGTCGCAGCTACTGCGTGGGCGGTCATGGGGAACGCACCAACAAACAGGTGGTGGAAGCGATCTGCACCCTGCTCGATCACCTGCGGCCCACTGGAGCCCCCCACAGTGATCTGATCACCAGAGTCACCGACCGTCCTGGTCACGACCGGCGCTACGCCATCGATCCCACGCGGATCAGCACGGAGCTGGGCTGGCAGCCGCGCCACAGTTTCGATTCCGGGCTGGAGGCCACGGTGCGCTGGTATCTCGATCACCAGCCCTGGTGCACCGGTGTTCGGGCCCAGGGCGGGTATACCGGTGGACGCCTTGGTCTGCTGACCTCACCCTGAGGTTGGGCGGTGGGGCGGCGTCAGTAGGCTGCACGCACCGCTTCAGTAGTCGTTCTCACCATGCTCAAGCTCCTGCTGGGTGATCCCAATGCCCGCAAGCTGAAGCGTTACCAGCCGATCGTCTCCGACGTGAACCTGCTGGAGGAGGAGATCGCCCCCCTCTCCGATCAGGAGCTGCGGGGGTTGACCGCTGAATTCCGCCAGAAGCTGGCCGGCCTGCAGGACGACTGCCGCAGCCGTGGGCTGGCCAGGGAGGCCGCATTGGATCGGGAGCGCGCCCTGCTCGATGAGCTGCTGCCCCAGGCCTTCGCCGTGGTGCGCGAGGCCGGCAAACGGGTGCTGGGCATGCGCCACTTCGATGTGCAGCTGATCGGCGGCATGGTGCTGCACGACGGCCAGATCGCCGAGATGAAGACCGGCGAGGGCAAGACCCTGGTCGCCACCCTGCCGGCCTATCTGAACGCGCTCACCGGCCGCGGCGTACACGTGGTGACCGTGAACGATTACCTGGCCCGGCGGGATGCCGAGTGGATGGGGCAGATCCATCGCTTCCTCGGTCTTTCCGTGGGGTTGATCCAGCAAGACATGGATCCGGCAACCCGCCGCATCAATTATGGCTGCGATATTACCTACGCCACAAACTCAGAACTGGGTTTTGATTATCTGCGCGACAACATGGCCACCGACATTTCGGAGGTAGTGCAGCGTGATTTTCAATACTGTGTTATTGATGAGGTTGATTCGATTCTGGTTGATGAAGCCCGCACGCCTCTGATCATTTCCGGTCAGGTGGAAAGGCCCCAGGAAAAGTATCAGCGGGCTGCAGAGGTGGCGGGTGAGCTTGTTCGTGCCGCCGAGCTGGGCAAGGACGGGATTGACCCTGAAGGTGACTACGAGGTGGACGAGAAGCAGCGTAGTTGCACACTCACTGACGAGGGCTATGCAAAGGCGGAGCAGCTGCTTGGGGTGAGTGATCTGTTTGATCCGCAGGACCCCTGGGCTCATTACATCAATAATGCCCTTAAAGCCAAGGAATTATTTATTCGGGATGTCAATTATATTGTCCGCAGTCAAGAGGCCGTGATCGTTGATGAGTTCACCGGCAGGGTGATGCCCGGGCGCCGCTGGAGTGATGGCCAGCACCAGGCGATCGAAGCCAAGGAGGCACTGCCCATCCAGCCAGAGACCCAGACGCTTGCTTCGATCACCTATCAAAATTTCTTTCTCCTTTATCCGCGCTTGGCCGGCATGACCGGCACGGCAAAAACGGAAGAGGTGGAATTCGAGAAGACCTACAAGCTTGAGGTCACGATCGTGCCCACCAACCGCCCCCGGGCGCGGCAGGATTGGACCGATCAGGTGTTCAAGAGCGAGCCCGCCAAATGGCGGGCTGTAGCCCTCGAGACCGCCGAGGTGCATCGCGGTGGCAGGCCTGTGCTTGTCGGCACCACGAGTGTGGAGAAATCCGAGCTTCTCTCAGCGCTGTTGGCCGAGCAGGAGATTCCCCACAATCTGCTCAACGCCAAACCCGAGAACGTTGAGCGGGAGGCCGAGATCGTTGCCCAGGCCGGCCGCAGCGGTGCTGTGACCATCGCCACCAACATGGCCGGTCGTGGCACCGACATCATCCTCGGCGGCAATGCCGATTACATGGCACGCCTGAAGCTCCGCGAAGTGCTGCTGCCGGTGCTGGTCCGGCCGGAGAACGAGCATCGGCCCATTCCTGCTCGCCGTGGGTCCGAGGCGAAGGCAGTGCGCCAGCTCTATCCCTGTGCGCTCACAGCGGCGACCGATCAGGCCCTCGCAACACTGGCCAGAGATCTCGTTGCCGTCTGGGGTGATCGTCAGCTCACCTTGCTGGAGCTGGAGGACCGGATTGCTCAGGCTGCGGAGAAAGCGCCCACCAGCGACCCCAGCATTCAGGCCCTTCGCGAGCTGATCAACACAGTCAAGCTGGAATATGAAGCGGTGACCAAGGCTGAGGAGCAGCAGGTGCGGGAAGCGGGAGGCCTGCATGTGGTCGGCACCGAGCGCCATGAATCCCGCCGGGTCGACAATCAGTTGCGCGGTCGCGCCGGTCGCCAGGGCGACCCGGGTTCTACGCGATTCTTTCTCTCGCTCGAGGATAACCTTCTCCGCATCTTTGGCGGTGATAGGGTCGCTGGTCTGATGAATGCCTTCCGAGTTGAGGAAGATATGCCGATCGAGTCAGGCATGTTGACACGATCACTGGAAGGGGCGCAGAAAAAGGTTGAAACCTACTATTACGACATTCGCAAGCAGGTTTTTGAGTATGACGAAGTTATGAACAATCAGCGCAAAGCGGTCTATGCGGAGCGGCGTCGGGTGCTTGAGGGTCGCGAGTTGAAGCAGCAGGTGATCAGCTATGGAGAGCGCACCATCGACGACATCGTGGAGGCTTATGTGAATCCTGAGCTGCCCCCTGAGGAGTGGGACCTGGATCGCCTGGTGGCCAAGACAAAGGAGTTTGTCTACCTGCTTGAGGATCTCAAGGCCGATGACGTGCGCGGCCTGTCTGTCGATGAACTCAAGGCGTTTCTCCAGGAGCAGATGCGTAACGCTTACGACATCAAGGAGGCACAGATTGATGAGTTGAATCCTGGCCTGATGCGTCAGGCAGAACGCTTCTTTATTCTCCAGCAGATCGACACCCTCTGGCGTGAGCATTTGCAGGCGATGGATGCTCTGCGGGAGTCGGTTGGCCTGAGGGGCTATGGTCAGAAGGATCCGCTGATTGAATACAAGAACGAGGGCTACGACATGTTCCTGGAAATGATGACTCAGATGCGCCGGAACGTGATCTATTCGATGTTCATGTTCCAGCCTGCTCCCGCCCCCCAAGGGGCTGCGGCCTGATCCTTTCGGCGACTCTGGGCTTCCTTACGATCAGCTCAGCGGGTGGAGCCCGGGTTATCGCCTAGAAATTCCAGGATTTCCCGGTCGCGCAAATTCTGAGCTTCGCCGCGGCAGGGTTCCAGCAGGGGCCTGCCCGCCGCCAGCTCCCGCAGACAGGCCTGGGCCCGTGCCAGCTCCCCTTCCAGGGCATCAATCCGGTCCATCAGGTTGCGGATCACTTGGGCTTCCGTGTCCGGCAGGGCGGAATGGGCCAGCGGATCGACCCGAACCCCGCTCTGGTGCACCACCCGCCCCGGGATGCCGACAACGGTGCAGTCCGGGGCCACATCGCGCAGCACCACCGAACCCGCGCCGATGCGGGTGTTCGCGCCCACGGTGATCGCCCCCAGCACCTTGGCGCCAGCGCCGACGACCACGTTCTCGCCGAGGGTGGGATGGCGCTTGCCGTGGGCCTTGCCGGTGCCTCCCAGGGTCACCCCCTGGTAGAGCAGGCACTGGTCTCCCACCACGGCGGTCTCGCCGATCACCACCCCCATACCGTGGTCGATGAACACACCATGGCCGATGCGGGCCCCCGGGTGGATTTCGATGCCGGTGAGCAGCCGGCTCAGCTGGCTGAGCAGGCGCGGCAGGATCGGCAGCCCGAGGCGCCAGAGCTGGTGGCTGAGGCGGTGCAGGGTCAGGGCATGGAGCCCCGGGTAGCACAGCAGGATCTCCAGGGCACCGCGTGCCGCGGGGTCCCGTTCCTGGATGATCGCCAGATCGGCCCGGATTGCCTTCAGCATCCAGGCATCCTGCCGGAGCCTGGGTGGGTTTGACCGAGGGGCCCCCTGTCGTGCATGATTCCCTCATCGGCAGTTGCTGCCGTCCTCACCTGATTCCACAGCACACCAGGACAACCACCCCTGGTAACAGCTGCTCGGGTATGCGGATGTAGCTCAGTGGTAGAGCATCTCCTTGCCAAGGAGAGGGTCGAGAGTTCGAATCTCTTCATCCGCTTGTTGTTGATCTCATTGTCAGGTTCGCTTTGCGGAACTGTCTGAGTGCCCAGCCTTTGCAGTTAGGGCGTTTCGCGTCATTGCCGCAGCTCTTCTGCTCGTTTGTTCCTGATCACCGGTGTCCTGATCGGCAGGCAAGCTGTTGGGCAGTTGAGGAGCTCTAACTCTGCGTCAGCTTGCTGAGTGCTGAGTGCTGAGTGCTGCGCTGCGGCGTACTGGGTCAGCGGTGACCGCCATCTTCCGTCGGTTCAGGCGGCGAACAGCCCGATCTCCTTGCGCAGCTGATCGATCGTGGCTTCGCCGAGATAGCTGTGGGCGCAGTGCACAACAGGGAGGCGCATCAACTGGGCCCGGTTCTGCCGCAGACTCTGCTCCACCAGTGGCAGGCTCGGTCGATCGCAGAGCACGTGGCTGGCGGCTCGCAGCAGGGCTAGCAGGCGGCTGCCGGTGTCGGGGTTGGCGGTCATCACCAGCAGCTCATTGCCCCGCAGGCTGTGCAGGATCACCTCCGCGGCCCGCAGGATGCCGGGGCTGATGCTCACCAGGCCAACGCAGCTGCCGGCTCTCAGTTCCTTGAGCAGGTCCAGCTCGTGGCGGAAGTCGTTGAGATCCACCGGCACCGCTCGCACGCCGTGCCGTTTGGCGATCTCCTCCACCGGCTGCAGGAAGTAGCGGCTGGTAACCACGGTGCCGTTGTTGGACTGCTGCAGCACCGTTTCCAGCTCCTCCATCGGCACCACCTCCACCGGCACCTCCAGGTTGGGGGTGAGTTCCTCGGCGATCAGGTGGGAGGCGCCCAGGTCTTCCCGTGGGGTGCTCACCAGCACGCGGGCGCCGCAGCGCAGGCGCCAGTCGATCTCACGGGTGAGCAGGTCGCGGGCCTGCTGGAGTGTGCAGCCGGCCAGCAGCAGGCCATCGATGCTCTGACGCACCTCCCGATCGATATCCGGCAGGGCCCGGTTGCGGGGGCCAGGCACGGGTTTCACCTCGCGCGGTTTCTGCCGGTCGCGCACATAGATCCCGGAGCCGGCCATGGCTTCCACGACGCCATCGTTCTCCAGCTGGCGGTACACCTTGCTGATCGTGTTGCGGTGCAGTCCCGTCTGCATGGCCAGTTGGCGCGTGCTGGGCAGTCGGTGGCCGGGGGGATAGTGGCGAGCCGCGATGGCGAAGCAGATCTGGTTGTAGAGCTGGGTCGACGCCGGGATGTCGCTTTCCTGCTGGATGTGGAATCGCACGCCGGAGTGGGCCAGATGATCTGCCGGCCCACCATAAGGAGCATCGGCGCCGGGGACAATCCCCCCTTTGGCATACGTGGCTGTGCCGGTTGCGGGTGAGGACCGGTCAGACTCGGCTTTGCGCGTTCACGGCAGCGCCGGTTCCGGCCCATGGATCCAGCGGCGGCGAGTGCGGGGCCGCTGGCAGACCCTGATCGGTCGGGCGCCCCAGGCCGCCCTGCTTGTGCTGCCGGAGGTTTTCGGGGTGAATGCCTGGATGTGCAGTGTGGCCGACAGCCTCGCCGCCCCAGGCCGCGTTCGCCAGCAACTGGTGCTCGCCGGCGGGCTTCATGTGTGAGCCCGCGCCGACTCCAGGGCCGAGGGGGCCGCACGCAGCTGGAAGGCACTGCTGGACCTGTTCGCAGGTTCTCTGCACAGGCGCGACCAGCATGGGAAGGGCTCTGACTCTGATCTTCAGTGGCCGCCTGGAGCCGGCTCAGTCGTTGCCGCCGGATGGTGCTGCTGCTGGTGCAGCGGTGGGGACCGGCGTGGGAGCCGCCGGTTTGCTGCGGCCGCTGCTGGTGCTTGGCCCCTTGGTGGTGAGGGCCGTTTTGCGCGGGCTGAGAAACATGATCATGTTGCGTCCCTCGCGCTTGGGGGGTTGCTGGATCTCGGCGGCTTCCTCCAGATCCTTGGCCATCCGCATCAGCAGCACCTCAGCCAGGGCCGTGTGCTGAATCTCCCGGCCGCGGAAGATCACCGTGCACTTCACTTTGTCGCCAGACTTAAGAAATCGTGATGCCTGACCGATTCGCACGTCATAGTCGTGCTGATCGATCTTGTAGCGCATCTTCACCTCCTTTACTTCGGTTTGGTGGGATTTCTTCTTTGCTTCCTTAGCCTTTTTTTCCTGCTCGAATTTATATTTTCCGTAATCCATGATCCGGCACACCGGCGGATCGGCTTTCTCGCTCACCAGCACCAGATCCAGCTCCCGTTCTTTGGCCACCTCCAGCGCCGCTTCCCTGGTGATCACACCGAGCTGGCTGCCGTCGGCATCGACCACCCTCAACTGGGGATAGGCGATGCGCTCGTTGATGTTGGGCAGCTCACGTACGGGAGCACGACGGTCAAAACGGGGACGGGGAGGCATTCAGTCGGGGGTGACGGGAACGGGGGTAAAGGGAAGAGAGGTGCCCTGGTCGGCACAGAGCAGGCCGGTTCAAGGCCTGAGCACCCTTCACCCTAGAACGCGCTCGACCGCCTGCAAGGCTTCCTGAAGTTGCGTTGCCGTGTCGGAAGCCTTGAGCCATTGCGGCCGATGGCGCCGCCGGAACCAGGTGCGCTGGCGTTTGGCAAACTGGCGGGTGCGCTGGTTGGTGAGGGCGATCGCTTCGGCCGCGCTCAATTCGCCGTCCAGAACACGCCGTGCTTCGGCGTAGCCGATCGTGGCCAGCAGAGGCAGATCCGCTCCGTAGCGCTCGATCAGCTGGGCCGTTTCGTCCACCAGCCCATCGGCGTAGAGCTGCTGGGTGCGCCGGGCGATGCGGGCTGGCAGGTCGGCCGGATCGAGCCCCAGCTCCAGCAGCCGCCAGGGCGGCGGCGTGGCCCTTTGTTGACTGGAGAACGCCCTGCCGGTGGCATAAAAAACCTCGAGGGCGCGCTGCGTGCGCACGGCGTCGGCCGCTGCGATCCGGCCTGCGGCGGTCGGGTCGCACTGGCGCAGCAGCTGATGGCAGAACGGCTGACCAAGCCTGGCGAACTGCAGTCGCAGCTGGGGCTGGGGTGGCACGGCCGGAGGCTCCAGCCCCTGAGTGAGGGACTGGAGGTACAGGCCGCTGCCTCCCGCCAGCAGGGCCAGCGGTCCGCCCCGCCGCGGCCTGGCCAGTTCGGCTTCGATCAGGGGTGCGGCCATGGCCCGGAACTCCTGCAGGTTGAGCGGCTGGTCGGGATCGCGCAGGTCGAGCAGTTCGTGCCGCACCAGGGCCTGCTGGGACGCGGTGGGTTTGGCGGTGCCCACGTCCATCTCGCGGTAGAGCTGGCGGGAGTCCACATTCAGCACGGCCAGGTCGAGGGCCTGAGCCAGCCCGATCGCCAGGTCGGTCTTGCCACTGGCCGTCGGGCCTAGCAGCACGATCAGCAGCGGCCGCGCTGCCGGCAGGACCCGGGGTGAGGAAGAGGCCATCAACCCACCCTGCCAGCGGCATGGCAGGCGGTTGAGCGGTGGTAGATTGACCCCTTGGAAAGGCTTTTCAGCGCTTTTCGTTCCCATTGCCCAGCCCTTGCCCGGGATTGTCCACAGCCTGCAGCCGCTCTTGCGAGTCGATCCACCAGCCCTGGTGATCGACTTGAGCTTCCGAGGCCGTGGCTGATCACCGGGGAGCCCCTCCCGCATGAGCGAAGCCACCAAAGTTCAGGCCGCCTACGGAGCCGAGCAGATCCAGGTGCTGGAAGGCCTGGAGCCGGTCCGCAAGCGGCCCGGGATGTACATCGGCACAACAGGGCCCAGGGGCCTGCACCATCTCGTGTACGAGGTGGTCGACAACTCGGTTGATGAAGCACTGGCCGGCCATTGCGACCGGATCCTGGTGGTGCTGGATGCGGAGGGTGCCTGCAGCGTCACCGACAACGGCCGTGGCATTCCCACCGATATCCATCCCCGCACGGGTAAGAGTGCCCTGGAGACGGTGCTGACCGTGCTGCACGCCGGCGGCAAGTTTGGATCAGGCGGCTACAAGGTGTCCGGCGGTCTGCACGGTGTCGGCGTTTCCGTCGTCAACGCCCTCTCTGAGTGGGTGGAGGTGACGGTGCATCGCCAGGAGCAGGAGCACCGACAGCGCTTTGAGCGAGGGGCTCCGATCGGCAGCCTGGCCTCCACGCCCTCGGCAGACCCCGCCCGCACCGGTACAAGCGTGCGGTTCAAGCCGGACATTGAGATTTTCAGTGGCGGCATTGAGTTTGATTACCACACGCTGTCGGCTCGGCTGCGGGAACTTGCTTACCTGAATGGAGGGGTGCGCATCGTCTTTCGTGATGAGCGCCCCGCGGCGTGCAACGAAGCCGGTGAACCGCACGAGGAGATCTACTTCTATGAGGGGGGGATCAGGGAATATGTGGCCTATATGAATGCCGAAAAAGATCCTCTCCATCCCGACATCATCTATGTAAATTCCGAGCGCGAAGGGGTTCAAGTCGAGGCGGCGCTGCAATGGTGCGTCGATGCCTATTCAGATAGCATTCTTGGCTTCGCTAACAACATCCGCACCGTGGATGGTGGCACTCATATCGAGGGTCTTAAGACGGTGCTCACCCGCACGCTCAATACGTTCGCCCGCAAGCGCGGCAAGCGCAAGGACGCCGATGCCAACCTGGCCGGTGAGAACATTCGTGAGGGCCTCACAGCAGTTCTCTCTGTGAAGGTGCCTGAGCCTGAATTCGAGGGTCAGACCAAGACCAAGCTGGGTAATACCGAGGTGCGTGGCATCGTCGATACGTTGGTGGGTGAAGCACTCAGCGAGTTCCTGGAATTCAATCCCGGAGTGATCGATCTGATCCTCGAGAAAGCGATTCAGGCGTTCAATGCAGCTGAAGCTGCTCGACGTGCTCGTGAATTGGTGCGCCGCAAGAGTGTGCTGGAAAGCTCCACCTTGCCGGGTAAGCTGGCCGACTGTTCTTCCCGTGATCCTGGTGAGTCTGAGATCTACATCGTGGAAGGTGATTCCGCTGGCGGTTCAGCCAAGCAAGGACGTGACCGCCGCTTTCAGGCAATCCTGCCCTTGCGGGGTAAAATCTTAAATATTGAGAAAACGGATGATGCAAAAATATATAAAAATTCGGAGATACAAGCGCTAATTACAGCGCTTGGTCTAGGCATAAAAGGCGAGGATTTTGATGAAAAAAATCTTCGTTATCACCGCATTGTTATTATGACTGATGCGGATGTAGATGGCGCTCATATTCGCACCCTTTTGCTTACATTCTTTTATCGCTATCAGAAAGCTATTGTTGATGGAGGCTATATTTATATAGCTTGCCCACCGCTATACAAAGTTGAGCGGGGCAAGAACCACGCCTACTGTTATAACGAATCTGATCTCAGAAAAACTGTTGAAGGCTTTGGCGAAAAGGCCAACTACACGATCCAGCGTTTCAAGGGTCTTGGTGAAATGATGCCGCAGCAGCTCTGGGAAACAACGATGGATCCCTCCACGCGCACCATGAAGCGGGTGGAGATCGAAGATGCTGCCGAAGCTGATCGCATTTTCACGATCTTGATGGGCGACAAGGTGGCGCCTCGTCGTGAGTTCATCGAAACCCACAGTGCCGAGCTCGATTTGGCCCAGCTCGACATCTGATGCGATCTGGCTCTTGGGGCTCATGGCGTTTCGCTGCCCTGCTCGGTTTTGCGCTGGTGGCGCCGGCGGGTCTGCCTGCGGGCGGGGCTGAGCGTCGCCAGCCGGAGGTGCGTCGCCGCCAGAGCAACCGTGAACCCCTGCTCTCCAACGGCCGTCAGCTCCTGCGTGCTGCCCCTCGTCATCAGGCGCCGGTGATCAGTCAGGCCGATCTTGGTGCGCCCCTGCGGGTGCTGCGGGATTGGAGTGAGCCCGACGGCCGCCGCTGGCTGCAGGTGGAGTTGCTGAGTTCCACCGGTGTGCGCCGCGGCTGGCTTTCGGGCTGACCTGCGGCTCAGGCCGCCAGAGCCGCCTCGATCGCGCTCTTGAGCTCGGAGCTGTCTGGCTCCACATTGCTCTTGAAGCGGGCCAGCACGGTGCCGTCTCTGCTGACCAGGAACTTCTCGAAGTTCCAGGCCACCGCACCGGCCGGCTCGCACTGGGTGAGGCTGGTGTAGGGCTCTTCCGCCATGGTCACCTTATCGAGCAGGGGGAAGCTGGCGCCATAGGTGCTGGAGCAGAACTGCTGGATTTCCGGCAGGGTGCCGGGCTCCTGGGCGCCGAAGTCGTTGCAGGGAACACCGAGCACCGTGAAACCCTGGTCGCTGTAGGTTTCCTGCAGGGTCTGCAGACCGGCGTACTGGCGGGTGAAGCCGCAGCGGCTGGCCACATTGACCACCAACAGCACTTGGCCTGCCCAGTCTCCAAGGCGTTTCGGTGTTCCCTGGGCATCGCGCACCATCACATCGCTGATGTTCACGGCCATTGCGGCTTGGGGGCATGGGGCGCAATTGACCCTAGCGGTGATGCGTCGCAGACCGCCACGCCCATAAACTCAAGACGCCGTGGCAGCTGGCGATGGGCGAAGCAAGCGGCGTGGGGATCAACGGTTTTGCAGGTGGAGTGGGAACGGGCCTGATGGTGCCCGACGTGGTGGCCCGCCAGCTGGAGGCCCTGTTGGAGGCCGGCAACTACGACGGCGCCAAGCTGCTGCTCCGGCCCGTGCAGGAGGTGGATGCGGCCGAAGCGATCGGCAGCCTGCCGCGCACTCTGCAGGCGCTGGCCTTCCGGCTGCTGCCGAAGGACGAGGCGATCGCCGTCTACGAATACCTGGATCCGGCGGTTCAGCAGACCCTGCTGGAACGGCTGCGCAGCGGCGAGGTGCTGGAGCTGGTCGAGGAGATGTCGCCGGACGATCGAGTGCGTCTGTTCGATGAACTGCCGGCCAAGGTGGTCCGCCGCCTGCTGGCAGAGCTCAGTCCGGCGGAGCGCCGTGTCACGGCCCAGCTGCTCGGCTATGAGCCGGAGACAGCTGGTCGTCTGATGACGACCGAGTTCATCGATCTCAAGGAATTCCACAGCGCCGCCCAGGCCCTGGAGATCGTGCGCCGCCGGGCCCGCGACACCGAAACGATCTACGCCCTGTATGTGACCGACGGTTCACGTCATCTCACCGGCATCCTGTCGCTGCGAGACCTGGTGATCGCCGATCCCAATGACCGCGTCGGCGATGTGATGACTCGCGATGTGATCAACGTGAGCACCGATACGGATCAGGAGGAGGTGGCCAGGGCGATTCAGCGCTACGACTTTCTGGCGGTGCCGGTGGTCGATCGGGAGCAGCGGCTGGTGGGGATCGTCACCGTCGACGATGTGATCGACGTGATCGAGCAGGAGGCCACCCGTGACCTCTATGCCGCCGGCGCCGTGCAGGCCGGCGACGAGGACGACTACTTCCAGAGCAACCTGTTCACCGTTGCCCGCCGCCGGGTGGTTTGGCTGCTGGTGCTGTTGCTGGCCAACAGCGGCACCGCCGCTGTGATCGCGGCCATGGATGGGGTGTTGAAGCAGGTGGTGGTGCTGGCGGCGTTCATCCCGCTGTTGATCGGCACCGGCGGCAACGTGGGGGCCCAGAGCTCCACCGTGGTGATCCGCGGTTTGAGCACCCAGCGGATCCAGTCGCTTGGCTCGTGGGCGGCCATCTGGCGGGAAGCGGTGGCGGGGGCCCTGCTCGGGTTGCTGATGATGTTGGTGGTGATCCCATGGGCTGCCTATGTGAGCGGCGGCAACTGGCTGGTGGCCTGGGCCGCTGGGCTCAGCCTGGTGGGGATCACCACCCTGGCCGCCACGGCGGGAGCAGCCCTGCCGCTGCTGTTCGACCGCCTCAAGCTCGATCCGGCCCTGATGTCCGCACCGTTCATCGCCACTGCCACCGACGTGGTGGGCGTGTTTATCTACCTCCAGACCGCCAGCTGGCTGCTCGGGCGTCAGGGCTGACGCTGAGCCCTTCCGGCCGTCTGGCCGTTTCGCGGCAGCCGCGGCCCGAATCCGACTTTTCTGAGAGAGCGTTCACACTTCTTCAGGGTATGCTTTACATGTCTTCACGGATAGAGCCGTGGCTGTGGCTGAAGCTGTCATCTCTGCTGGCGTCGTTGCTGGTGAGCCTGATCTGAGTGTTGCTGGGGTGAGCGGTGATGCCGTGCGTAGTGCGGTTGTGATCCGATCTGGTGCCGCTGAGGGTGTTGTGAGCACCGACCTGGTGCGCAGCTACTTGCGGGATATCGGCCGTGTGCCGCTGCTGACGCACGAGCAGGAGATCACGCTGGGCCGCCAGGTGCAGGAGCTGGTGGCGATCGAGGAGCTGGAGCAGGAGCTGACGATGCGGGCAGGGGGTACGGCGCCGAGCCAGGAGCAGCTGGCGTCGGCGGCGGGGTTGAGCGAGCAGGTGCTGCGCAAGCGGCTGCGGGCGGGTCGCCGGGCGAAGGAGCGGATGGTGGCGGCGAACCTGCGGCTGGTGGTGAGCGTGGCGAAGAAGTACACCAAGCGGAATATGGAGCTGCTGGACCTGATCCAGGAGGGAACGATCGGGTTGGTGCGGGGTGTGGAGAAGTTCGATCCGACGCGGGGGTACAAGTTCAGCACCTATGCGTACTGGTGGATCCGGCAGGGGATCACGCGGGCGATTGCGGAGAAGAGCCGCACGATCCGGCTGCCGATCCATATCACCGAAACGCTGAACAAACTGAAGAAGGGGCAGCGGGAGCTGAGCCAGCAACTGGGGAGAACGCCGACGGTGACGGAGCTGGCGGAGTGGGTGGAGCTGCCGGAGGAGGAGGTGAAGGACCTGCTGTGCCGTGCGCGTCAGCCGGTGAGTCTGGAGACGAAGGTGGGCGATGGAGATGACACGGAGCTGCTGGATCTGCTGGCGGGGGATGGAGAGCTGCCGGATGAGCGATTGGATGGGGAGTGCCTGAAGGGGGATCTGAGGGCCCTGCTGGAGCAGCTGCCGGAGCTGCAGGGGCGGGTGCTGAAGATGCGCTACGGCATCCCGGTGGAGGGAGACGGGATGGTGGAGCCGATGAGCCTCAGTGCGATTGCCAAGACCCTCGGCATGAGCCGGGACAAGACCCGCAATCTCGAGCGGAAGGCCCTCGATGGGATCCGCTCTCAGTCGCGGCTGCTCGACGGCTACCTCGTTGCTTGAACAGCCTGTTGCTTGAACAGCCTGTTGCTTGAACAGCCAGATGACATGAACAGCAGCAGGCTGGTCGTGTGCGACGGGGCAATTGGCTGGCCTGCTTAGAAGAATTGGTCGAAGTTGTCGAAGTCCACGGCCCTGAAGGTGCCGTCTTGCACCTGGCCCATCAGCCGCTCCAGCTGGACCCACAGCGCTCCGGCCGTACCCACCGACAGCACGAAGCTGACAAGCAGCGCCGCGCCGCTGGAGAAACCGAACACCTGCAGGCTGCTGCCGATGAACAGGGTGATGCCGATGATCACACCGATGTAAGGGAGTGTGGTGGCGGCATTGCCCAGGGGAAGCAGGGCCAGCCGGTCCTGCTTCCAGCCCTCGAGCCGGTTCTGCACCAGCCGGGCGAAGGTGAGGCCGCAGAGCACACCGATGGCCAGCCCGACGCCGGCCACCAGATAGGGCGGCTGGCCGATCGGGGCGTACTCCAGCAGGAACTCGGCGGGGTCCAGGTCGCTGAAGCCCAGGGCCGCCAGATCGCCGGCTGCTTCGCTGAGGTTGATCGGGGCTGGGAAGGGCTCCTGGGGCACGGGGACGGGGCGTCGCTGAAGTTGGCTGACCCTAGCGAGCCTGCGCTTTGCAGCAGCTCAGGGCTCCCAACGCTGGGAGCCAAGGAAGGTGAGCTGCACGTTGTCGCTGGCCTGATGATCATTCGGGCCCAGATTCAGGGTTGTACCGCCGATGTCCAGGTTGCGGATCGACTCCAGGGCCTGCACCAGGCGCTGGCGGTTCGGGTCTTTGCCGGCCCTCTGCAGCCCCTCGGTGACCAGCCGGGCCGCCAGAAATCCCTCCAGGCTGGTGAAGCTGAACGAGACCATGGGCGATTGGCGCCGCATCAGCCGCTGGTACTCCGCCACCACCGGCACGCGCCGGTTCCAGGGAAAAGGCACCACCTGGGCGATGCCGATGCCGGTGGCCCGCCCATCGCCAAGGGCCTCCTGTAGGCCGCGGGTGCCCACGAACGACACGTTCATCAACTGAGCGCGGCTGCCGCGCCTCAGCAGCTCACGGCTGAAGGCGGCTGAGCTGGGATAGGCGCTGATGATCAGCACGGCGCTGGGTTTGGCGGCCAGGATGCGGTCCACCGCCGCCCCCACCTTGGTGGAATTGCGCTCCACCGGTGCGGTCGCCACCGGCCGCAGGCCATGGCTGCGCAGGGCCTGTTCCGCCGCGGTCAGGCCGTCCTGACCGAAGGCGTCGTTCTGGTGCAGCACGGCGATGCGATGGCGCGCATCGCGCACCAGCTGGTCGACGATCCGGTCGACCTCGGCCGCGTAGCTGGCACGCAGATTGAAGACCGTGGGCCGCAGCGGTTCCCGCAGCAGCCTGGCGCCGGTGAGCGGGGCCACCAGCGGGATCCGATCCCGCTCTACCAGCGGTAGCACCGCCTTGGTGGTGGGGGTGCCGACATAGCCGAACAGGGCCAGTACCCGGTCCTGCTCCAGCAGCAGGCGGGTGTTGCGCACGGTGAGATCCGGGTCGTAGCGGTCGTCGCGGCTGATCAACTGCACCGGCCTGCCATGGATCCCGCCGCGGCGGTTGACCTCGACGAACCAGGCCTCCGCCCCCTCGCGGAATTCCCGGCCCAGCTGGGCTGAAGGACCGGAGAACGGGGCCGACTGGCCGAGCAGCAGGGCCATACCGGACTGCCCAGTCGCAGTCGGGGCTGCGCCGGTGAGGGTGGTGAGCGGTTGATCCGGTGCGGGAGGACGGCTCAATCCGAGCAGCAATGGCACGGGAAGCCCGGCCAGCAGCAGCGCCAGCAGCGGGCGTGTCAGGGAACGGGCCCCTAAGGTCGGGCCTGCCGGCCTCACCCCCATGGCCCCGCGCAAACAGAAGCGCTGGAACATTCTGGCCATCGTTTCGGTTGTGCTGGCCACCATCCTGGCCATGATGGCGCTCACGACGATCGATGTGGAGGCCGTGCGCAGCCGTGATGCACTGCGGCTCACCTCAGCGTCGCGGGCGTTGAGCACCGACCCCGCCCATTTGCGCTCCAGCGGCTGGAGTTCCCTGCGTGGGGAGCGGTTGAACGAGCAGGAGACGGCGGTGGATCAGCAGGGGCTTGAAACGGCCCGCCATCATGTGCAGGTAGGGGTTTACGCCAACAGCACGTATGACCTCGAACTCAGCACGCCCAGCTTTTCATCCAACGGTTATGTGTGGCTGCGATGGGACGAACCGCTGCAGCGCTATCTCGACGAACGCCAGGCTGGCATTCACAACCGCATCAGCCTGCTGAATGGTCTGCTATCCGACGCCGATCCGGTGCTGCTACCCCTCAGCGATCAGGCCGAGCGTCTGGCAGATGGCAGCTATTATCAGCTCTTTTCTTACATCGGCCGTTTCTATATCGACCGGGCCAGCTTCCGCCATTACCCCTTCACCACCGTGAGCCTGCCGCTGGTGATCGAGGCTGACGATATCGACGGTGAGCTCGATTACCGGAACCTCCGCTTTGAACCCGATCTCCAGAACAGCGGCACGGGTCTGTACGCCGGCATTATCGGCTGGCTCAGTCGCGGCTGGTCAATCGCTGAATACCGCCATCACTACGCCACCAATTTCGGCCTGGGGGGACCGGAGAACGATTACAGCCAGGTGGTGTTCGACATGGCTTACGGCACCTCGGCCTGGGCCGCGTTCTGGCGGCTGCTGCTGCCCCTCACGGTGCTGATGGCGATGGTGCTGCTGGTATTCAAGGTGCGCCCCGATGAACAGGACGCCCGTGCCAGCATCCCGGTGACGGTGCTGC
The DNA here is from genome assembly GCA_040399265.1 of Prochlorococcaceae cyanobacterium. GTDB lineage: Bacteria > Cyanobacteriota > Cyanobacteriia > PCC-6307 > Cyanobiaceae > NIES-981. The sequence continues at coordinate 43,787 of JBBASO010000007.1, forward strand.
TGACCCTGGTGTTCCTGCAGCAGACCTACCGGTCTGAGCTGCCCCAGCTCCCCTTCCTCACCTTCCTCGATCAGGTGTATGTGGTGGCCTATGTGGTCACCCTAGTGGCGTTTGTGCTGGTGCTCTGGATCGGCCGCCGCTACGGCGATCTGGAGGCCTTACCGGAGGGTCCGGAGCGGGAGCGACTGGAGCACCATCTGTATCGCCTCGATGAAATCTGGCCGCTGGCGGTGGTGGTGTTCAGCGCCGTTGCCGTCTTGGGATGCTGGATCACCCTGCCGCCTGGGAGCTGAGCTCCGCTGAGGCCTTTGTGGCCGACCAGAGCAGCTCCACTTCGGCCCCTCCCAGTTCTGCGCTCCGGCCGATCCGCAGTGCTCCGCCGTGATTGCGCATGGTGGTGCGCACCACGAACAGCCCCAGGCCACTGCCATGGGGGTTGCTCGTGTTCAAGGGCAGCGTTGTGTCGGCATCGGTCCGGCCGAAGCCGGGCCCACTGTCGGCCAGCCTGAAGCGCACGACGGCCCGCGCTGTGCCCGCATCGGCACCGTTTCCGGATCCGTTCGCGTCGGCCACGGTGTCGAGGCTGATGCGCAGGGCGGGCTCCCGCTTGCCCGGCGCGATCGTCATCGCCTGGATCGCGTTCTCAATCAGGTTCACGATGGCCGACTGCACCTGGGTGGCGTCGCCGATGATCGTCGTCGGGCGATCGAGACCCACGGTCTGCAGGCTGATGTGGTGCTTCTGGATCGCCCGGTTGAAGAACAGCAAGGCGCTCTCGATCACGTCGTTGAGCTGCACCGTTGTGTGGGGTGTGTTGACGTTGCGCAGCAGCATGCGCATCGTTTCCGTGATCTCCACCGCCCGGCTGGCCTCGGCGCTGAGTGCCCGCAGGCGGGCCGCAATCGACAGGCGATCCGTGACGGCGGTCGTGCCCTCGCCGGCTCGATGCCGCTGGCTGGGCGCTGTTCGCTCCAGCTGCTGCAGTGCCAGCTGGCACTGCAGCAGGATGGTGCTGAGGGGTTGCTGAATCTCGTGGGCCATCACGGCGGCCGTGAGGCTGCTGGTGAGCTTCTGCTCGATCAGTCGCTGTTGCTGTTCAGCCTGTTGGCGCCGTTGCTGGATTCGGCTGCGCTGGGTGCGGCGACACTGCTCCAGCCGCTGGCGCCGCCGCTCCAGCATCCAGAGCATCCGCCCGGCGAGGACGATGGCGCCTGCTACGGCCAGTGCTGATGCCGTCTGCAGCAGCGGCGCTGCCAGGCTCTGCCAGCGGGGTGGAGTGCGCAGCAACAGCCGTTGGCCGCCTGCCGTGAGCAACCGCTGCTGCAGATGGGGGCGCAGCGGCTGGATCTGCTCGGAGCGAGGCTGGGCCTGATCGTTCGGCAGCGCGTACAGGTCATGGCGCAGCTGGCGCAGCAGCCGGACAGACCGCCGGGGGATCTGTGCATCCTCAAGCGGCACCAGATAGGCCAGGGCCCCGTTGGCTCTGGCGGTCGCCCGGCTGTCGCTGACCGGTGTGACGGCACCCACATAGGCGCCGCTTCGCCCGTTGTCGCAGAGGAACAGCAAGGCGTCTTGGACGCTGATCAACTGAGCCAGGGCGGGCTGGATGCAGCTGGCAAGCTGGCGTGTTTCGGGGCGATTCAGACCGTGCCGATCGGCGCTGAACAACTGCCGACCCTGCAGGTTGAACACCAGCATCGTGCCGCCCGTTGCGAACAGGTTGGCGGTGCGGATCTGGAGGTCAGGAAACGTCGGTTGGGCAGCAGGCCGGGCCACGTAGTCGTACATTTCCGTCCACTTAGCCCAGTCCCGCGCCGTCTGCTTGCTGGCCAGCACCTTGGCGTGCAGGATGCTGAGTCCTTCCTGCTGTTCCGCCAGCCGGCCGCGGTGCTGGTGCTGCACCTGCAGCTGCAGCGCCAGCCCCACCAGGACAAAAACGGAGGCAACAGCGAGGCGGCGCACCTGCCGTTGGCCAGCGGAGAGGGGCAGGCTGGAACGTTCCTCGCGGTGCCAGGAGCGCAGAGCGGCAGGCAGCATCGATGAGGTTATGCGGCCCATCGACCGGGGTCAGGCGACGGCTGCCAGGGGGTTGAGCCGGGCCAACATCCCTCCTGCCAGGCGTCGGGGGGAGAAGGTGCGCCGCATCAGTGCGGCGAGAGCGCGCAGATCATCGGTGTGAAGCCGATCACCCTGCACCAGGGTGAGCAGCAGCCTCTGGCGCAGGCTGCGACCACCGGGGCCGAGCAGGAGACGCAGCCCCGAGCCCATCACCGGCAGGACGTCGGGGCCCGCCGCGTCGCTCTCCGCCACCGCCAGCAAATTCTCGAGGCGCTCCAGCCGCAGCCGTCCCTCGGCGTCGAACAGCACCTCCAGCAGCTTGTCGCGCAGCTCAGCCGTGTCGCCGGCCAGCAGCCGCCGGGCCACGTAGGGATAGGCGACCTGCAGGATGCGGAAGGAAGGATCCAGCCGCATCGCCAGCCCTTCCTGGCTCACCACTGCCCGGATGATCAGCGCGAAGCGGGCCGGCACCCGGAAGGGATAATCGAACATCAGCTCCGAGAAGCGGTCTGTGACCACCTTGAAGTTGAAGTCGCCTACATTTTCTCCCAGCGCTCCGCCGAGGACGTTCTCCAGGGCCGGCACGATTGGCTTCAGATCCGTATCTGGATGCAGGAAGCCCAGGGCGATGAAGTCGTTGGCCAGGGCCTCAAAATCGCGATTGATCAGATGCACCACAGCTCCGGTGAGGGTGAGCCGGTCTGCATCGCTGATCGAATCCATCATGCCGAAGTCGACATAGCCCACATGGCCCATCGCGCCGGTGCGTCCCGGCAGTGCGAATAGGTTGCCCGGGTGGGGATCGGCGTGGAAGTAGCCAAACTCCAGCAGTTGGCGCAGACCGGAGATCACGCAGGTGCGGATCAGGGCGGCGGGATCGAGCTGCTGGGCCACGAGCGTCTGGCGCTCCTGCAGCTTGATGCCCTGGATCCAGGTGGTGGTGAGCACCCGGCGGCCGCTCCGCTGGCGCTCGACAGCCGGCACCATCACCTCCCGGTGGCGAGCGAACAGGGCGGCGAAGCGCTCGGCATTGTCGGCTTCCCGGTGGTAATCGATCTCCTCAAACAGGGATCGGCCGAACTCATCGATGATCTCCGTGAGCCCGAAGCCGAGATTCAGGGGCAGCACGGGGGCCAGCAGCGAACCCAGCAGGCGGATCAGAACCAGATCGCGCCGCAGGATCCGCTCGAGATCGGGGCGCTGCACCTTCACGGCCACCCAACTGCCGTCGGCGAGTTTTGCCTTGTACACCTGGCCCAGGCTGGCAGCTGCCACCGGATGATCCGGGAACAGGGAGAACAGCCGTGCGGCCGGGCCCCCCAGATCAGCCTCGATCGTGGCCAGGGCCACCGCGTGCGGGAAGGGCGGCAGATTGTCCTGCAAGGCGGTGAGCTGCTCCAGCCAGTCGCGCCTCACCAGATCAGGCCGGGTGGAGAGGGCCTGCCCCATCTTGATGAAACAGGGGCCCAGTCCGGTGAGCGTGTTGAGGATCCGCTGGCCCAGTCGGCGTTGCACGCCCTCATTGGCGCTGCTGCCCTGCACCAGCAGCACCAGGCTGAGGCTGCTGAGCTGCCACAGCACCGTCAGCAACCGGCTCAGCAGCAGCCAGGGGCGCTGCAGCAGCCAGCGCAGGTCGGCACCAGGGTGGTATCCGTTGATGGCGGAGGAGAGGGGCGCGGCGGTCAAGACGGGCGGCCGGCCGTGTGGCCTCGGCGGATGGGATTGGCAAACTCTAGGAACCTTGGGGTGTCCGGGTGAACTGCCTGCCACGGTCTGGAATGGCCGCGCTGCCTTTCGGTCCCGCGCCGTTGGAGCCCCTGGAGCAGGCGCTGCTGGCCCGCGGCCGCCCGCTGGCCCTGCATCTGCCAGCCCATGGCCGCGGCCGTGGGCTGGCGCCGGGGTTGGTTCGTCTGTTGCGCCGCTCCCCCGGCAGCTGGGACCTGCCGGAACTGCCCGCGATCGGGGCGCCTTTGCTGGCCGAGGGGGCGGTGGCCGCAGCCCAGCGCCGCTGCGCTGCCCTGCTTGGGGCCGATCACTGCTGGTTCGGGGTGAACGGTGCCAGCGGACTGCTTCAGGCCGCCCTGCTGGGCCTGGCGCCGCCGGGCAGCCGGGTGCTGTTGCCGCGCAATCTGCACCGCTCACTGCTGCATGGCTGCGTACTCGGCGGCTTGCGCCCCCTGCTGTTCGACCTTCCCTTCGACGCCGCCACCGGCCTCTGGCTGCCGCCCGATCCCGCCTGGATGGAGCGGGTGCTGGAGGCCGCCCTGGCCAGCGGGCCGCTGGCGGCCGTGGTGCTGGTCTCGCCGACCTATCAGGGCCAGGCGGCCGACCTGGCCGCGCTGGCGGCGCGGGTCCATGCCGCCGGCCTGCCGCTGCTGGTCGACCAGGCCCATGGCCGCGGCGAGGCCGTGGCGGCGGGTGCCGACCTAGTGGTGCTCTCCTGCCAGAAGGCGTTTGCGGGCCTGGCCCAGAGCGCTGTGCTTCTGGCTCGCGGTGAGCGGCTGGATCGGATAGCTCTGGAGCGGGCCCTGCTCTGGGTGCAGACCTCCAGTCCGAGCGCGCTGCTGCTGGCCTCCAGTGAGGCCGCCATCACAGGAGCGAACAGCCGCGCCGGCCGGCGGCGGCGCGGCCGGGCCGAGCTGCTGGCGCAGCGGCTGCGCCAGCGCTGCTGCCAGCTCGAACTGCCGCTGCTGGCCAGCGACGACCCACTGCGACTGGTGCTGCATTGCGCCGCCATGGGGATTAATGGCCTGGCGGCTGATGACTGGCTGATTGAGCGGGGGGTGATCGCTGAGCTGCCGGAGCCCGGCACGCTCACCTTCTGCCTGGGCGAACACCCGGCAGGCGCACTGGTGTGGCGCCTGCCGCAGCGGTTGCACGATCTGGCAAGGGCCTTGGGTGGAGCGCCGCTGCCCCCGTTCAGGCGTCCGCCCTTGCCCTTGGTGGCGGAACCGGAGCGACCGCTGGCGGAGGCCTGGCGCGCTCCGGCCGAGGTGGTGCCCCTGGCTGCGGCTGCTGGACGGCTTGCCGCTGAACCGCTCTGCCCCTATCCACCGGGGATTCCACTGCTGATTCCGGGAGAGCGGATCGACCGGGTCCGGCGCGATTGGCTGCTGGAGCAGGCTTGCGTGTGGCCCGGTCAGATCGCTGATACGGTGAGGGTTGTGGCCTCTTGATGCGCCCTGCGGCGCGCACCGCCTTGTCTGGCCCTCATCGCCCGTCCCACTCCGCCTATCACTGGGACTTCGTCACCCCAGGCCTGCCGGACAGCGCCTTCGATGACGCGCCGGGTTTCAGCCCCACGCCGATGGAGCTGCGGGTGATGCTGCTGGCCCACCTGAGGCCTCGCGCCGCCTCCCTGGTCTGGGATGTGGGTGGTGGTACCGGTGCGCTGGCCCTGGAAATTGCCAGGCTGATGCCTGGCGGTGCCGTGCACACGCTGGAACGGGATCCGGAGGCTGTCGCCTTGCTGGAGCAGAACCGCAGCCGCTTTGGCATCACCAACCTGCACATTCATGCCGGGGCGGCCCCCGCCGGGTTGTCGCTGCTGCCGGCCAGGCCAGATCGGGTGCTGCTGGAGGTGGGCCGCCCCCTCGGCGATGTGCTGGTGGCGGTGTGGGAGGCCCTGCAGCCGGAGGGACGGCTCGTGATCAGCACCGCCAGCCTGGAGGGTCTGGTGGATGCCACCGATACGCTGGGGCAGCTCGCCGCCCGGGATCTGCAGGTGGTGCAGGCCACGGTGCACCGGATGCAGCGGCGCGGCAGCCAGGCCAAGCTGGCGGCGGCGGAGCCGCTGTTTCTGATCGCCGCTGAGCGTCCCTGAGGTTGATCCCCGTCTTTCCTTCCCGTTGTTGATTCCGCTGCCCCGACCCCGCCAGGCCACCTCCCTGGCCCGGCTGCTCAGCGGATGGGCTGCCGGGGGGATCGGTTTTGTGGTTGTGTGGCTCGGCGGCTGGTGGTTCACCGTTGCGGTGGGCCTGATCGTGCACCTGGGGTTGCTGGAGTACTTCCGGATGGCCCAGTTCAAGGGGATCCGGCCGGCGGCCCGCACCACCCTGGTTGCGGTGCAGCTGCTGCTGTTCACCACCCAGGCGGCCAGCCAGGCTGCCAGCGGCTGGTTTGCCGCCGATGTGGCCGCCGCGGTGCTGCCGGCATCCGGCGCCGTGATCTGCGGCTGGTTGTTGCTGCAGCCGGTGACGGGCAGCATCGCTGACATCGCCGCTTCGGTATTCGGTCTGTTCTATCTGGGTTTTCTGCCGAGCCACTGGATCAAGCTGCGCGCCCTGCCGGAGGGCGGCCTGGCCCTGACTTTGCTCGCCTGCTTTCTGATCGTGGCCACCGACATTGGCTCCTACGTGATCGGTCGGCGGCTGGGCCGCAGGCCTCTGTCGCCGATTTCACCCGGCAAGACGGTGGAGGGGGCTCTCGGCGGCGTCGCCTGTGCCATGGCGGTGGGGGCCCTTGGCGGCAGCTGGATCGGTTGGCGCTGGGGCTGGCTGATCGGCCTGGTGCTGGGCGCCGTGGTGGCTCTGTTTGCGCTGGTGGGTGATCTCACCGAATCGATGATGAAACGCGATGCCGGCCTGAAGGATTCCGGCGATGCCATCCCCGGCCATGGCGGCATCCTCGACCGCATCGACAGCTATCTATTTGTGCCTGCGGTTGTCTACTCCCTGGTGACGCTGGTGCTGCCGTTGCTGCAGGAGGGCTTCAGGGGCTGACCTCCGCCCTGCCCGCAAGGAACAGCAGGCCAGTCTCCAACTGCACCTCATCCAGCTGAATGGCTGGGTCGATCGGCAGCAGGGCCGCCTTCCCGTCGTCCGGCGTGATCCGCACGCCGCCCGGCTCAGCCTGGAGGGTCGTGCGCCGTTCCACCAGCGGCCCGGCGCCGATCGGTCGTGCCGCGAACACCAGCCGATCGGCCTCGATCCGCAGCCCGACCAATGGGGTGATGCCTAGCAGCTGATCGGCCAGCTGATCAGCCAGCGTTCGCCATGCAGGCCGGGCCAGGGAGTGGCAGAGCCCGGCAGGGCTGAAGCCCACCCTTCCGCTGATCCGGAAGGGCTGGCGAAGCTGCAGCGGCTGCCCCCGCCAGAGGGGGCTGAGCTGCAGATCCAGCGCCGAGCTGGTCAGATCCACCCGCTCCAGGTCGAGACCGCGATAGGTGACCTGGCGGGCGTGCACCTGCACGCCCGCCAGCTTGCCGCGCAGCAGTTGCATGGAGGAGCCAAGCAGCTGGATCTCCAGGCTGCCCACTCCCTCGCACTGCTGGCGGACCCACAGCTTCAGGGCCGAGGCCAGCAGCTGCAGCAGCGGTCCGGACGCTGCGGTGGGCGGGTCTGTCCCGGGCGCTGGTGATGGGCTCATGGGGGCATGAAAGACGACGACCCCCCGTTCCACCTGGCGGCGACGGCTTCGGGCCTGTCGATGTGAGGGAGGTGGCCGCAGCTGCTCAGCTCTTCAACCCGCTCTCCCAGCAGGGTGGTGGCGGCGCGTTTCTGGGGGGGGCGAAGGATGCGGTCCTGGGCACCCCAGAGCACGGTGAGGGGCTGATCGGGCAGGGGGGAGCCACATCCCGCGAAGCCGCCGGATCGGGCGAAGGCGGCCAGGGCTTCGGCCCAGTGGGGCGCCTGCAGATGCAGCGAGGCGATCTCCAGTTCGGCCGGCCCGACATCCCGATCCGGATCGGCGAAGGCGCTGCGACACAGACCGCGCCGCACGCCCGGCAGGGCCAGGAAGCGCACGCCGAGCCTGTCGAGCAGGGGTGGCACCGGCATCGGCCGGCCGGTCAGGCCCGCTGGTGCGAGCAGCAGCAGCCGATCGATCCGTTCGCTCTGGCGCCGGGCCAGTTCCACGGCCACGGCCCCGCCCATCGAGGCGCCGATCAGCCCCGCGGGAGCTCCGGCTTCGATGCCGGTCGCAGCCAGCAACCGCTCCAGGTGGTCGAGCACGGCCGGCGGGCCATAGGCGCCCGGCTGGGGCCTGGGACAGAAACCGAAGCCGTAAAGATCGGGAATGATCAAGCGGTGCCGGTCAGCCAGCAGCGGTGCCAGCCGCCGGAATTCCAGAAAAGAGCTGTCGAAGCCATGCAGCAGCAGCAGCGGTGGCCCCTCCCCCAGCATCGCCACCGGCCAGGCGCCTGGCAGGCCGGCCAGGGTCAGCCACTGCACCGCTGCCGCCAGGTTGCGGCCCTGGGGATCAAGCAGGTCGGCCGCCGCTCTGGCCACCAGCTCAAGACAGCTGTTTAGTTCGGCTGCCGGGATCTCGGGCCGCTCCAGGATGCTCACGCCGGTTGCCGGTCGCCGCTGGTGGTGCTCACCAGCGCGGCCAGCAGGTCGTCGTCGCTGACGGCAAAGGGCAGGTGGTGCAGATCGGACTGGGGTGCCAGGGCGAAGCGGCACACGGTCTGAAGATCAGCGAGGCTCACCTCGGCGAGGCCGAGGTCGGCCAGGGTGCAGGGCAGATCCAGCTCCTGCAGCAGGGGGAGCAGCTGGCGGCGCGCCTGGGCGGCCAGCTGACTGCCGCCGAGCAGTTCCTCCAGACGCAGTTGCACCAGCACCCCGAAACCGACCTTCTCGCCATGGAGGCTGGTGTGGCAGGCCGGCAGCTGGGTGAGGCCGTTGTGCACGGCATGGGCCGCGACGGTGCGACAGCGGGCGCCGCCGATGCCACCGATCAGCCCCGCGGTGAGGGCGCAGCCCTCCACCACCCGCACCCAGGCCTTAGCGGCTGGCGCCTCGGGCCCGTTCGCGGCGGCGAGGGCTGCGGCGGAGTCGAGGAGCAACTGGTCCCGCAGCACACGGGCCATCTGCACCGCCTGCTGAATCAGGCCGTCGTCGCTGCCGCCACTGCTGACCGAGGCCTCGTACCACTTGGCGAGGGCATCGGCGATGCCGCTGGCGAGGGTGCGGGGCGGCGCCATGCTCACCAGCCGGTGATCGAACACCAGCAGCTCCGGACAGCGCTGCAGGGCAACGTCGTACTGGAAGGCCCCCTCAGGGGAGTACACATTGGCCAGGGCCGTCCAGCCGGCGCAGGTGGCGGCGCTGGTGGGCACGGTGATGCAGGGCTGCCCGAGCCGATCCGCCAGCAGCTTGCCGGCGTCGAGCACCTTGCCGCCGCCGATCGCGATCACCGCATCACTGCCGTGCTCTCGGGCCTGATGCAGCAGCGCCGCCAGATCAGGTTCGCAGCAATCGTGCTGGAGCAGCGCCGGCTGCACGTTCAGACCAAGCCGCTCCAGGTCTGCCTGAAGCTGGAGCCGCAGGGGGGCCGTGGCCGGGCTGCGGCCCAGCAGCAGGGGCTGACCGGTGAGCGAGGGCAGCAACGGCAGGGCCTCGGCCCAGGCTCCTGAGCCTCGCAGCACCCGTGCCGGGGCAATGGCGTGCTGAAGGATCGGGTCTGACATCGCCCCATCGCAATCAGCAGCCATCGTATGCAGCAGCCCTGGCTGAACAGCCAGCTTCGTGTGCTGTCCCTGTCTGATCAGGCGCCTGCCCCAGCCAATTCCGGCAAAGCCGGGGTGGAGGTGTTGCGGCGGATCACCACCTGCTTCTCGGCATTCACATCGACCACGGCCCGGTCGCCTTCGCTGATGCGGCCGCTCAGGAACTCCTCGGCCAGGGAGTCTTCCAGGAGGCGCATCACGGCCCTGCGCAGGGGGCGCGCGCCGTAGGAGGGGTTGTAGCCCTCTTCCACAAGACGCTCTTTGAAGGCATCGGTCACCGAGAGGTGAATGCCCTTCTCCTCCATGCGGCTGAACACCTCCTTGAGCATGATCTCGGCGATCACCTTCACCTCGTCGCGGGTGAGCTGACGGAACACGATGATCTCGTCGAGTCGGTTGAGGAACTCCGGGCGGAAGTACTGCTTCAACTCCTCGTTCACCAGCGAGCGGATGCGGTTGTACTGGGTTTCCTCCGCCGCTTCGCCGGAGAACTCGAAGCCGAGGCCGCCGCCGCCCTTCTCGATCACCTTCGAGCCGATGTTCGAAGTCATGATGATCAGGGTGTTCTTGAAGTCGACCGTGCGGCCCTTGGAATCGGTGAGACGACCGTCTTCCAGCAGTTGCAGCAGCAGGTTGAACACATCGGGGTGGGCCTTCTCGATCTCGTCGAACAGCACCACCGTGTAGGGGCGCCGGCGCACCGCTTCGGTGAGTTGACCGCCTTCGTTGAAGCCCACGTAACCCGGAGGCGAACCGATCAGCTTGCTGACCGTGTGGCGCTCCATGAACTCCGACATATCGAGGCGGATCATCGCCTCTTCGCTGCCGAAGAAGTAGGCCGCCAGCGACTTGGTGAGCTCGGTCTTGCCCACGCCGGTGGGGCCGGAGAAGATGAAGCTGGCGATCGGCCGGTTCGGGTTCTTGAGGCCTACGCGGGCGCGGCGGATGGCGCGCGAAACTGCCTTCACCGCTTCATCCTGGCCGATCAGCCGCTGGTGGAGGGTCTCCTCCATGTTCAGCAGCTTGGCCGACTCGCTTTCGGTGAGCTTTTGCACGGGCACGCCGGTCCAGGAGGCGACGATGTGGGCGATGTCCTCTTCGGTGACCATCGGTGCACGGTCGACGTCGACCGTGACGATGGCGGCGCCGCTGCCGTCTTCCCCTGCTTCGGCTGTGCTGGCGGCAGCGGCTTCGGGTTCGTCCTTGCGGGCCTGCAGGATCGTGCGGATCTGCTCGCGCAGCTCCACCTCCTTATCGCGCAGTTCACCGGCCTTGGTGAAGTCCTGCTCGCGCACAGCCTCCTCCTTCTCCTTCTGTACGGCGCGCAGTTGCTTATCGATCTCCTTGGCCGCCGGCGGTAGCTTGGAGTTCATCAGGCGCACGCGGCTGCCGGCCTCATCGACGAGATCGATCGCCTTGTCGGGCAGGAAGCGGTCGGAGATGTAGCGATCGCCCAGGGTGGCGGCGGCGATCAGGGCCTCGTCGGCGATCTTGAGGCGGTGGTGCTCCTCGTAGCGGTCCTTGAGACCGCGCAGGATCTCGATCGTCTCATCCACCGAGGGCTCGCCCACCATCACCGGCTGGAAGCGGCGCTCCAGGGCGGCGTCGCGCTCGATGTGCTTGCGGTACTCGTCGAGTGTGGTGGCGCCGATGCACTGCAGCTCGCCGCGGGCCAGGGCCGGCTTGAGGATGTTGGCGGCGTCGATCGCTCCCTCGGCGGCGCCGGCGCCGATCAGGGTGTGCACCTCGTCGATCACCAGGATCACGTTGCCCGCGCCCCGGATCTCTTCCATGATCTTCTTGAGGCGCTCCTCGAACTCCCCGCGGTATTTGGTACCTGCCACCAGCAGGCCGATGTCGAGGGTGAGAACGCGCTTCTCTTCCAGGATGTCGGGCACGTCGCCCGAATTGATGCGCTGGGCCAGGCCTTCGGCGATGGCGGTCTTGCCGACGCCAGGTTCGCCGATCAGCACCGGATTGTTCTTGGTGCGGCGGCCGAGGATCTGGATCACTCGCTCGATTTCGTTCTGGCGGCCCACCACCGGGTCAAGTTTGCCGTCGGCGGCCTGCTGGGTGAGATTGCTTCCGAATTCGTCGAGGGTGGGGGTCTTGGTGGACCCTTTGCCGCCGCCGCCGCCGGCAGTCACCTCAGCGGTCTCGCCCAGCATGCGGATCACCTGGGTGCGCACCTTGGCGAGATCGACGCCCAGGTTCTCCAGCACCCGGGCGGCCACTCCCTCACCTTCGCGGATCAGGCCCAGCAGCAGATGCTCGGTGCCGATGTAGTTGTGCCCCAGCTGGCGCGCCTCCTCGAGCGAGAGCTCCAGCACCCGTTTTGCCCGGGGAGTGAAGGGGATCTCCACGGCCACGAAGCCGGAGCCGCGGCCGATGATCTTTTCCACCTCGACCCGAGCGTCCTTGAGGTTGACGCCCATCGACTTGAGCACCTTGGCGGCCACGCCGGTGCCCTCACCGATCAGGCCCAGCAGAATCTGCTCGGTGCCCACAAAATTGTGCCCAAGGCGGCGGGCCTCTTCCTGGGCCAGCATGATCACCTTGATGGCCTTCTCGGTAAACCGCTCGAACATGGGGCGTGGCCTGCTGCACGTTTAACCAACCTATCAGGATCGGCAGGGTGCCTGTGGTAGTGATCGCAGGAGCAGCAGATCCCCTGCAGCAACTGGCTCCTTGCTTGATGTTTCAGTACAAAATCGCAACTGATTGAGTGAATTTCTCAATCACAATGGTGGGTCTCGGCGGTTATCCGCACCCCCTGCCCCAGAGATCCGATTCAGGCAGCCGAAGCCATTGGATCAGGGCATCACCGCCGTCGCGGTAGTAAGCGCGACGGATCCCGGCATCACTGAAGCCGAGGGAGCGGTACAGGGCTAGAGCCGCCTGATTGCCGGTCGCCACTTCCAGGGTGGCGTGCGCGGCCCCCAGTTCCCTTGATCGCGTCAACAGCGCAGCCAGCAGCAGCCTGCCCAGGCCTCGGCGTCGCCAGGGCTGATCGACGGCCACCAGGGTGATGTGCAGCTCATCGACGATCAGCCAGCCGCAGGCCATGGCGCAGAGCGCCTCGCCGTGCCAGAGCCCCAGGCCGGGCCGCCGGTCGTCCGCCAGCTCCCGCTCCCATTGGCCCGTGCTCCAGAGCCCCCCCAGGCAGCGATGATCCAGCGCCAGGCAGGCCTGCAGGTGCGGCGCGGCCAGGGGCCGGAGCTCAGGTTGCACGGCGGCAGCTGCGCTGGCTTCCGTACATTCGCTGATCACAGCACAGCGGGCCGGTCATGGTGATCTCCAGCCAAACTCTCGGGCAGGGCCTGACCGACCGGCCCTACGAGCCCGATCGCGACAGGAGCAGTCCGAACCGAAACCTGGCGCCACTGACGACGTCGCTCGACGGCGACGACCGGCTGCAGGTCGGCGGCTGCCGCCTGAGCGAGCTGGCCTCCACCTACGGCACACCCCTCTACGTGCTGGATGAGGAGACCCTGCGCACCACCTGCCGCGCCTACCGACAGGCGCTGGCGTGTCACTACCCAGGCCCGTCCCTGCCGATCTACGCCTCCAAGGCCAACAGTTCCCTGGCGATCACCGCCCTCGTGGCCTCCGAGGGCCTGGGGCTCGACGCGGTGTCGGCCGGTGAACTGCTCACCGCTCTGGCCGGTGGCATGCCGCCCGAGCGGATCGTGTTGCACGGCAACAACAAGAGCGCCGAGGAACTGGCGCTGGCGGTGGAGCACGGTGTGACGGTGGTGCTCGACAACTGGCGCGACATCGAGCTGCTCAGTGAGCTGGCACCGAGCTTCACCCAGCCGGTGCGGCTGATGCTGCGGTTCACGCCGGGGATTGAGTGCCACACGCATGAGTACATCCGCACCGGTCATCTCGACAGCAAATTCGGTTTCGACCCCGATCAGCTCGAGGCGGTGCTCGGCCACCTCGCCGCCTGCGGCTGGGGCCGGCTCACCGGTCTGCACGCCCACATCGGCTCCCAGATCTTCGAGCTGCAGCCCCACCGTGACCTGGCGGGGGTGATGGCCGATGCCCTGAAGCTGGCCCGCAGCCTCGGCCATCCGGTGAGCGACCTCAACGTGGGCGGCGGCCTCGGCATCCGTTACGTGGCGAACGACGATCCGCCGTCGATCGATGCCTGGGTGGCTGCGGTGGCGGCGGCGGTGGTCGACGCCTGCAGGGAACGGGGCCTGGAACTGCCGCGGCTGCTCTGTGAACCCGGCCGCTCGCTGGTGGCCACCGCCGGGGTGACCCTGTACCGGATCGGCAGCCGCAAGCAGATCCCCGGCATCCGCACTTACCTGTCGGTCGATGGCGGCATGAGCGACAACCCCCGGCCGATCACCTATCAGTCGCTCTACACGGCGGTGCTGGCTGACCGCCCGGCCGCCGAGGCCAGCGAGACCGTGACCGTGGCCGGCAAGCACTGTGAATCCGGGGATGTGCTGCTGCGGGATGTGCAACTGCCCCCCTCCGGCGAAGGCGAGGTGCTGGCCGTGTTCGCCACCGGCGCCTACAACGCTTCGATGGCCTCCACCTACAACCGCTTGCCGCGTCCCGCGGCCGTGCTGGTGCACGACGGTGTGGCCGACCTTGTGCAACGCCGGGAGCAGCCGGAAGAGCTACTGCGCTACGACGTATTGCCCGCCCGCCTCACACCGGTAGGCTGACGTCAGGTCTGGATGCGGGTGTGGGTGGGTTCGGTCATGGGGTTTTGCTGAACCTCGACCTGCCACTTGCCCTGCTCAATCCGGGTCGGGTGCGCTCAATTCTCGACCTTGTGTTTGCCGCAGGGCTTGGGCTGCTGGTGTTCGGTCGCGTCACCGAAACTCGCACCCTCTGGCTCCTGCGGGGCTACCTGCTGCTGGTGGCGCTGGCCTGGTTCGTGCAGCGCTACGCCAACCTGCCGCTCACCTCGAAGCTGGCGGATGCCCTGGTGCTGGCCTGCAGCCTGGCGCTGGCGATCCTCTGGCAGGGGGAGCTCAGACGGGTGATGGAATTGCTTGGCACCGGCCGGATCGGGCTGCTGTTCGGCAGCACCAGCGATGATCAGCTGGGTTCCGGGGCCGTGGCGGTGCTGAGCGAGGCGGCCGGTCGGCTTTCCCAGGCACGCCGCGGCGGCCTGATCGTGCTGGATCTGGGGAGTGATCTCAGGCCTGAGGATTTTCTCAACCCCGGCATCACCCTCGATGCCCAGCTTTCGGTGGACCTGTTGCTCAATCTGTTCACCGCCGATTCGCCGCTGCACGATGGGGCTGTGCTGGTGAAGGGCAATCGGATCCTGGCGGCCGGCGTGATCCTGCCGCTCTCGCGTCAGGGAAGCAACCGTTACGGCACCCGCCATCTGGCTGCCCTGGGGCTCACGGAGCGGTTTGATCGCTGCCTGGCGATCGTGGTTTCGGAGGAGACGGGCACGCTGTCGCTGGCGTCTCAGGGGAGGCTGGAGCGGCCGATCACCAGCAGCCGGCTGCATGATCTGCTCAGCCAGGCGCTGGCCAAACCGGCTGGGCGTAGCGTGGCGAAGGACACGCCGGAATCCCGCGGATGAGTCGCGCCCTGGCGACCCACAATCACACCCAAGGGCCGGCCCGAGATCAGGCCGCCCAACAGCCGGGCACCCAGTGGCTGCCAGCAGACCTCGATTCCACCCGTCTGCCGGCCCATGTGGCTCTGATCATGGATGGCAACGGCCGCTGGGCCCGCGGCCGCGGCCTGCCTCGGGTGATGGGCCACCGCCAGGGGGTGGAGGCGCTCAAACGCACCCTGCGCCTGTGCAGCGACTGGGGCATCGGCACCCTCACCGCCTACGCCTTCTCCACCGAGAACTGGAACCGGCCTGGTGAAGAGGTGACCTTCCTGATGACCCTCTTCGAGCGGGTGCTGGCGCGCGAGCTGCAGGGGTTGGAGCGGGAACGGGTGCGCATCCGCTTCCTCGGTGACCTCACGCCGCTGCCGCCGGGGTTGCAGCGGCTGATCGCCGATGCCACCGCCCGCACGGCAGGCAACACCGGCATCCGTTTCAACGTGTGCACCAATTACGGAGGCCGGGCTGAACTGGTAGGAGCGGCCCGTCGCCTGGCGGAGCAGGTGGCCCGCGGTGCGCTCGACCCGGCCGCCATCGACGAGCGGCGTTTCGCTGCCGAACTGCACACCGCCGGTGAGAACGACCCCGACCTGCTGATTCGCACCAGCGGTGAGCAGCGCCTCAGCAACTTTCTGCTCTGGCAGCTGGCCTACGCCGAACTGCACATCACCGATGTGCTCTGGCCCGACTTCGACGAGACGGCTCTGAAAGCGGCGCTGCTCGACTACCAGAGCCGCCAGCGCCGTTTCGGCGGCATTCAGCCAGTTCCGGTCTCCTCTGACTGAACACCGCCCTTCCGCCCCTCTCCTGCTTACCGGTGCAGGCCTGTTTTTCCGTTGTTCCACAGTGATTCCGTGACCTGCAGCCCTGCAACCCGCACGCCCACGCGGCACGACTGGACACGCGGCGAGATCCAGGAGCTGCTGGAGCTGCCCCTGCTGGAGCTGCTCTGGCGGGCCCAGGCGGTGCACCGCGCAGCCAATCCCGGCTACCGGGTGCAGCTGGCCTCACTGCTGAGTGTGAAGACCGGCGGCTGTGAGGAGGACTGCTCTTACTGCCCCCAGTCGATGCACCACAGCAGTGATGTAGCGGGGCGGCCCGAGCTGGAGGTGGAGCCGGTGTTGGCGCGGGCGCGGGCGGCCAAGGCGGCCGGCGCCCATCGCTTCTGCATGGGCTGGGCCTGGCGCGAGATCCGCGACGGCGCGCCATTCGAGGCGATGCTGCAGATGGTTCGGGGCGTGCGCGAGCTGGGGCTGGAGGCCTGCGTGACCGCCGGCATGCTCACCGACCGGCAGGCGGAGCGTCTGGCGGAGGCGGGGCTCACCTCCTACAACCACAACCTCGACACCAGCCCCGAGCACTACGACCGGATCATCACCACCCGCACCTACCAGGAACGGCTGGAGACGCTGCAGCGGGTGCGCCGCGCCGGCATCGCCCTGTGCTGCGGCGGCATCATCGGCATGGGCGAGGGGGTGGAGGACCGGGCCAGCCTGCTGCAGGTGCTGGCCAACCTGGAGCCCCACCCCGAGAGCGTGCCGATCAACGCCCTGGTGGCAGTGGAGGGCACGCCGCTGGAGGAGCAGCCGCCGGTGGATCCCCTGGAGCTGGTGCGGATGGTGGCCGCGGCCCGCATCCTGATGCCCCAGGCGCGGGTGCGGCTCAGCGCCGGGCGGGAGCAGCTCAGCCGCGAGGCCCAGATCCTCTGCCTGCTGGCCGGGGCCGATTCGATTTTCTACGGCGACACCCTGCTCACCACCGGCAACCCGGATGTGGAGGCCGACCGGCAGCTGCTGGCGGCGGCGGGGGTGCAGGCCTGGCAGTGAGCGTGCTGGTGGCGGCCTTCTACCGCTTCGCGGCGCTGGCTGATCTGCCGGCGCTGCGGGCGGAGCTGGTGGAGCTGGCGGAAAGCCAGGCGGTGCGCGGCACGATCCTGCTGGCGCCCGAGGGGGTGAACGGCACGATCGCCGGCCCCGAGGCCGGGGTGCGGGCGGTGCTGGCCCGGCTGCGCCAGGTGGATGGGCTGGAGCGCCTGCAGGCCAAGTTCAGCCGCACGCAGGAGCAGGCGTTCCGCCGGCTGAAGGTGCGGCTCAAGCGCGAGATCGTGACCCTGGGCCAGCCGGGGGTGGAGCCCTACCTGGCCTCGCCGGTGGGCAGCCACGTGCCGCCCCAGCACTGGGACGCCCTGATCGCCGATCCGGACACCCTGGTGATCGACACCCGCAACGCCTATGAGGTGGCGATCGGCAGCTTTGCCGGCGCGATCGATCCGGGCACCGACAGTTTCCGCGAGTTTCCCGCCTGGGTGGAACGGGAGCTCAGACCGCTGGTGGCCGAGCGCCGGCCACAGGCGATCGCCCTGTTCTGCACCGGCGGCATCCGCTGCGAGAAGGCCACCGCCTACCTGCAGCAGCAGGGCTTTGCCGGTGTGCACCACCTGCAGGGCGGCATTTTGCGCTACCTGGAGGAGATGCCGGAGCAGGGCAGCAGCTGGCGCGGCGAGTGCTTTGTGTTCGACCAGCGGGTAGCCCTCAACCACCGGCTCGAGTCCGGCGAGCACAGCCTCTGCCACGCCTGCGGTGTGCCCCTGTCGCCCGCCGATTGCCAGCTGGCCAGCTACGAACAGGGCGTGAGCTGCCGCCACTGCCTGGAGCGCTTCAGCGATGCCGACCGGGCCCGCTTCCGGGAGCGCCAGCGCCAGATGGAGCGGGTCAGCACGACAAGCGGAGAATCAGGAGGATCCTTTCCCGCCCAGCACGCTTCGGCTGGCCTTGAGCTTGCGGCGGATGCGGCGCGACCAGCCGAAGGCGCCACCCACGCCCAGGATCGGCAGGGGGCCGGGCACCAGAGCTGAGGCGGTGGCGCCGCCGAGGTCGCGATAGCCAGGAGAGCTGGAGAACAGCAAGTCGTTCAGGCCCAGCTGGCGAACCACCGCAGAATCGAAGTCTTTGATCTCAAAGAAGAGGCCATCGCCAGCTTGTGCCGTGAACTCGCTGTTGTTGTAGCCAGAGCAATTCGCCACTTCATTACAGAAGCGGGTTCCATAAAGCATGCTGTAATCAGCATTAAACGAGAGTTGGAGACCCGAGATCACGAATGTGCCTGAGCTGTTCAGGGTTTGGGTGCTTCCAAGTAGGGTGTAGATATTGGGTTTTGGCAGGGGGGCGTCAAGCTGGTTTAGGTTGATCTTGAAAAATCTCCCAGTGTCAGCTTGGCTGCCGTATAAAAAGCCTTTTTGGACATCGATTGCAATATCACCGTAGATTCCTGGTTGGTAAACAGGAACAAGATATGTACTCAGGTCGTATGAGATTACGTTGGCTGAAACAATATCGTCCTGGCTAGAGTTATAGCTGAATGCAGCTTTGTTCAGTTTGGAGGATGTGGAGCCGTCGAAGTACCACAAGGCGTTGTCGTAATAGGCTGCATTGGCTGGGATTGAGCTCGTGCCAGCGATTCCAGGGATCACTTTGAGCGAGGCTGGACCGGAGGATTTTCGGTTCCAGAACTGCAGATTCCAACCCGTGCTGGTAGAGTTATAAAAGAAGAACAGGTGATCGCGATCCGAGTCGTAGGCGATGCCATTGGATCCTGTCTGACTGTTAAGGCAGCCAGGCGTTATTGCGCAGTTCGGTATGGTGCGACCAATTTCGTTGACCAAGACATTGAACTGTCTGACTGGGTCAACTTCCCAGATATTGTTATTGTTATCGATTCCGTAGAAGGTGGTGGCGGCGTTGGCAGGCGCTGAGTACAGCTCAGCGGAAAGGCATACAGCGGAGGCAGCCGCTAGTCCAGTAAAAATACGGTGGAGCTTCACCGGTCGCGCTAGTTAGTGGGATTTATCAAATTCTAGCTTGCGAGTCGTTTGGCGTTAGGTGTCTTGGATTGCACCATTGTCTTTCCCTGACCGGCACTCGTGGAGGGAGGGTGCCCGTCTGCGCGGAAAAAAAATCGCGCTTTTCAGCAAGATCTGCGTACAGAGCTAGTGGTTGGACATCAGCCTCTTGTGGACGATGGGACCTCAGTTGTACCGAACACTACGGTTGACGACCTGCGGGTTTGCTCCACGCTGGCATGACTGAGCTGCACCTGTTCAGCTTCCGCCGCTGCCCCTACGCGATCCGGGCCCGGCTGGCCCTGGCGGCGGCGGGCCTGGTGCCCGGCCGCGATCTGGCGTTGCGCGAGGTGAGCCTGCGGGCCAAACCGCCGGAACTGCTGGCCGCCTCGCCCAAGGGCACGGTGCCGGTGCTGGCGGCCTCGGCTGATGAGCCGGCTCCGGCCTGGATGCTCGACGAGAGCCTGGCCATCTGCCACTGGGCCCTGGAGCACCGTGATCCCCAGGGCTGGCTGGCGGGCTGGAGCACCGCCGATCGCGCCCGGATCGCCGAGCTGATCGCTCACAACGACGGCCCCTTCAAGCACCATCTCGATCGCTTCAAATACCCCACCCGCTATGCCGGTGCGGCCGACATCACCGATCTGCGTCTGCAGCACCGCCAGGCGGCCCTGGCCATCCTGCGGGGTTGGAATGGGCGGCTGGCGGGCGGCGGCTGGCTGCTGGGGGAGCGCCCCTCACTGGCCGACTGGGCCCTGCTGCCCTTCGTGCGCCAGTTCCGCCTGGCCGATCCCGGCGGCTTCGACGCCGAGCCGGGGCTGGAGCCGCTGCGGCAGTGGCTGGCCCGGTTTCTCGCCGGTGCGGAGCTCGCAGCGGTGATGGCGCCACCCTGGGCTGAGCGCAGCCCCTGGCGCTCGCCCGGCTGGCTGTATCACCTGGCCCTGCGGCCGGAGTGGCAGCAGGCCCGCGCCGAGGGGGTGTACCGCCGTTCCACCCGGGGGCGCTCTCTGGAGGAGGTGGGCTTCATCCACCTGAGCGCCGCCCATCAGCTGGACGCCACCGCCGAGCGCTTCTATGCCGATCTGCCCGCCGGCGAGCTGCTGCTGCTCACGGTGGATCCCCCGCGCCTGGCCGCCGCCGGTCTGCCGGTGCGCTGGGAGCCGGCACCCGGCAGCGGCGAGCTGTTCCCCCATCTGTTCGGGCCGCTGCCCCTGGAGGCGGTGTTGCTGGCCGAGCCGTTGTTTCCCGCATCAACTGGCCCACACATCCTGGATTGACTGGCCGACAAAACCAGCAGTGGCCAGCATGGGAACCCGGCCGCACCCCTGATGCTCAGTCCTTCCCGTGGTCCGGAACGGCTGGTGCGCCTGGGCCAGTGGCTGATCGCCCTGCTGTTCGCCTACTTCCTGATCCAGGTGGGCGGCTCGCTGATCGCCGACC
>JBBASO010000008.1:0-58034 GCA_040399265.1 Prochlorococcaceae cyanobacterium
GCCCCAGCCCTCAAGCAGGCCCACATCGGTGTGGCCATGGGCATCACCGGCACGGAGGTGAGCAAGGAAGCAGCCGACATGGTGCTGCTCGACGACAACTTCGCCACGATCGTGAATGCGGTGGAGGAGGGCCGTCTGGTGTATGCCAACATCCGCCGCTTCGTGAAATACATCCTGGGCAGCAACGTGGGTGAACTGATCACCATCGCAGCCGCTCCCCTCGTGGGGGTTTTCGGGGTGCCGATGACGCCCCTGCAGATCCTCTGGATGAATCTGGTCACCGACGGCGTGCCGGCCCTTGCGCTGGCTCTGGAACCAGCCGAGGATGGGCTGATGCAGAAGCAGCCGGCCAGGCCCGGGGAATCGATCTTCGCCCGCGGCATCGGCCGCTACATCCTGCGGGTAGGGGTGGTGTTCGCCCTGATCGTGATCGCCCTGATGGTGTGGAGCTACCGCACCGGCGGAATGGATGGGCCGTGGAAAACGATGGTGTTCACCACCCTATGCCTGGCCCAGATGGGCCACGCCCTCTCGGCCCGCAGCGACCGTCCGCTGATCCAGGTGAACCCCTTCAGCAACCCCTGGCTGCTGTGGGCTGTGATTCTCACCACCGGCCTGCAGCTGCTGCTCCTGTATGTGCCCGTGCTGGCTAAGTTCTTCGGAACCGTGCCTCTGCGCGCAGCTGATCTGCTCGTGTGCGTGGGCGTAAGTCTGATCCTGTTCGTCTATCTCGAATTGGAGAAGATCCTGCGGCAATGGTGGAGCCGACAACAGGCCGATGCACCGTCGGCCCGAGCCTGAGGAATTCGTTCATGAACGGATTGGTCGAGCGCCTTCCCCAGCTGATCCTTTCAGCCGTAGATGCCAATCCAATGCTGGGCTATGGCGCCATTGCACTGGTGATGCTGCTTGAGAATGTGGTGCCTCCGATTCCTTCGGAAGTTGTGATGCCTCTGGCAGGACTTCTCATCAACCAGGGCAAGTTAGAGCTGGTGCCTGCCGTCCTGGCAGGGCTGCTGGGCACGGTACTGGGCGCCTGGTTTTGGTATGGGGTGGGGCGCCTGATCAATGAAGAGCGATTGGAGCAGTGGCTGAAACGCCATGGCCGCTGGCTAGGCCTGAGGTCGGAAGATTTGGCCCGCAGCCGCAGGTGGTTCAAACGACACGGCGCTGCGGTCGTGTTCTGGGGAAGGATCATCCCCGGAATCCGCACATTTGTGTCCCTACCAGCGGGGATTGAAATGATGCCCCAAGTGCCCTTTCTGGCATGGACGACTGCTGGCAGCCTGCTTTGGATCCTAATCCTTACTATGGCTGGACAAGCCCTGGGCGAGGGTTATCAGAAGGTCGGCGTCTGGATTGGTGATATTGGTGCTGTCATCAAGCCGATATTGGCCATTGCTGCTCTGACCCTTGTGATCTGGGCTGTGCTTAATCTGGTGAGATTGAGTGCACGATCTCGCTCAGATCAGTGAGTTGAGTGATCGCGTGTTACCCCCGAAGGAGTATAATGCCATGAATCGGATCATCACAGGAGTTCTGATTTCTTCGGCGGCAGCCGGATCTCTGTTTCTTGTCTATTCCTCGGATAATCCGATGGAAATGAAGCCCACCACATCAACTGAGGCCATGCGCAGCCGATACCGCAGGAGCGGAGGCAAAGATCCCATCCCGGCCACTCAAAAGCCACAGATGACGCATCCGAAGCGGATATTGGACCGGCCTTGATAGCAGCCACTACAATGAACAGCAATTGCCAATACGGTGTTCGACGGGTTAACTCGCTGACCGGCCAAATAGTTGACCGCTTGGTTGATCGAACTGCAGTACAGCCAGTGATTGCCAGTGTGCGCCACTTACAGGCCAACCGACTACTATACATACGACAACCCAGGCCTCTCCCAACCGCTTGATCCTTGATATCCTGGTCATACTGCTACTGATTGCTGCCAACGGCGTGTTCTCCGGAGCGGAGATTGCAATCATTTCGGCCCGTCGTCACCGTCTGGAGCAGCTCTCAGCGCAAGGGCAGCGCTCTGCCCAGGTAGCTCTGAGGCTTGCGGCCGCTCCAAACCAGTTCCTCTCGACCGCTCAGATCGGCATCACACTGATCGGCATCCTCAGTGGTGCTGTCGGTGGTGCCACCGTGGCCCAGAGGGTCGATGTCTTGATCAAACAGATCCCCCTGCTGAACGCCTACAGCGAAGCGCTGAGCTTCGGCTTGGTGGTGGCCGTCATCACCTATCTGTCTGTTGTAGTTGGTGAGCTGGTTCCAAAGCGATTGGCTTTAGCGAATCCAGAGCGGCTCGCGTGCGCTATTGCTCCAACTATGCGCTGGCTATCCAAGGTCAGCTCCCCACTTGTGCACCTGCTCAGTCACTCCACTGAGGCACTGCTGACATTGCTCGGCATTTCAACCACCAATGAACAAGATATTACCGAGGACGAAATCAAAGCTTTGTTCCGTCAGGGGACTGACTCGGGAGTGTTTGAGGAGGTGGAGCATGACATGATTCAGCGCGTGCTGCGCTTAGGAGATCGCACCATTAAGAGCCTAATGACACCGCGCACAGATATATGCTGGCTGGATATTGAAGAGCCTCTAGATGCGAACCTCGATCAAATCCTGAAAAGCAACCACTCATGCTTCCCTGTTGCAAAAGAGAGCCTTGATGACTGCATCGGCATTGTGCGGGTACGCGCCATCCTTGCAGCAAAGTGTACTGGCGAACCAATCGAGCTTGAGCAACTACTACAGCCTCCACTATTCGTAGCAGAAAGCACCCGAGTCCTTTCAGTTCTCGAGCAGTTCAAACATAGTCGCATTCACATTGCCCTGGTTACAGACGAGTTCGGCGGAGTAGCTGGATTGGTAACACTCAATGACCTCATGGAAAGCATTGTGGGCGGCCTACCATCGATTGAAGATGAAGAGGGGCCATTGGTAGTCACTCGAGACGATGGTTCCTGGCTGATTGATGGCGGGCTGGATCTCGACGCTTTTATTGAGCTTATCAACCATGACATCTTCGACATAGACCAGGAAGGTCGCTATCACACCCTTGCAGGTTTTGTCATGCATGTCTTAGAGCGCATTCCACACGAAGCCGACCATTTCGTGTGGCAAGGCTATCGCTTTGAGGTCATCGACATGGATGGAAAGCGAGTCGACAAAATACTGGTTACGCCCATTTCAGCGCTACAATCTGAATCTTAATTCATTTTAGACGCCTTAGAGTAGCCACTAAGTTGCTCATCCAGTATTGAAATACCCCCACCCCACCCCGGATGCACTGGTTCGACAAGTATGGATTGCCATTGGTGATTGCGCGAGGTCGCATTAAGCCGAGAATGCGAGCATGGGCTTGGCTGCTGGCTGGCTAGGCACTGATTGTCCAACCCCACTGCCGTTGTGCAGCCTCACTGCAGCCTTGCCTCAATCGCCACTCCTGGATCCAGCGCAAGTCTCAGCTACCAAACGATTGTCAGTCGCCAGGGAATCGCGCAGGTTGCGCTCGCTCCTGCGAGCTTCGCGCCGGCAGCGGGCGATCAACGCCTTCGGAGGAAAAGGCAAGGCCCACCACACAACTTCCCACCGCCAGCAACAAAGCAAGGGCAGCTCGATCACGCCAGCGCTCACGCGGCGGGCTGGTCTGCTCCAGATGCACGTCCATCGGATGGCCACAATCGGTGCACACCAGCTGGTGGATTCCGGTGCGGCTCCGACTGAGCAGCAGGCAACCACACCTGGGGCAGGCCATCGGCCTAACTTGCGATCAACTTTTTACTCTAGAGAAAAGCCCCCACAGATATGTAGCTGTTTACACCAATCCTGTCTTCAGGTGCTGGCCAGCTGGGCAAGACCGTGCAGCCCTTCCCATCCCATGTAGATACCGAGGAGCAGCGCAAAAACGCCAACGAGCCATTCGGCCCTGTGCACAAGCCAGTCATTCATGGCCGTGAGCGGCACACGCAGCCGTTCACCGCTGAGCATCCAGAGGAGCGGTGGAAGCAACAGCAATGAAGCTGTGATCGTCACAAAAACAGCGCCCACCTGCAGATCGCCACGCAAACCAGTGTGGTCTGCCAGCAGCATGCCTCCCTCCTTGGCGTAGAACACCAGGTTTTCAGGGCTCACCAGGGCACAACCGGCCCCAAGAGCCAGCAGGGACGAGCCTTCAAGCTCAGGGAGGCGGGCCATCAGCTGCATCGCCCAGTTCTCCTCACCGATGGCCACCGCCGGGGTGAGCTGGAAGAGCCCGAGGCCCAGCAAAGCGCCGGCTCCGAGGAGATCCATCAGGATGGGGCCCCGGCTGCCGAGCTGCAGAGACCAACTGAGCCTGCCGCCGATGGCCACGGCCAGACTGAGAGCACCACCATTGGCCAGAATCCAGCCAGCGAGGAAGGTGAAACAGCGCTGCAATGGTTTGGTACCCAGCAGGAGCAGAGCCACCAAGGCGATGTTGATCGGGCTGAAGGAAATGCCCAGCCCGAAGGCGATGGTCTTGGTGAGCCAGTGAAAGGGAAGCAAGCAGATGGTGGCCCGGTTCTCCGGCCCTCAGCCGAAAAGTGGATTAACCATAGCTTGATTGGACTGAGCGATGCGTGACTGGCAGGGCTTGAACCTGCCAGCCGGAACAAGCGCGCTCAGAACCACTCCATCACCGCGGCCGAGCGGCTGTTCACCCTGGCGATCGGGGTGGAGCGCTGGAACTGCATCCGGACTGAACGCTCCTGCTCGCCATCGGCGGCGATGGCCCGGATCGGGTAGTGCTGCTCCCCATCGGGGAAATGCACATGCACCCGGAAACTGCCGTCGGCCTCAAGCGGCACCTGTTGATCACCGATGAACAGGGTGGCAGCTGGATCGGTCGCGCCGTACACAATCAGCTCGGCATCCGCAACCAGCCAGAAGGAGCGCTGGCGCTGCAGGCCACTGCCGGATTCCGTGCGCCCGCTGGCCCAGATGCCCACTCCAGAGTCGTTGATGCTGTGCATCCCGGTGGTTTCACCACCCAGATCCTGGAGCAGCTCGGAACCACCACCCACGCGGCGCACAGAGCCGCCCATCGCTCGCTGATAGTGATGTTCGTGCTTCACCGCATCGGCAGGTTGCTGATGGAGAACCTCGGCGAGCGGCCCCTCCAGGCTGAAGGGCACGTAGAGGTCTGCCACCACACTGCTGGGGCCGTCTGCAGGGATATGGGCCACCGACGAGATCGCCAGGGGAAACCAGCCGCCAGCGGGCAGGCGGAAGCCCAGTTCGACCCGGTAGTCGCGATCGCATACGGGCACAGGCAGGAACCATTCGCTGCCCCTGGCATCCACCACCACCTCCTGAAGCGTGTGGGGGTGAACAGAACCTGCGGGCAGACCGGTCACATCGGCCAGGCGGAGGCAGAGCTGCTCGGCGCCGGCCGCTTCAGCCCGGCAGCGGTCATGGGCGCTGATCTGCCAGTACGCATAAGCCCACTGCGGATCCCGCGGAATGAAGGTGACGCTGGAACTGGAGAGTGAAGCTTCGGGCACCTGAGCGGCCATTGAGCTCGAGAGGCTGGCCTCTGAATCGCTTGCGCGGGCGTCAGCGGTAGGCGGAGCCACCTGCAGAGGGGAGTCGCCGCACCAATCCGGATCAATGGTCTGAGCCAGCTCGTTTGGGGAGGCATCGTCTCGACTGCCCATCAGGCCCACCGCCTGCTTGAGCGCCGACCCATTCAGCCTGCTGTAACCGGCAATCCGCAGCGAGCGAGCCATCTGGCGGAGTTGCTGCAGGGTGCGGCCGGCAAGGTTGGAATCGGAACCGAAGCGAGCCATCACAACCTCGTAACGGAAGTTTGCGCAATGATCCCCTCCCCAGCCCTTCAGCTGGTCTCAATGTCAGGAGATGGGCACGCAGGCGATCCCGGCCATGCCAATCAGGGGCTCATCGTGAGCGATCGCCAACAACAAGCGCAACCTCGACGCGGCGCATGCGCCTGCGAAGCCTGACCCTTCAATCCATATGCTTGAGAAAACGTGCAGCAAAACGGGTCGCCAGCACCACTGCAGCCACGCCATAACTTGCAAAGGTGAACAATTGGCCAAAACTGCCGGGCCCATACACATCTCGCTCCAGCAACACGAGATCGACCAGGGAAGCAGCCGTACCCCAGATCAACACCCACACGCTCACATAAAGAATTGCTCTGAAGGTTCCAGCATGAGTTCCAAACAAGCTCTCGGCGCAGCCATCCCAAGAATAGGTGGTTCATGGCCCAGCCTGCATCCGCAGCAGCCTGCACACACGTTGGGGATGCCGAACACCGACCACGAGATCAGAGAAGGAACTGGAATCAAGTCATACTCAGCATCAGAACAGGATGGTTCGATTCCAAGACCAAAACGATGGCTGACAGCAGAGAAGAACAGCAGAAAAGAACGGCAGCGGAAAACAGCAGCGGATAAGAGCAGAGAAGAACCACTCCAATGCCGTGGCATGGCACGCCATTCATCGCAAACCCCGTCGCCGCCAGACAGATGAGCCGCTCACAACCTCTCCTTAACCCATCCAGACCCCTGGCCACACCAGAGTTGGTCTGTCAATAACTGTTCCATGGCGACCAATCCTGGCAGCATCCGTCTGCACTCCCGCAGCTCCCGCGTGCTGCTGATGGGGCTGCTGCTCGCCACTCCAGCGGCACTGCTGCCATCCCACTCCCGAGCCCAGAGCCGTCCGGCCGCTCGTGTGGATGTCGTGAAGATCGGTGGGTCCAGCACCGTTTTCCCGATCGTTGAGCAGTCCATACGAAGCTTCCAGCAAGGGGGGCGGAACAGCGATGTGCGCATCGAACTGAAGGAAACGGGCACATCCGCAGGATTCCGCCAGTTCTGCAGTGGTGCCATCCCTCTTGCCAACGCCTCAAGGCCGATCAACAGCAAGGAGCTGCAAGCTTGCAAGGCTCGTGACATCACCTTCATCGAGCTGCCGATCGCCTTCGACGCGATCACTGTGGCGGTGCACCCCAGCAACAGCTGGGCCAAGCAGATCACCACTGACGAATTGCGCCGTCTCTGGAATCGCCAGGCACAAGGCCGGGTCATGCGCTGGAGCCAAGTGAACAAGAGCTGGCCAGACAAACCGATCAAACTATGTGGCCCAGGAGAGGATTCCGGCACCTTCGACTATTTCAACCAGGCAATTAATGGGAATGTGGACAATTCTCGTAGCGATTACACCGCGAGCGAAGACGACAATGTACTCGTTCGTTGCGTCGCCAATAATCCCAACGCGCTTGGCTATTTCGGCTTTGCTTACTATGCCGCCAATCGCAACAAACTGAAAGCGTTGAGCGTCGGCGGGCCCAGAGGCGTAGTTGCTCCCAGTATCAGCAGTGTGCAGCAAGAAAAGTATGTACCGCTGTCACGCCCGTTGTTTCTGTATGTAAACGACAAAGAACTCAGGAAAGACGATGACCTACGTCGCTTCCTCACCTTCACCGTGCAGAACGGCCTCAAATTCGTTGAGCAGGTGCGTTTCGTACCCTTGCCGGGAGACACATACCGTTTGGTGGAAGCCAAGCTCTACCGCCACGTGCTCGGCACCGCCTTCGGCGGCGACCTGCCCGTGGGTCAGAGCATCAACCAGACCCTGCGCCTGAGCCTCGATAGTGTGAGAAGGCCGGGCATCCGCAATATCCCTGCCGGCAACCAACCGTCCCTGCCGCGCTAACCAGGGAAAGCAGGGTGCAATCCGGCATCCAGCCTTGAATCCAGCCAGGGATCGAGAACGGATCGAGCCCATGCAGCCGAGTCCAGCCGCCACCGAAGCTCAGGCGATCAGCAATGGTCGCCACGCCCATCTCCTGCTGACCCGTCACTGCCGGCGGATCGTTGATCTACACGCAGCGGTACTGGCAGACCGGGATCCAGAGCCCCTGCATCAGATGCGGGTGGCGATGCGGCGGCTGCGCACCTGCATCAACCAGTTCGCGCCCTGCCTGCTGCTGCCAGCGGAAGTGAGCGACCGCCGCCTGGCCAAGTCAGTACGGCGGCTGGGCATGGCTCGTGATCTCGATGTGTTGAGGGACCGGTTGGAGCAATCGCTGCTGCCGCAGCTGAATGAGGAGGAGCAACAGCGGCTGAAACCGGTGCGGCGTCAACTGGCACGGGAGCGGCGTCTGGCCCAGGAACACCTCGGTGAGGTGCTGCAGAGCAGCCGTCATCTGGAGCTGGTGGCCGCACTGCAGGCCTGGTTGCGCGAACCGATGTTCACCCCTCTGGGCGACCAGCCCCTCATGGACTGGTGGGCGGAGTGGCATCTGCCTGCCAGCTGCACCCTGATGCTCCATCCAGGCTGGTGGCTCCAGCATCTCGAGCAGGACGTGGAAACCCTGCACGACCTGCGCAAGCGGATCAAGACCGTGCGCTACCAACTGGAAAATCTGGTGGCAGCGGAGCACATCGGCAGCCACAGCTGGGTCAGCAGGCTGCGTCTGGCGCAGCAGCAGCTGGGCGATCTCAATGATCTGGCCGTGCTCCGGGCCGCGATCGACGACCAACTGAATCACGGCTTGACCCAGGAGGTCCCCGACCTGGCTGCACTGCTGAACAGACTGCGTCAACGGAGCTGGGCAGAGTGGCGCGAGCTGGCGGTTCAGCTCACGCAGACCGACACGCGGCACACGCTGCGGGCGCTCGCCGGCTGAGGCACGGGCTTCACTCCCCACTGTGGTGGCTGGCAGCTCAGCAAAAAAACAGCAAGCGCCAGCGAAACCCTGAACAGAGCAGAACGAGCAAGGGGGAGGCCAACGCACGCGAACCCCGCCAATCCATGTATCCAGGAATACGCCATGGTTGTCACCTGGGCACTCGTACCAGGCCTTTCCATCCGGTACCTTCGGCGCGGCGCATTTGCGCTTCCCCTATCGGTGTGAGGATCCGATGAAACCCTTCCAACAGCTGCTGCTGGCCGTCGCCAGCACCGGCATGATTGTTCCGGCAGCCGCTTCGGCCGCTGAGCTCAACATCTCCAGCGTCAATCAGTACGCCACTGAAGAGCAGGTCACCAGCATCTCCCAGTTCTCGGACGTGCGTCCGACCGACTGGGCTTACCAGGCTCTCTCCAACCTGATCGAGCGCTACGGCTGCGTGGCCGGCTACCCCGACGGCACCTACCGCGGCCAGAAGGCGATGACCCGCTACGAAGCGGCCGCCCTGCTGAACGCCTGTCTCGACCGTGTCACCGAAGTGACCGACGAGCTCAAGCGCCTGATGGCTGAGTTCGAGAAGGAACTGGCCGTGCTCAAGGGCCGCGTCGATGGCCTCGAGGCCAAAGTGGGTGAGCTGGAGGCCAACCAGTTCTCCACCACCACCAAGCTCAAAGGTGAAGCCAGCTTCATCATCGGTGGCACGCCGAACTTCGACAGGATTCCTGGCCCGAATCCCGACAAGACCACGTTCAACTACGACCTGCGCCTCAACTTCGACACCAGCTTCACGGGCAAGGACCTGCTGCGCACCCGCCTGCGCACCGGCAACTTCACCTCCCTGCCCTTCGGCAGCAGCAGCCAGATCTTCAAGCTCGACAAAGCTGAGGACCTCGGCGACGTGGTGCATGTGGATCGTCTGTACTACACCTTCCCGGTGGGCAGCGGCATGAAGCTGACCGCTGGTGCCCTGGTGCGCAACACCGAGATGCTCACCTTCCTGCCCAGCGCCTACAAGTCGAGCATTCTCGACTTCTTCCAGCTGGCCGGTGCTTCCGGCACCTACAACAAGGCCACCGGCGCCGGCTTCGGCTTCCAGTGGAAGCAGAAGGTTGAGAAGGGCAATCCCTACGTGAGCTTCGACGTCAACTACGTGGCCGCCACTGGCTACAACGATTCGACCGTCGGCGCCTTCTACGACGACAGCGGCATCAACGTGCTCGCTCAGCTCGGCGCCAAGGGCCAGACCTGGGGCGTGGCAGTGGGCTATCGCTATGGCTCCGAGGGTTCCTCCATTCGCGTGCCGAACTTCAGCCCCCGCACCCTGATCGACGGTCAGGACAACAACAGCATCTCGATCGCCGGTTACTGGCAGCCCCTCGAGGCTGGCTGGGCTCCTTCGATCAGCGCTGGTTACGGCTACAACGGCACCAGCAGCCGCAAGGGCGGTGTGCGTGATTCCCAGTCCTGGATGGTCGGCCTGCAGTGGAGCGATGTCTTCTTCGAAGGCAACGCTGCCGGCTTCGCCTTCGGTCAGCCTCCTTACACCGATCAAGGCGAAACCGAAAGCTGGCTCTACGAGTTCTTCTACTCGTTCCAGGTGACCGACAACATCTCGATCACCCCAGCCATCTTCTGGGCCAGCGATTATCGCAACAACAGCGGCCGCGAAACCTGGGGCGGCGTCATCCAGACCACCTTCAAGTTCTGATCAACCCGCTTGATCATCCGGCCTGATTCAATGCCGATCAGGCCCCATTCCTCACACATCCACTCCCACATTCAGCAGCCCCCTCTCATCAGGGGGCTTTTTGTTGTGCAGTCTCATCAATCAAGTGCGGAGCGTTACAGCCAACACCCCTCACAATCAAACCTTGAACACCCCTTAACCAGACGATAACGACATCAACTCAACCGGGTTGCTACCTATAAGGAGATCCCCAACGGTTCATCCATGACCTTCCCCAAGAAGGCCCTGATCATTTCCGGCATCAGCCTCGCCGGCGCCGGCCTGATTGCCCCTGTGCTGGCTCAGGCCATCGTCAACGGCGCAGGCGCCACCTTCCCGGCACCCTTCTATCAGCGCGCCTTTGCCGATGCCAAGGGTGTGAAGGTGAACTACCAGTCTGTCGGCTCCGGCGCTGGTGTGCGTCAGTTCGTGGCCGGCACCGTTGATTTCGGCGCCACCGATGAGCCGATCAAGGCTGCTGAGGCGGCCAAGGTGAGCCGCGGCGTGATCCAGTTCCCCTCCGTGGGCGGCACGATCGCCGTAGCCTTCAACAAGCCCGACTGCGCCAGCCTGAAGCTCACCCAGAAGCAGGTGGCCGACATCTTCCTGGGTAACGTCAAGACTTGGGAACAGCTGAAGTGCGGCAAGGGTCCGATCACCGTGGCGCACCGCTCCGATGGCAGCGGCACCACCTTCGCATTCACCAACTCCCTTTCGGCCTTCTCACCCGAGTGGAAGAGCAAGGTGGGTGAGGGCAAGAGCGTGAAGTGGCCTGTCGGCGTGGGCGGCAAGGGCAACGAGGGCGTGGCCGGCGTGATCAGCAACACCCCCGGCTCGATCGGCTACCTCAACCAGGCCTTTGTGAAAGGCAAGATCAAAGCTGCGGCCGTGCAGAACAAGGCCGGCAAGTTCGTGATGCCCAACCTCAAGGGCGGTGCCGCGGCGCTGAACAACATCAAGCTCGACGCCAACCTGGCCGGTGAGGATCCCAATCCCGCCGGGGCCGACAGCTACCCCATCTCCACCCTCACCTGGATTCTGGTCTACCAGAAGGGCAATGGCGCCAAGGCGCCCGCCATCCAGGCGGCCATGAATCACCTGCTCAGCCCCGCCGCCCAGAACCTGGCGGACGACCTGGGTTACGTGCCCCTGAAGGGCTCGATCCTCAAGCAGTCGCAGGCTGCTGTGAAGAGAATCGGCAAGTGATACCAGGGGCCACGGCCCCGCATCCTCTCAGCATGCTTGGGGCTCCTCCAACGGGGCCCCTTTTTTGTTTTGCAGCACAGACAGAGCACAGAGACACAAACCATCCTTAGGCCATGCCGCATACGCTGCAGCCATAGCTTCCCCACTGCCTGCCATGCCCGCACCCTGCCGCTCCACCATGGCCCGCCGGTTGCTGCGCAGCGGCGCCACCGTGCTGGCGGTTGCCCTGCTCACCAATGCCTGCGGTGGAGCACCCGGTTCAAGATTGCCCACCATCAATGGCGCCGGAGCATCCTTCCCAGCGGCCGCCTACCAGCGCTGGGCCCAGGATTACGCCAAAGAGACTGGCAATCAAGTGAACTACCAATCGGTGGGGTCGGGCGCCGGGGTGCGCCAGTTCCTGGCTGGCTCGGTCGATTTCGGCGCCACCGATGAACAGCTGAACGAGGCCGACTTCGCCAAGGAGGCAGCGGGCAAACGGGGCGCCGTGCAGATCCCGATGCTGGGCGGCACCGTGACGCCTGCCGTCAACAACCCCAGCTGCCCAGAGCTGAAGCTCAGCCAGGCCCAGCTGGCCGACATCTTCCTGGGCAGAATCCGCAACTGGAAACAGCTGGGCTGCGCCGATGGTCCGATCACAGTGGTGCATCGCTCCGATGGCAGCGGCACCACCTATGCCTTCACCAACGCCCTGGCCTGCTTCTCCAGCGACTGGAAGGCAAAGGTGGGCAAGGGCAAGGCGGTCACCTGGCCGGTGGGCGTAGGCGCCAAAGGCAATGAAGGCGTTGCTGGGGTGATCGCCAACACCCCAGGCTCGATCGGCTATCTCAATCAGGCGTTCGTGCAGGGCAGGATCAAACCGGTGGCCCTGCAGAACAAGGCCGGCACGTTTGTGCTGGCCAACGAGAAAAGCGGAGCTTCTGCACTGAACGAGGTGAAGCTTGATGAGCGGCTCGGAGGGGAGGATTGCAATCCTGCCGGGGCCGAGAGCTTCCCGATCGTGGCCTTCACCTGGATCCTGGCTTACAAAACCGGCTACGGCGCCGAGACGGCGCAGGCGATGCGGCAGTTTCTGACCTGGTCGCTCCAGGAGGGTCCCCAGGCAACCGCGGCAAGTCTCGGCTTCGTGCCCTTGCGCGGCGACGTGCTGAAGCGAGCGCTGGCGGAGGTGGACAAGATCAGGGAGTGATCGCGGCGGCTGCCAGACGAGGCGGCTGGGGCAGCCGCAGGCTCACCAGGGCCGCCAGGCCCACCATCACGGCCGAGGCCCAGAGGCAGGCCTGGATCCCGCCCACCAGGAACAGGGCACCGGAAAGCAGGGTGCCCACCAGGCGGCCGGCGGCGTTGGCCATGTAATAGAAGCCCACATTCAGGCTCACATCCTCGGCCTCGGTATAGGCCAGGATCATGTAGCTGTGAATTGAGGAATTCATGGCGAACACCACCCCGAACACCGCCAGGCCCACCACCACCGTGAGGGCGGGGTTGCCCACCTCGCGCCAGAGGGTGATCGCCATCAGGGCGGGGATGGCGGTGAGCAGGGCGGCCCAGAACTGCACGGCACTGGGGCCCGGCGGCCGGCTCTGGCCCCAGGCGCGGCGCAGGCTCGGCGCCGTGCCCTGCACGATGCCGTAGCCGATCACCCACAGACCCATGAAGCCGCCCACCTCCCAGAAGCGCCAGCCCAGGGTGGCCTGCAGGAATACGGGCAGGGCCACCACGAACCACACATCGCGGGCGCCGAACAGGAAAAAGCGGGCCATCGAGAGCACGTTGATGCCCTCGCTCTTGGAGAACAGGGCCTTGAAGGCGGGCTTGCTCTTCATCCGGCCGATGTCGCGCGGCAGCAGCAGGGTGAGCAGGAAGGCCAGGGCCAGCCACACCGCCATCACGATCACCGCCTTGTTGAAGCCCACCGCATAGAGCAGCAGGCCGCCCACAAAGAAACCGAGGCCCTTGAGGCCGTTCTTGGCTCCGGTGAGGATGGCCACCCAGCGGAACAGCTGCTGCTCGCCCTTGGCCTGATCGTCCGGGGTTTCCGGTACCACCACGCGGATGGCGCTCTTGGCGCTCATCTTCTCCAGATCCTTGGCGATGCCGCTGATCGCCTGGGCCACCATCACCCAGGCCACCGACAACGCCCTGGGCCAGGTGTCGGCCACCGGCACCAGCAGCAGCAGGGCAGCGATCTGCAGCAGGGTGCCGATCCAGAGGGTGAGCTTCAGGCCGAAGCGGGCCCCCAGCCAGCCGCCGTAGAGGTTGGTGAGAATGCCGAAAAACTCATAGAAGATGAACAGGAAGGCAATCTGCAGCGTGGTGTAACCCAACTGGAAGAAGTGGAACACCACGAGCATGCGCAGCGCCCCATCGGTGAGGGTGAACGCCCAGTTGTTGGCGGTGATGATCGCGTACTGCTGCAGGGGGGAGAGGGCCTTCATCACTTCTCCTCCAGGGCTGCCACGTGGCAGGCCAGATCGGCCATGCGGCAGCTGTAACCCCACTCGTTGTCGTACCAGGCGAACACCTTGAGCTGGGTGCCGTTCACCACCATCGTGGAGGGGGCATCCACGATCGAACTGCGGCTGTCGTTCACGTAGTCGACCGACACCAGCGGCCGGGTTTCATAGCCCAGGATTCCCTGCAGCGGGCCCTGCGCCGCCGCCTCGAAGGCGCCATTCACCTCCTCCACGGTCACGGCGCGCTCCAGCTCGAACACCGCATCGGTGAGTGAGGCATTGAGCAGGGGCACGCGCACCGCGTGGCCATTGAGCTTGCCCAGCAGCTCGGGAAAGATCATGCCGATCGCCTTCGCTGAACCGGTGGTGGTGGGGATCAGGCTTTGCAGGCAGGAGCGGGAGCGACGCAGGTCGCTCTTGAAGCTGTCGATCACCACCTGGGTGTTGGTCACATCGTGCAGGGTGGTGATCGAGCCGTGGCGGATGCCGAAGCTCTCGTGCACCACCTTCACCACCGGCGCCAGGCAGTTGGTGGTGCAGGAGGCGGCGGTGATCACCCGGTGGCGGGCCGGGTCGTAGAGGCCGTGGTTGATGCCGTACACAACATTGAGCACCTCCTCGCCGGCCACGGCACCCTTCACCGGACAGGCCACGATCACCCGCTGCACCCCCAGCTCGGCGATGTAGGGCTCGAGGGTTTCAGGAGTTTTGATCTTGCCGCTGCATTCGAGCACCAGCTCCACGCCTGCCTGGTTCCATGGCACAGCGGCCGGATCGCTGGCCTGGGAGTAGCCGATCGCCTGGGAGTCGACCTGGATGACTCTGGCGCCGTCACTGGCTGTCACCGCGTGGGCCCAGCGGCCGTGCACCGAATCGAACTCGAGCAGGTGGGCGGCGGTGTGGGCATCGCCGGCGCGCTCATTGATGTGTACCAGCTCAATTCCGGGCCGGCCCCACAGGGCGCGGAACACCAGCCGACCGATGCGGCCGAAGCCGTTGATGCCCACGCGCATGGGGAGGAGTGCAACTGCGCCCATTCTCCAATCAAGCGGAGTTGATGGGTCTTATGCAACGGTTAAGGGTGGTGCTTCGCACCAACTAGATTTGATCAATTCAGTTCTCTTGCCAGTGCGTCCTGCCAGCCTGCCGGCGGCGCCGTCAACGACGGAGCTGGGGCCGGACCAGGCCCGCCAGCTGCTCAAGGCCCTGGCCGATCCGATCCGCCTTCAGGTGATCGAGGCGCTCGGCGGCGGTGAGCGCTGCGTGTGCGAGCTCACCGAAGTGCTGGGGCTGGCCCAGTCAAAGCTGTCGTTTCACCTCAAGGTGCTTAAGGATGCCGGCCTGCTGACCGATCGCCAGAGCGGCCGCTGGGTGTACTACCGGCTCCAACCTGGGGCGCTCAACAGCCTGCGCGGCTGGCTGGGCGACCTGGCCGCCGGCTGCACCGCCCCCGCCCACCCCTGCAGTTGATCCCTTCCCCTGAAGCCGCACGCTATGGGCATCTTTGAACGGTTCTTGAGCCTGTGGGTGGCGCTGGCGATCGTGGCCGGCGTGGCTCTCGGCGCTCTGTTCCCCGGCGCGGCGGCGGCGATCGAGGCGCTGCAGGTGGCGCGCATCAACCTGCCGATCGCCCTGCTGATCTGGGGGATGATCTACCCCATGATGCTGGCAGTGGATTTCGGCGCGATTGCCGGCGGTCCGCAAACGATCCTGCGCCGCCAGCCGAAGGGACTGATCGTCACGGTGGCGGTGAACTGGCTGATCAAGCCGCTCACGATGACGACGATCGCCTGGCTGTTCATCCGCGGCCTGTTCGGCGCCTGGATTCCAGCCGAACTCGGCGATCAGTACATCGCCGGCATGATCCTGCTCGGGGTGGCCCCCTGCACGGCGATGGTGTTTGTGTGGAGCCGCCTCAGCGATGGCGACGCCAACTACACCCTGGTGCAGGTGGCGATCAACGACCTGATCATGGTGTTCGCCTTCGCGCCGATCGCCGCCCTGCTGCTGGGGGTGAGCAGGGTGCTGGTGCCCTGGGACACCCTGGTGACGGCGGTGGGGCTGTTCGTGGTGGTGCCCCTTGCGGCCGGCTGGCTCACCCGCGTGCTGTTGCGCAGCCCCGGCCGGATCGAGCGCCTGGAGGCACGGCTCAAGCCGGTGGCGATCGTGAGCCTGATCGCCACCGTGCTGCTGCTGTTCCTGGTGCAGGCAGGCGCCATCCTGGCCAACCCCCTGGCGATCATGCTGATCGCCATCCCGCTGATCCTGCAGACCTACCTGATTTTCTGGATCACGGCCCAGTGGATGCGGCTCTGGCGCCAGCCCCTCGCCATCGCCGCCCCCGGCGCCATGATCGGCGCCTCCAACTTCTTCGAGCTGGCGGTGGCGGTGGCCATCAGCCTGTTCGGCCTCAACTCCGGCGCCGCCCTGGCCACCGTGGTGGGTGTTCTGGTCGAGGTGCCCGTG
This sequence comes from Prochlorococcaceae cyanobacterium, assembly GCA_040399265.1. Taxonomy (GTDB): domain Bacteria; phylum Cyanobacteriota; class Cyanobacteriia; order PCC-6307; family Cyanobiaceae; genus NIES-981. The sequence goes on from JBBASO010000008.1 coordinate 16,542, forward strand.
ATGCTGTCCCTGGTGGCGATCGCCAACAGAAACCGGCAGCTGTTTCCCCGGGCCGCCGGCTGTCAAGCAACAGAAACACACCCATCCCCGGCCGGTGCTCCATAACCTCGCCGCAGTCGACGCATGATCCTGGCGACGGGTGCGATGGGTTCAGCGCTTTCTCTCTGGACGGCCTGCGGTGCGGTGGCCCTGCCGCTGCTCATCATGTCCCTGGCGGTGTGCACAGTAGGGTTCGAGCGCTGCGGGTTTTGGTGGCGCTGGTGGCGGCAGGGGCGTCGGCCCTGGCAGGACGCACGCAGCCAACTGGCTGACTGTGAAGACCAGCAGCAGCGCCAGCTGATCCTGGAGCGGCAGCGGCGGCTGATGGCCTGGGGCGAGCCCGTTCTTCAAGCCGCCTTGATTCTCGCGCCGCTGCTGGGCCTGGTGGGCACCACCGCCGGGCTGATGCGGGTGCTGCGCAGCCTCGGCCCCCAGCTCCTGCTCCCCCCCGCCAATCCGCTGGCCGGCTACGCCGACGTGCTGCTGCCCACCCTGATCGGTCTGCAGTTGGCCCTGCTGGCCACTGCCCTGCTGCTGCTCAACCAGGGCCTGAGCCAATGGCAGCTGGAACGGCTTCAGCGCAGCAGCGAGACCGGCTGATGCTCGCCCCTGCCCTGCTGACCCCTCTGGCTGCATCGGTGCTGCTGGTGTGCACCGCAGTCGCCGCCCTGCCGGCGCTTCTGGCCAGCGGCGTTGAGCCACGGGTTCCCTCCCGTTTCGATCCCTTGGTCAGCCAGCCCCTGCTGGTGGTGCACTCTGCCCAGGGCCGCTGGTACCTCGATGGACAGCCGATCGCTGCCGCCGCACTCGCTCGCCTGCTGGCCGCTGCCGACAACCGCGATCGCCCGGTGCGGCTGCTGGCCAGCAATTCCCTCAGCATCGCCGACGTCAGCGGAGCCCTGGCCTGGCTGCGTCGCCAAGGCGGTGGGCCGGTTGAGCTCGAGCCAGCCCTGCTGCCATGACCAGGCCCGTGTCACAGCTGCTGTCGCCAGCCCTGCTCAGCAGCCTCAGCCACGGGGCGCTGGCCGCCGGCCTGGCCGGCTTCGGCCTCGCCCTGCTGCTGCTGCCCCAGCGCATCGTGCAACGGCCCCTGCGGCAGGCGGTCGTGACCCTGCATGTTGGAGCCGGGCAGCAGCTGCGACTTTGGCATCAACCGATCCAGCGACGTGAGCTTGTTCCGTTTCTGCGCGCCACGGCCAGCCGCCATCCCGGCAGCAGGCTGCGGGTGATCCCTGATCCCCAGCTGAACTGGGGCCAGCTGCGCCTGCTGCTGCAGGAGCTCCAGATTGGCCCCCTGCCGGTGGATCTGCAGTTGCCTCCCGGAGGGTCGCGCCATGGTTGATCGACGCCGCCTGCTGGAACCGATCGAACGCCTCACCGGCCAGACCGTCCCTCAGTTCCGCACCTGGCGCAAACGGCTGGAGCCCCAGTTCCTCCAGCTCCGCCGCCTCAACCATCCACTGCTGCCCGCACTGGCGGCAGCCGTGCTCAGCCAGGGCCTGCTGGTCGCCCTGCTGCGCCCGCTGCTGCCTCCCAGGGCCGAACGGGCGCAGAGCGCGCCGGTGGATGACACGCCCGAACTACTCCGTCTCGGGAATCGCCTCAATCCGCTGGCGGGCAGCGGCCCGACGCTGGGCCAGCCGATCACCCTGCCCCTGCCGCCACCGCCGCCACCGCCGCCGGATCTCATGGACGCCGCAGCACCGCAACAACCGGCGACCAGCACGGCCCCAGGGACCCCCAGCGTCAGCAGCCGAGACAGCAACGCCCGGATTCGAGCCGCAGATGTCAGCCCTCCGACAGCACTGGCCCGATCAACGGAATCAGCCAAGGGAAGCAACACACGCAGATCGACCACCATCCGAGCCAAGCCCCCCAACGCGACACCGGTCCCTGCGGCTGAACCGCAGAGCCCGCCAGCTGCCGGCCTGCCGCGGCAACCCGGGGCTGCGCTCGAACTGGCCCGGGCGATCGCTGAGGGAGCCGCCTCTGCACTGCCCAACGACGGCGTCACCCAGGCGATGGCCGCGCAGCAACGTCGCCAGCTCTGGCTCGATCCAGCTCAGCAGCGCCAGCTGCAGCGCAGCTGGGATCAGGCCGATGTCAGCTCCCCTCTGGCCGAGTGGGGCGAACTGCCTGACGGCACCCAGGTGCGACGGACCAGCCGCAGCAGCCTCGGCGCGCTCGCCGACGGCGACGCCAGGGCAAGGTCACTGGTGAGCCGTCTGCACATCACCCTGCTGTGGCCGCAGGGCTCCCAGCTGTGGCTGCTGCGGCTGCCCCTGGCCGTGCCTGCCAGCCAGGCCAGCCCGGGCTAACCGTTTCTTAAACGCACCGCTACCGAGCCTTTGCCTGCCCCCCGATCGGGGCCCATAGCGTTCAGGCAAACCAGGTCCAGCCCGTCATGGTGTTCACGCCTGCCCACGAAGCCAGCGCTCGCGACAGCTTCCGGGACCTGCTCGAGACCAGTTATGAAAAACGGAGCCTTGTTCATCTGAGTGCGGGCAGCGACGTACCGCTGCTGAAGAAGAGTGTGTGGCTGGTGGTGCGCGGCATGGTGAAGCTCAGCGCCATATCGATCCAGGGCGATGAACTGCTCCTCGGTCTGGCCGGCCCGAACGAACCGTTCGGCGACCCCCTCAGCAACGTGCAGGCCTATGAGGCTCGCACCTTGCTCGACAGCGACCTGCTCTGCCTGAGCTGCGAGGAACTGGCCCGTTCCCCCCACCTGGCCGTTGCCGTGCTGCAGGGAATGGCGGCCCGCTACCGCCAGAGCGAAGCGATGCTCGCTCTGCTCGGTCTGCGCCGCATCGATGACCGGGTGCGCGGTTTTCTGGAGTTGATCGCTAACGACTACGGCCAGCCCTGCGATCAGGGCCTGCGCCTGAATATCCGCCTCACCCACCAGGATCTGGCCAGCGCCCTGAGCACCACCCGCGTGACCGTGACCCGGGTGCTGGGCAACCTGCGGGATGAGGGTTGGCTGCAAATCGATGCGCAGCGCCGCCTGGTGATCAGCCACCAGCCCCTTGCCAAGCGATGAACCCGCAGCAGCGGCCCCTGCGGCTGCTGCTGGTGACGGCCGATCCACCAGGGAGACCGACGCTGCGGAAAACCTTCCAGCAGGAGGGTTTTTTTGTGATGACGTGTGAGGGACCGGAGAGCCTGCAGCAGCACCTTGCCCAGAACGACGACTGGGATCTTGTGGTGGTGTGCGGCGATCCCTGCGCGGCAGGTGTGCTGGCCGCCTGCGGCTTTCAGACCGATCGTGTCCGGGCTGTGCCGCTGCTGGTGATCGGCAGCACCATGGCAGCGACCGGCGAAGCGGCACGGGTGCGGGCGCTGGAGGCCGGTGCAGACGACGTGATGCTCGAGCCGTTCGGACTGGCGGAATGCCTGGCCCGCTGCCGGGCCCTGGCGCGCCGCCGCCAGCTGGGCGGCGAAGCCCGCACCGTGCTGCGCTGCGGGCCGATTGAGATGGTGGTGGAGGAGCATCGGGTGATGCGCGATGGCCGTGTCGTCGCCCTGTCTCCCCGCGAGTTCCGGCTGCTGCGCTTTCTGCTCGAGCACCAGGGGCAGATCTGGCACCGGGAGGATCTGCTCAGCCGGGTGTGGGGTGAGCTGGAATCCCTCGATCTCGACCCGAAGACCGTCGATGTGCACATCCACTGGCTGCGGCTGAAACTGGAAGCCGATCCCGCCAGGCCCGAGCTGATCACCACCGTGCGGGGCAAGGGGTACCGTCTTGCCTGATCGAACCCTGTTCTGGGATCGTCCGCTCAGGGGCGAGAATGGCAGCATGCAACCCCGGCTGCTGGTCGTCGAAGACGACGAAACAATCCGCGAGACAATCCGCGATTCCCTGGAACTGGAGGGATTCACGGTCACTGCCTGCGGCAATGGTCGCGATGCTCTTCAGTCGCTGCAACGTGCGCCGCAGGGGGATGGGTTCGCGCTGGTGGTTCTCGATCTGATGCTGCCGGGCCTGGGCGGGCTGGATGTGTGCCGCCAGCTCCGCTCCGCCAACGATCACACACCGATCCTGGTGGTAAGCGCCCGCGACAGCGAAACCGACCGGGTGCTCGGTCTGGAAGTGGGGGCCGACGACTATCTGATCAAGCCGTTCGGGATGCGCGAACTGGTGGCCCGCTGCCGGGCCCTGCTGCGACGCACCGCCAGCACGTCCGACAGCAAAGTGCTGGAGCACGCCAACCTGCGCCTGTATCAGGAGGAGTGCCGGGTCACCCGCGATGGCATCGACGTCAATCTCTCCCCCAAGGAATATCGGCTGCTTGAACTGTTCATGCAGCACCCAAGACGCGTCTGGAGCCGCGACAAGCTGCTGGAGCAGGTGTGGGGCGTCGACTACTTCGGCGACAGCAAGACGGTAGATGTGCACATCCGCTGGCTGCGCGAGAAACTGGAGCAGAGTCCCTCCGCTCCCGAGCATCTGATCACCGTGCGAGGGTTCGGCTATCGATTCGGCTGAGCGCACGCCCAAGCAGCGCGCCTGAACCACCACCGCTGACGTTGCACTGATGATCTGGGGATGGCTGTGGCGGTGGCGTCAGCAACGGCGGCGGTTGGCCGCCCTGCCGGGATCACTGCAGTTGCTGAGCTGGATGGACGCCTCCCCCGTGGGCTGGATCCTGCTGGCGGAGGGTGATCAGGTGCGACACATCAATCCCCGGGCGGAGCGGATTCTGGGGGTGGAAGGCATCAGCCGCTGCCGGGGAAGGGAGCTGCGGGACGTCTGCGATGACGCCACCCTGGCCAGCAGCGTGGCGATCGCCCGACGCCAGGACCGGCTGCAGCGACTGGAATGGCCATTCAACGGACAGGACTACGACCTGATGGTGGTGCCCGGCAAGGCGGGCTGGGTGGGGATACAGCTGCAGAGTCGCCGTTCACTTGAGGCACAGCTTGAGCAGCAGGAACGCTGGGTGAGCGATGTGGCCCACGAACTGAAAACGCCGCTCACGGCGCTCCTGCTGGTGGGCGACAGCCTGGCCGCCCAGGTGAGTCCGCAGAATGAACGGCTGGTGGAGCGGTTGCAACGGGAATTGCTGCGCCTGCAGGAGCTGGTCGGCGACCTGCTCGAACTCTCCCGGCTGGAAAACACCATGCCGGGGCGAGGCCTGCAGCTGCACCACCTGGAGCTGGGTCAGCTGGTGGAACAGGTTTGGAGCGGGCTGCGGCCCCTAGCCGAACAGCGGAGCGTGAGCCTGGCGCTGCAGCAGAAGCGGGAGCTGTTGATCGAAGCCGACAACTCAAGACTGCATCGGGCCTTGCTCAACCTGATCGACAACGCCGTGCGTTACAGCCCCGATGGCGAGCAGGTGGCGGTGACCCTCAGCAGCCGCGGCGGCTGGTGTCAGGTGAGCGTGCGGGATCGAGGGCCGGGGCTGAGCGAGCAGGATCTCGAGCACCTGTTCGAGCGCTTCTACCGGGGCGATCCCTCGCGGGTGCGCAGCCAGCGCAGCGGCAGCGGCCTGGGACTCTCGATCGTGCAGCAGATCGCGGTCACCCACGGCGGCAGGGTACAGGCGAGCAACCATCCAGAGGGGGGGGCCCAGCTCGACCTGATCCTGCCGTTGCGGCATTCGCAGCACCAGCTGGATCTGCCGGCATAACCCCGGGATCCAGCCAGCAGCTCCCGCCCGCGAGCAACGCTGCGCTGGCGGTGCTCCGTTGTCGCTCAGTTGACGCGCACCTCCACCACCCGACCGCCGAGACGACCGATGCGCTGCAGTGCCTCATTCATGCGCGTGAACGGCACCCGCATCACGGTTTCAGAGGAGCGGCAGTAGCTGTTGTCGGCGATGCCGGTTACCAGCAAGGTGACCAGGCGAGAGCTGCTGGACTGGCTCGAACGGCTGCCGGCCACCACGGGCAGGCCACCCACCCGGTCGGAACGGTCGCTGTTGAACACCGCCACACCACGACCGAGATCGGCGTCGTAGTTGCCGGAGCCGACCGAGGAGCGGAAGAAGGCGGGGCCCGAACTCGGCGGATTGACAGCGATGGCACGGTTCACGTGAACCACCTTGTTCAGTCGCGACTGCACGCCGGCGGCGTCGCCTTTCACCGATGCCGCGGCACCGCGGGCCAGCTGCATGAGCCAGGAGAACTGACGGCCCTCCTGCCCCTTGGAATAGTCCCAGCCGTGGATGAAGGGCACCACGTCCTGGCCAAAACGCTCCTGATACTCACTGCTGTCAATGTAGGAATCAATCTCCGCGTCGCAGCCCTGTTCCTGCAGGATGGTGAAATGATGCAGCATTTCAGCCTTGTTCTGGGGAGCGCGACCCAGCAGATGCTTGAAGTTCAGCTCAATGAATCGGTAGGGATTGCAATTCTCGAAGAACTTCTGCTTATACAGACCGCTCTTCGCAACCTGACGCACGAACTCCCGCACCGAGAGATCGCCATTGCGGAACAGCGATTCGAGGCCTTCCAGGCGTTCGCTGTTCATGATGTACTGATTGCCAAGCACCTGCTGGTACACCGCACGAATGATGGTGTTGCGGTCTTCCGACGAGGCGTGAGCCCAGTTTTCCTTGTTGCGGGCATTTGCAAAACGTTCAATGCCGAGAACGGGAGCTTTGACCAGAGCCATGGAGGGAGATGGCGGAGAAGGGCAAGGGGCGCCTCATCAGGCGCGGCCGCGACCGCAAAGGCGTTCCGCAACGGGCCTGCCAAGGTTCATTGAATGTTTATGTTCCTGTTAAGAGGTTTGAAGTAGGCAGCACTGGCCCGGCTCGCTATGGTCTGTTCGCGAACCTCAGCGCCCTTTACGGCAACCTCCCTCGTGGTCATGCACTTCTGGGCACCGGAGATCGATCCATCCCATCCGATGGACTGCACGCAGCCGGAGCGCTACGCCATCCAGCGCCTCGACAACGCCCACTATCTGGCTGTTGAAGGTCAGGATCAACACGTCACCGAAGTGATGGAGGCTGGGGATGCCTACCTGTTTCACACTCATGAAGCTGCTCTTCGGGCCGCTCACGAACTCAACCAAACGGGCCGTGGGCCGGTGGATGTGGTGAAGATCGAATGGGACCCGGTGGCCCAGTAGCAAGGGCCCGTTGTGGTTCAGGCCCGATCAGGGTGCCTAGGGTGACCCCATAACGGCGCCTGCCATGACCGTCTTCGCCGATAACAGCCTCAGCATCGGCCGCACGCCGCTTGTACAGCTGCAGCGGGTGACGCTGGGCTGTGGGGCGCGAGTGCTGGCCAAGATCGAGGGACGAAACCCGGCCTATTCGGTGAAATGCCGGATCGGTGCAGCGATGATCTGGCAGGCGGAGCAGGACGGTCTGCTGGGGCCTGGGAAGGAGCTGATTGAGCCCACCAGTGGCAACACCGGCATCGCCCTCGCCTTCGTGGCCGCATCCCGGGGGATTCCGCTCACCCTCACCATGCCGGACACGATGAGCCTGGAGCGGCGCAAGCTGCTCACAGCCTATGGGGCGCGCCTGCTGCTCACCGAAGGACGCAGGGGCATGCCCGGTGCCATCAGCGCCGCCCGGGAGCTGGCCGAGTCCGATCCCGATCGCTATGTACTGCTGCAGCAGTTCGCCAACCCCGCCAATCCCCGCATCCACCACGACACCACCGGCCCTGAGATCTGGACCGATTGCGAGGGGAACGTGGACGTGCTCGTGGCCGGGGTGGGCACCGGCGGCACGATCACCGGCGTCAGCCGCTACATCAAGCACACCCTCGGCAAGCCGCTGCTGTCAGTGGCGGTGGAGCCGGACAACAGTCCGGTGATCAGCCAGACCCTGGCCGGGGAGGAGCTGAAGCCCGGCCCGCACAAGATTCAGGGGATCGGCGCCGGCTTTGTGCCGACCAACCTCGACCTTGACCTGGTGGATCGGGTGGAAACCGTCAGCGATGCTGAAGCGGTGGAGATGGCCCGCCGGCTGATGCGGGAGGAAGGGATCCTGGCAGGCATCTCCTGCGGCGCCGCCACCACCGCTGCCCTGCGCCTGGCGGCGGATCCTGCCTTCAGCGGCCAGACGATCGTGGTGGTGCTGCCCGATTCGGGCGAGCGCTATCTCAGCTCCGTGCTGTTCGAGGGGATGTTCGACGCCAGCGGCCTGGCACCGGCCTGAATCGGAGCTGGGTGCCGATCGCCGATACCCTGCATCGCAGATCCGCCCCACCAGGGATGAGCCGCCCTCACCGCATCTGGGTCGTGGACGATGACCCTGAGATCCGCCAGCTGCTGGCCACTTACCTGGGTGAGCAGGGCTACGAGGTGCGCTGTCTGGCAGACGGCAAGCAACTGACCGCCCGTCTGGAGAGCCAACGCCCCGATCTGGTGGTGCTCGACCTGATGCTCCCCGGTGATGACGGCCTGACGCTGCTGCGGCGTCTGCGGGATGGGGGCGACGACCTGCCGGTGCTGATGCTCACCGCCCGCGGCGATGCTGTCGACAGAATCATCGGCCTTGAGCAGGGTGCCGACGACTATCTCGCCAAGCCGTTTCTGCCACGGGAACTGACCGCCCGCATCGAAGCGGTGCTGCGCCGCCGCGGCCTGCAGCCGGCCGGTGCGCCGCTGGCCACTGCGGAGCGCATCCGCTTCGGGGGCTGGGACCTCGACCCCAGCGCCCGCAGCCTGGCGCGGGATGGCGACGCGGTGACGATCACCAGCGGTGAGTTCAGCCTGCTGCTGGCTCTGGCCAGGCACCCCCATCAACCCCTATCGCGTGAGCGGCTGATCGAGCTGGCCCGGGGGCCAGCCAGTGAGACCGACGCACGCAGCATGGATGTGCAGATCTCCCGCCTGCGCCGGCTGCTGGAGGACAACCCCAGCCAACCCCGCCACATCCAGACCGTGTGGGGATTCGGTTATGTGTTCGTACCCGATGGTCAGGCCCGTCGCTGATCAGGGCCGCTGGCTGCGGCTGCTCGCTTACGGCGCCACGGGGCTGGGTCTGTGGCTGCTGAGCCTGCTGGTGGTGCAAACCCTGCTGGCCAGGCGGATCGCCGGGGCGCAGCTGGCCCAGCTCGCCTCGGAGGTGGCCTTCAGCCTGCGGTTGGGGGAACTGGTGCTGGAGCGCTATCCGATGGAAACGGTGGCTGAGCTCAGCGGTCTGGACCTGCATCGCCAGCCAGCCGCTGGAGCAGGTGCGCGGGGCGGCGCCGGCGAGGCCGAAGCGACAGCCCTGCGCCGGGAGCTTTGCACCAAGCTGAGCTACTGCCGGCAGGTGCGCGCCGCTGACGGGCGTCTCTGGGTGGAGATGGCCTCGCCGATCGACCCGGTGTGGCTGAGCACAGCGATTCCCCAGCCGCAACGCTGGCCACCAGACCCTCTCTCGCTCGGCCTGTCGCTGGTGGCCACCGGGCTGGCCCTGAGCACCCTGGTGCTGAATCTGGAGGTGCGGCGGCCACTGCGACTGCTGGAACGATCTCTGCAGCAGCTTGGTTCGGGGCTGGATCCGCAGCCGCTGCCGACACGGGGTGCGGCGGCCGTGCGCCGGATCACGGCCGGCTTCAACACCCTGGCCGCCCAGCTGGCCCAGGCCCGTCAGGACCAGGCCACGATGCTGGCCGGCATCGGTCATGACCTCAACAGTCCGCTCACCCGGCTGCGCCTGCGCCTGCATCTGGCTGAATCCACCGCGATGTCCGCCGAGGAGCAGAAGCGGGCCCTTGCCGACCTGGATGCTCTGGAGCGCATCACCGGCCAGTTCATCAGCTTCGCGCGAGGCCAGGGCGACGAAGCGCCGGCACCGCTGGATCTGCAGGCCCTGCTGGCGGAACTGGCCGGCCAGAGCGGCCTTGAACCCCTGACGCTGGAGCTGCAGCCCCTGCAGGCCCTGGTGCAGATCACCGCCCTGGCCAGGGCCCTGACCAACCTGCTCGACAACGCCCGCAGCCACGGCCGCCCTCCCTACCGGCTGCAGCTGTCTGCCTGGGGAGAGGATGGCTTCGCGATCAGCGTGATCGACAGCGGCGCCGGCGTCGATCCAGGTCAGTGGTCCCAGGTGCTGCAGCCCTTTCAGCGGCTCGATCAGGCCCGGGGTGGAAACGGACACTGCGGTCTGGGCTTGGCGATCGCCGAACGGGTGGCCCGGGCCCATGGAGGTGATCTGCTCTGCCGCCGCTGCACGGCGCCAGAACCGCCCGGCTTTGCTGTCGTGCTACGTGGGCGATCGCTGCTGCCCTCCGCCTCAGGCACATCCAGTCACAACTGAGCCAGCTCCAGTCAGAACGCTGTCAGATCTCTCGAGCAGGATCAGTGCTGTTGATCACCCGGTCTCCGACCGTCGACCCCTCCGTGACGCATCCCCTGACCTTCAGCAGCCGAGCACTCCAGGCTGGCCTGGCCGCCATCCTGCTCAGCACTGCCAGCGGTGTGCCCGCTCTGGCCCAGGACTCAGCACCCTCAGCGAAGCTCAGCAAAGAGCAGCAGGAAAAAATCTTCCCGGAACGCAAAGCCCTGCTGCTCGAAGACTTCAAAGAACGCCGGAAGATTCTCGAAACGAGCGAGCGCTGTGTCAACGGTACCCGCAAGTCGGACGGCCTACGCGACTGCCTGAAGACTCAGCGCAAGGCGGAGATGACATTGCGCCAGAAAGAGCGCGATGGCATGCGGCGCATCTTCGAGCGCAACGGCATCGATGCACCGGTCGGCGGTCCCGCCGGCAAGGGCAAAGGGCAAGGCAAAGGGCAAGGCAAAGCCAAGGGCCAGCAGGTCAATTGAGCCACCCGGCATAATGGGCCAATTTAAGGCCGTGCTGGGGGATGGGCTCGCAGCGAGAGATGTCAGCCAGCCAGTCAGCCCCGACGAACCGATCAGCCCTGGCGGATCCGGCACCCGTTGCCGTTCCGTCAGCCCATGCTGATCAGTCAGCCCTCACCGATCCGTTCATCGACCCCCCCAGCCCCCAGCTGCTGGGGGAACTGAGTCAGTTCTTCCGGCTGCTCAGTGAGCCGGCCCGCCTGCAGCTGCTCTGCCAGCTCAAGCACAGCTCAATGGATGTGGCGGCACTGATCGAAGCCACCGGTTTTTCCCAGTCCCACATCAGCCGCCAGCTGGGGCAGCTGCAGCGGGCCGGCCTGGTGAGCTGCCGACGCGATGGGGTGCGCCTGATCTACTCCGCCGATGATGACCTGGTGCACGATCTCTGCGATCTGGTGCAGAACCGGCTGCGCAGGAGACTGGAGCACCAGCTGCTGGCGATCCGGGCAGCCTGACCGGCTTGACGCCGCTCAGCCGCCGCCGATTGCTCAGCCTTGCTGGAGGTGGCGGACTGCTTCTGCTGGTGAGAGAACTGGCCGGTCAGCCGGCTGACAGCCGATCGGTTCAACTGGCGGCGGGACTGAGCGGAATCGCACGGGGCAGCCAGCGCCTCGGCCTGATCAGCGATCTCAACTCCAGCTATGGCTCCAGCAGCTATGTGCCGCAGGTGCATCGCGGCGTGCAGCTCTTGCGGGAGCTGCGGGTGGATCTGGTGCTCTGCGCAGGTGACATGGTGGCCGGCCAGAAGCTGGGATTGAGCTCCAGTCAGCTCGATGGACTGTGGAGCAGCTTCGAGCGCCAGGTGCTGCGGCCGCTGCGAGGCGTCGGTGAACCCTTCGCACCGGCGATCGGCAACCATGACGGCTCCAGCAGCAAAGGGGCGTCGGGTTATCTGTTCGCCCGCGACCGTGAGCGGGCGTCGCGCTTCTGGCGGCCGCGACGCGATTCCCTGGGCCTGCACTTCTTCGACGGCGGCGGCTTCCCGTTTCGCTACAGCATCCGCCAGGAGGAGGTGTTCGTTGTGGTGCTTGATGCCTCATCCGCCCAGGTGAGCGAAAGCGACTGGAAGTGGCTCGACCACCAACTCGGCTCGGCAGCGGCGCGCCGGGCACGGCTGCGGCTGGTGATGGGGCACCTGCCTGCCTATGGGCTCAGCCAGGGCCGCGACCGCCCAGGCGAGGTGCTGCAACGGCCCAAGCGGCTCAGAGGCCTGATTGAACGCCACGGCGTGCATCTGTACGTGAGCGGCCACCAGCACGCCTGGTATCCAGCCCGGGTGGGAGACACCAACCTGCTGGGGCTGGGCGCGATGGGCAGCGGGCCGCGCCCCTTGCTCAGTGGCGGCCAGCCGGCGGTGCAGACCCTCACGCTGCTCGACCTGTTCCCGGAGCGCAATCTGCTGGTGGAGACCACCATCGATCTCAATCGGCTGAGCCCCATCCCCTTCTCCAGTCGGCCCGCCACCCTGCAGCCGCGCGGCGGGCCGCTGCTGCAACGCCGCGATCTGCGCATGACACTGGGTTGACCGGCCAGCCGGCGATGCCCCCTAATCTGAAGCAGACCGCGAAGTCCCGATGCAACTCCATTGCTCAGGATCCGGATCGCTGTCAGTCGCATCCGTGAGTTCACAGCCTCTGAACCGGTCTGAACCGAGATGCATGCCTGCGGCCGCTGGTGCTGAACGGGTCACCCCGTGCGGTGGATGAAGCACCTGGTGCTGGCGCTGGCTGGATCCGGCCTGATCGGGACCGCAGCCAGCGGCGCAGACAACCAGCTCGCCGGTGTCAGCCCAGCGGCCACCTCAACGCTGAGCAACGACCAGATCAGCAGCACCAGCCAGTTCAGCGACCTGCGCCCGACCGACTGGGCCTATCAGGCCCTCTCCGATCTGATCGAACGGGTTGGCTGTGTGGCCGGCCATCCCGATGGCCTTTACGGCGGAGGCCAGCCCATCACCCGCTTCGAAGCAGCGGCTCTGCTGAACGCCTGCCTCGAGCGCGTCACCGAGGTGACCGACACGCTCAGTCGCCTGATCGCCGCGTTCGAGCCGGAGCTGGCTGTGCTGCGCGGCCGGGTTGATGGGCTGGAGGGCAGGATTCAGACGCTGGAGGCCCAGCAGGTCTCAGCCACCACCAAGCTCTCCGGCCTGGCCACCGTCGTGATGGGCGGCGTGAGCCACCATCCCGCCGGCGGGAGGGTCACGGTCAATTACGACCTCCAGCTGAACATCGACACCAGCTTCACCGGCAAGGACCTGCTGCGCACCGTGCTGCGCGCAGGCAATTTCGACGCGGTGCGCAATGCCTTCAACCGTGGGCTCTCCACCCTGGAGACCGCCTTTCAGCTGGATGCGGGCCCCGATCTGGTGGGCATCGATCGGATCTACTACCGGTTCCCGCTGGGCAACGGCTTCACGGCCACCCTCGGCGGCCGGGTAGGCCAGGAGGACATGCTCGCACTCTGGCCCAGCGTCTACCCCAGCAGCACCGTGCTCAACCTGCTGAACCTGGCCGGGGCTCCGCTGGCCAACAACCAGAATCTCGGCCCCGGCTTCGGCCTGTGGTGGCAGGCCAGTGGTTGGAGCGTGAGCGCCAACGTCGTGGCAGCCAACGGCTTTGCCTCCTCCCAGGGACTGTTCGGCGGCGACTCCGCCACCACCAGCACCGTGCAGTTCGGGTATGGCCGCGACAACTGGGGCATCGCGGCGATTTATTCGGCGATCGATGGCGGTGTGGAGGTACCCGGGGGCACCCCCTTCGTCACCCGCCAGATCGAAAGCGACGGCTCCCGCACCAATGCCGTCGGCATCAGTGGCTTCTGGCAGCCCGCCGCCAGCGGCTGGATCCCCTCGATCAGCGCCGGCTATGGCATCAACGGCAGCGACGGAGGGGAGCTGCGCATCAGCCAATCGTGGATGGTGGGCCTGCAGTGGAGCGATGTGCCGGCCAAGGGCAGCAGCTTCGGGATGGGATTCGGCCAGCCCGCCTTCGCCACCGCCACCCGCAACGGGGCGGCGACCGAGAACGGGGTCTGGGCCTGGGAATGGTGGGTTCGCTGGCAGCTGAGCGACCAGATCAGCCTCACCCCGGCCATCTTCTACCTCAACCATCCCAACGGCAGCGGCCGTGACCAGCTCGGCGCCTTGCTCAAGACCAGCTTCGCCTTCTGATCAGGGGGCCAGCCGCTCGATCACCCACGACGCTCCCTCCCCCTCGGGATGAGGCGATCGGCGGTAGCGGAAGCGGTCGTGCAGGCGATCGGCTCCGCCCTGCCAGAACTCAAATTCCTGCGGCACCACCCGGTAGCCGCCCCAGCCACTGGGCAGGGGGACCTGACCATCGGCAAAGCGCTGCCGCAGGTGCTGCCACTGCATCTCCAGAACGGCGCGGGAGCTGATCACCGCGCTCTGCTGCGACACCCAGGCCCCCAGGCGGCTGCCGAAGGGACGCGACACGAAATAAGCCAGCGATTCGGCCGCAGCGATCCGCTCAGCTGTCCCGAGCACGCTCACCTGGCGCTCCAGGCCATACCAGGGGAAAAGCAGGCAGACGTGGGTGGTCGCGTCAATCTCCCGCGCCTTGCGGCTGCCGTAGTTGGTGAAGAACACCAGGCCGCGCTGGTCGAAGGCCTTGAGGAGAACGGTGCGGCTGGAGGGCCGCTGCCCATCGCTGGTGGAGAGCACCATGGCGTTGGGCTCGAGCAGCTCAGCGGCGCAGGCCTGCTCAAACCACAGCCGGAACTGCTGCAGCGGATCGGCATGGAGTTCGCGGCGCCGCAGCGCACCCCGCCGGTAGTCACTACGCAGCGCAGCTGGATCGTCACCTGTGGCGGACGCCATCGCGAGCTAATCTATTGGTTCCAGAATCGACCCCGGGGCACTGCGCATCAACCATGCCTGCACAGGCGGGAAGCCATGCTCTGATCGGCGCAAGCCCGTGGCAGCGCCAAACGATGACCACCCCACCGACTCCGTCTCAGCGGCCAACAGACGGCGATCCACAGCAGTGGGATCAGCGCTACCGAGAGGGGAACGACGGCTGGGAACTGGGTCGGCCGTGGGGCTCGATTTCAGTGCCGAAGCGATCAAGGAGGCCCGTCGGCAGCACGGCGCCGATCGTGCGGAGCAGCGCTGGCTCCTGGCCGACCTGTTCGACCACCGGGCCCTCCAGGCGGCAGGTCTGCGGGAAGGCAGCCTTGCGGGAGTGGTCGAACACACCTGCTTCTGCGCGATCGATCCAGCCCAGCGCCAGGCCTACCGGACCACGGTGACCAGCCTGCTCAGACCGGGCGGCCCTTCGGCAGCGATCCGCAGGAGCTGGCGCGGGACTGGCGCCAGCTTGGCCTGGAGCAGCGAATTTGGCAGCCGGCGGAGCGATACGGATCAGAGAATCGCTGCAAGGGCATCGAGCTGCAGGCGCCGGGCGGCGAACAGCTGCTTTTCAGCCTGGGCCAGCAGCTTGAACACGCCGCGGTCGATCACGTCGTAAAACACGAGGCTGCCCTCCGGACGACGCCTCACCACGCCGGCGATCGCGAGCAGCTTGAGGTGCTTCGACACAAGAGCCTGGCTGAGGCCGGTGTGCTCCACTACCGCCGTGACATTGAGCTCTCGGACGACTCGGGCCTGACTGCAGGAGCTGCAGGGATGGTTCATTCGGCATCGGAACCACTCTGGAGCGCTTCGCCCCAGAGTGGGCCCAGCTGCAGGCCCTGGAGGCCGATGGCCTGGTGGTGCTGGGACAGCAGGGGAAGCGCAGCCTGCTGCGGGTCACAACCAAGGGGCGCTGGCTGATCCGCACCATTGCCGCGGTGTTTGATCCGAGCAGCGCCAGCAGACCCGCGGCTCCCGGCTGATCTAGGGATGGAAGGCCGCCAGCCACGGCAGGGCGGGGCGCCAAACAAAAAGCTCCCGGCAAGCCGGGAGCTTTGGTGATGTTGAGCGGTCGGCGGGAAAAACCGCCGGCCCGTTGATCACTTGGCGGAAGCAGCGAAGTCGGGATAGGCCTCCATGCCGTGCTCACCGATGTCGAGACCTTCGATCTCTTCCTGTTCGGTCACGCGGATGCCACCGAAGATGGCGCCGATGATCGACCAGACGATCCAGGAACTGACGATCGCAAACACAGCGAAGGCGATCACACCCACGATCTGTACTCCGAGCTGGCCGAAGCCGTGGCCGGTGAACAGCCCCTTGTCGGTGTTGAACAGACCCACCGCCAGGGTGGCAAAGATGCCGCAGGTGCCGTGCACGGAGAAAGCGCCGACGGGATCATCGATCTTGAGGCTGTCGATGAAGGACACCGAGAACACCACGATCACACCGGCGATGAAACCCACCACCCAGGCGGCAGGCATCGAATAGCCATCGCAGCCCGCGGTCACGCCCACCAGGCCGGCGAGGATGCCGTTGATGGTCATCGTGAGGTCGGGCTTGCCGCCGGTGAACTGGCTCACCAGGGTGGAGGCAATGCCGCCCGCGGCTCCACCGAGAGTGGTGGTGACGGCGATGTACGGCACCTCCGGCGCCATCGAGAGCCAAGAGCCGGGGTTGAAGCCGTACCAGCCAAGCCAGAGAATCAGACAGCCCAGGGTGGCGATAGCCAGGTTGTGACCAGGGATGGCCTGGGGCTTGCCACCGGCGAACTTGCCGATCCGGGGGCCGAGAAGCATGGCGCCGATCAGACCGGCCCAGGCTCCGAAGCTGTGCACAACGGTGGAGCCGGCGAAGTCGATGAAGCCGAGCTTGTTGAGCCAGCCCTCACCCACATTCCACTGCCAGGACCCGGAAATGGGGTAGAGGATGCCGACAAGAATCAGAGAGAAGATCACGAACTCGCCGAACTTGATCCGCTCGGCCACCAGACCGGAAACGATCGTGGCGGCGGTGCCGGCGAAGGCGGCCTGGAACAGGAAATCAACGCTGGGGACCAGCTTGCCCTCGGTCACCATCTCCGGGGTGACGGTGGGGTCGAAGAACAGGCCGCCGAACTTGAACCAGCCGGGGATCACCCAGCTGGCGTTGTACATGATCTTGTAGCCGATGAACCAATAGGCCGTCACCGCCAGGGCGAAGACGATCAGGTTTTTGGCCAGGATGTTGACGGCGTTCTTCTGGCGACACATTCCGGCTTCCACCATGGCGAAGCCGGCGTTCATGAAGATCACCAGAGCGGCGCAGATCAACAGGAACATGTTGTTGGCCAGGAAGGCCGGGGTGAGCTCGGGGAGCTCAGCGGCGTGGGCCGCGAGGTTGAAGAGGCCGAGACCCATCAGGGCGATAGGCACACAAGCCAACCAGGTGAGGCCAGGGCGAGTTGTGAGACCCCGGATGCTGCGCAACAGCATCGTCGGAGCCTCGAGCAGGCTGGCCTCCTGCAGACGCCGGGCGCGCCTGGGAGGGGGGGAAGCAATGGTCATGGGCAGTTCGGTAAGGACGGCTGCGCGGTTGGGGATGCCCGGTGGCACCCATCGATTCCGACAATGCGCCGAAGCCGGACCCCTTGATGTTCGTTTCGCTACAAAATCAGCGGTGTCGCCACCTGCGGATGGCTAAAGATCGACCACCGTGGCCCTGCACCATGCCGAATCACCTGAACATCGCTCAGAATGATCGGGGTAAATCCCGACTGGCGAACCCTGCAGCTCCCGTCTCTTCCGCAGCCGTTGCTACAGAACGCTGGCTTACCAGCCCTTAGAAAAACCCCACCACCTTCCGAGAGCGCGTGAAACAGATTCAAGCCATCATCCGGCCCGAAAAGCTCGATCCCGTCAAAGACGCCCTGGTCGCGATCGGTATCAACGGCATGACCGTCACCCCCGTGCAGGGATTTGGGCAGCAGATGGGACACACCGAGGTGTACCGAGGCGTCAAGGTGGAAGCGCGCCTGCTGCCAAAGGTGTTGATCACAGCAGTCGTAAACGACGCAAGCGTCGATCAAGTTGTTGAAGCGATCAAATCCAGCGCCCGCACCGGCGAGATCGGCGACGGCAAGATCATCATCACGCCAGTGGAAGCATCGATCCGAATCCGCACCGGCGAAACAGGCGATGTGACCCTCAGCTGAAACAAATCTGGATTAACCCCAGATCCTGCCAATAAAAAACCCCGGCTGTCTCTGACAGTCGGGGTTTTTTGATCGGGTCTGACTCCCTATGGCGTCAGAAACCTTCAGCCGACAGCGGCGGCAGCGCGATCGAAGTAGGTGCCGATTTCGCTCATCAGAGCGGAGCAGTCGCCGGGGGTGATGCCGTTGCGGTCGTTGGCGATGGCGACGGCAGCGTCCTTCATTTTGCGAACGCCTTCAGCCACGGAAGCGCCGGGGACGCCGAGGGCGAGGTAGGTCTCGCGCAGGCCGTTGAGGCAGCGATCTTCCAGCACGGACGCGTCGCCGGTGAAGACGGCGTAGGTGACGTAGCGAAGGATGATGTCCATGTCGCGCAGGCAGGCGGCCATGCGGCGATGGGTGTAAGCGTTGCCGCCGGGAGCGATCAGGGAAGGCTGGGCTTCGAAGAGATCGCGGGCTGCGTTGGTGACGATCTTGGAGGCGTTGGAGGTGATGCGGTTGACGGCATCCATCCGCTTGTTGCTGTCGGCGACCATCGCCGCGAGGGCGTCGATCTGACCAGCGTTGATGAATTCGCCGCGGGCATCAGCCTGGGCAACGACCTTGGTGAAGGCGTCGAACATTGGAAGGCGGAACCAAACGTCTGCACTGCAATGTAGGCAAGCGGTCGGAGGTGCCGCGAGGCTGCCGCTGCCAGGATCGTCTGAGTTCTGCCCCCTTGCCCTTATGGCTGCTGACCCGCTCGGCTGGTCGGAGCTGGAAGCCCTCGTTGCCCAACGGCCGGAACGCTGGGGAGACGGCCGCAATGACGGCCCCACCAGTGCCCAGGCCGTGCTGCGCCTGTTTGGCCAGCAGGAGAGCAGTGTGCGGGTCACCCTGTACCGCGATCACCACGCCTGGTGCCCTTACTGCCAGAAGGTATGGCTGTGGTTGGAAGAGCGCCGGATCCCCTACCGGGTGAAGAAGGTGACGATGTTCTGCTACGGCGAAAAGGAGGCTTGGTACAAGCGCCTCGTGCCAGCCGGCATGCTTCCGGCCCTGGCCCTCGATGGCCAGCTGGTCACCGAGAGCGACCGGATTCTGGAGGTGCTGGAGCAGGGCTTCGGCAGCCTGGGGCCGGGCATGGCCGATCCGGCAGTGCTGCCGCTGCGGCGCCTGGAGCGCCTGCTGTTCCGGGCCTGGTGCCAGTGGCTGTGCGTCGCCCACGGCAGCCGCGGCGACACCGAGGCCCGGGAGCAGTTCCGCCGATGGGCCGCCACCATGGAGCAGGCCCTGGCCACCAGCGGCGGACCGTTTCTGCTGGGTGCCGAGCTGGGTACAGCCGACCTGGTGTTCGTGCCCTACGTGGAACGGATGAACGCCTCGCTGGCGTACTACAAGGGCTACCTGTTGCGCCGGCAGCACCCGGCGATCGACCGCTGGTTCCGGGCCCTGGAAGCACGCGACACCTACCTGGGCACCCAGAGCGACTTCCACACCCACTGCCACGACCTGCCACCGCAGATGGGCGGCTGCCATGCCAATGGCAGTGCCGAGCAGCGTCAGCTGGCCGCCCGGATCGATGCGGGGCCCTGGCCGATTCTTGAGGAACAGCACGCCGACCCGGAAACCAGTGAGCCAAGGCCTGAGAAGGCCGGCGCCATCGCCCTGGCTCGGGTGCTGCGTCACCGCCACACCCTGCTGCAGCGCAACCCGCTCGGCGCGGACGCCTTCGATCCGGCCCTGCGCTCGGCGC
Organism: Prochlorococcaceae cyanobacterium; assembly: GCA_040399265.1. Classification (GTDB taxonomy): domain Bacteria; phylum Cyanobacteriota; class Cyanobacteriia; order PCC-6307; family Cyanobiaceae; genus NIES-981. The sequence goes on from JBBASO010000008.1 coordinate 36,142, forward strand.
TCAGCCGCCTGGTCCTGGGAACGGCAACGGCACCGCCGGCGGGCAGCGCCGCTGGCCTGCGCCATCTGCGCGACCGGATCAGCGTGCCCCGCGACATGCCCCTGCATGCGGGCCGAGCGCTGCGCAGCGCCCTGGAGGCAACGGCGGCGGCCGATCCGCTGAGCCCCAGTGGGCAGGGAGAGGCGATCCCGCAGCAGCATCGCCGCGACCAGGATCCGCGACCCTTTCTGACCAGCGCTCCTAGCTTCTGATCAGATCCTCCCCCCGGCGCATGGCCTCGTCCAGACCGTCGCTCCTCAACTCTGGGGTTGCTGCCCTGCTGTGGCTTGGCGTTGCCTGCCCAGCGCTGCTGTGCCCCGTCCCCGTGCAAGCGATAGAGCTGCGGGGATCCACAGTGTTCATGCGGGCACCCTGGAAGGTGGATCTGATCAGCTACACCACCACCGTGGGCCAGACCTGGGCCGAGTACTTCTTCACGATTGAACTGCCGGCCGACGCCGGAGCCTCCCTGGGTGAGCTGCTGATCCGCCAGACCCGCGGCGTCGATACCGATTTCCCGTTCAGCGCCGACCAGACCCGTGCCTTTGTGGGCCGTCCCCGGCGGCAGGGTGCGGCGATCCCCGTTGCAGCCCAGTTCTCCCAACAGGAGCGGTTGATGCGGGTGCAGTTTCCCCAGCCCGTGCCCCCGGGCACCACCCTCACGGTGCGCCTGCGGCCCTGGGCCAATCCCTGGGCTGCCGACACCTACATGTTTCAGGTGACAGCCCTGCCGGCCGGTCCGAACCCGCTGGCGGCGCCTGTTGGCTTCGGTACCCTGCGGATCTACCAACAGGAGTGGCGCTGAGGGGTCAGCCCGGCACCAGCGACGAGTGATGGTGAACCAGCCGCCAGCCCTCTGCGGAGTGGCGGTAAATCAAGGTGTAGCGGGCCAGCACGCCGCCGTTCTCCTCTCCGCGCTCGTCATGGAAGGTGAAGCGATAGAGCCCTGCATCCACCACCTCGTTGCAGCCGTCCAGAACCTGACGCTCCATCACCGCAGCGCTGGGATGGCGGGCCAGAAACCCCTTGAAGTAGGCGGCGATGGAGCTGTGGTCATGACGCAGGTCTGCAGAGAGGGTCGGGAGCAGCAGGGCGTCATCGGCATAAAGTGAGGCCACAGCCTCGGCATCACCGCTGGCAACCGCCTCAGCCCAGCCCTGAAACAGAGCCGCCACAACGATTTCGTCGATGGCAGCACAGGTCTGAACTTCCGGTGACAGGGCCCAGGCAGGAACCGCGCCAGCCAGGAGCACAGGGCAGAAGCTCAACAGAGCTGCCAGCAGCCCGGCAAGCGCTGGCCCCACCACAGCAACGACGCCGCTCAGCAACCTGGAAAGCGCAGGGTGCGCCAGTCGCCGCTGGCTGTGCTCACCTCCACACCGATCTCCACCGGTTCCCGACTGGGCCCGAACTGATCCTGCCACCAGCCCATCGCTTCGGCCCAGGCGGCATCCAAGGAGTCGTAGTGATCGTCGAGCACGGGATGGGGCTCCCCCTGGCCATCCACCAGGCGGTAGTGCCGCAGGTAGGCCTGCCCAGCATGGACCCGACTTCCGGGAAGACGGACAGGAGTGCTGCCGGATTGGACCGTAGCCATCTTTGATAACGCGCATCGGAACTGAAATCATCGCCGCTGTGACAGCCAGAAACTGTCACCTTCACAACATCTCTCGGTGGTTACCGCTCAATCAGTTGCTTCGCAACCAGTGGCTTCGCAACGGTAGGCAGCCCACAAGGGGGATCGGCATCGCAGTTTCGCAGTGATTCCGATGCCGGCAACCAACCGCTCAAGCCAGATAGCGACGGATGCAGGGGCGGCACCAATACACCAGTGCAGCCGTCATCGCGATCCAGCCGATCGCCGCCACCGCCGCCGTGACCAGCCTCCCCTCACTGAGCAGCGCCAGTCTCACGATGCCGTACGGCAATCCCAGTGCCAGGCCCATTGCCAACGCCACGATCGCCAGGATCTGACCCCAGGCCCGCCAGCGGAGCAGAGCCACCGAGGCCACGATCCCGACCACCGCCGCGGGCAGAACGCCGCCGGCGCCAACGGCAATGTGAGCCGTCTTCCAGGTGGGATCCACCAGGATCATCGCCAGGGTGAGTGGAATCGCCAGACTGTTCACCACCAGACCGAGCCAGGCCAGGGTGAGATAGCCGCGCGGGGGCTCAAGCATCGCCAGCCGGGATTCGGGTGGCCCCATCGTGGGATACGACCTGCCCCTGCTCAGCCAAGCACCGACAACAACAGTCATGCTGCCGCCGGCGGCGATGGTCTCGTCGTTGATCCCTCAGGTGCGGGGTGTGGCCTTCACAGCCAGTCGAGCCGGCTGAGATGGCGCTCAGCGGCTGTGCGAGACCCCAGAGGTGCCGGCGACAGCAAATCTTGACCATCGCTGACGGTGATCACAAGCAGCTCTGGTGTCGCGCTGGTTTGGCTGCAGAGCCATGCCTGCATAAAACGGCAACGAAATGCACCAGCCGCTGGCACTGGAGCAGGTGATCAAGCACAGTAGGAATGCTTAGTCAATCTGTTCCTTGCTACACGTTTTCAGCGACCGGGATCACACGTCAGCCTGATGCGATGCCCCCTGCTGAATCGGGATTCGGAGCACAGGCGTCGCAGGCCTTTGGCGGCGGCCAGATCCCGCGCCGAGAGACCCGCTTTGTGGTGCCGGCGATCAGCATCAGCATCCAGGTCGACCTGCTCGTCCCACCGGATCTGTTCGTGGGCCGCCTCTGGGATGTGAGTCAGTCGGGGGCCTGCCTGCTGTTCCCGGCCCGCTACCAGATCCGGCCAGGGATGGCGGGGGAGATGACAATTCACCATCCAAGCGTGGGCAGCTCCATCCACACCAGGGCAGTTCTGCTGTGGACGGACAGACTGAACACGGTGGTCTACGCCGGAGCCCTCTTCCAGGAGCCGGTGCCCTTTGAGCAGACCTTTCTGAGCATCCTGATGCGGTCCGCCAGAACAGCCAGCTCGCTCCCGCAATCGTTCGATCCGGAAGGACGTCCGGACACCCTCCCGGGCGACCTGCCATGAGGAAGGGCCCAGGCCGCTGGTTGCTGCTGCTGACCCTGGTCTCACTGCCCAGCCTGCCGGTGAGCGCACGGGCCGTCATCGATCAACCGGCAGCGGCGGTGGCGGTGTGCGTGGTGGCACCGCGGGTGGAAGCGGTGAACGGAATCGATGCCCTGGGGGTCGTGCCCCTGCCCAGTCCGCGGTTGGTGATCGTGGAGCCTCTGCTGGAACTGCGGATCGAACGGCAGGGGAAATCGATCTGGCAGCGCCGCGGCAGCCTGGATCAACCGCTCAGCACACCGATCGACTGGCCGACGTCGCCGATTCAGCCAGGGGAACTGCTGCTGCTGCAGCTGCGGCCGCTCGACGCTCCCGCCGAAAGCTTTGCCCATGTGCATCTGGCCGGAGCATCCAGGCAGCGCATGGAGACAACCGAACGGCTGGTGCACGCTCTCGGCCGATCCGCCGCGGCCTGGCTGCGCGCCTTCGAAGCAGCTCTCGACAGCGGCGATGTGCCGCTGGCCTGGGCCCTGCTGTTCCACCCGGCGGTTCCCGAGGCGGAGGAACTCACCGCCCTGCAGCAGGAGGTGATCCGTCGCGGTTGCCAGGACTGATGGGAGCAACGAAGCCGATTTCAGCCCGAGGCCTCGCTGCCCCTTCTCCTTCTACGACCAGCTCCCTGCAAGGGTCCTGCACGGAGATCCATGGGAGGCCCATGCCGATGAGAGCTTCGAACTGCTCGCGCTGCTGGTCGATGAGGTGCGTCGATAGCCCGACGGGCCAGCCGGATTTCGTGCAAAAGCTGAAATCCCTCGCATTCATCAGCCATGAGCTGCACAATTAGGCGATGGCTTCACCGAGTCCCCAAGGTCGTTACCGGGTTCGCCTTCAGGTGGAACGGGAACAGAGCGTGCCCCAGCAGATTCCCGCCCCTCGCTTCGCCAGTCGGGACGACGCCGAGACCTTTGCTCATCTCGTGGCCCAGGACCGGCATCAGAGTGTGGTGATTGAAAAGCTGGCTCCAGCCGGCTGCTGGCTGCAGCTCAGCACGATTGCCGCTCTGGCGGCTTGAGCGTTACCGCTCCGCTTTCGAGTCTCGGGTGATCGCCACGATCTCCGGGGCAAACACGAAGGTGAACTCATCCAGACACTCCGCCTGTCCGTCGATCGCCACCACGCCTCCGGCCACGAAATCGATCAGGCGCTGAGCGTCTTGGCGGGGCATGGCGCTGGCATGAACGAGCACGGTCTGCAGGTCGCGCACGGCCTGCACGATCGCCTGTGCATCCTCGAAACAGGTGGGATGAAACACCACCACCTCGGGCAACCAATCGCCGAACGGACCTCGCATGCCATCAAGCTACTGACTTCAGCGCGGCCTGCCAGAGCTGCTCCGCCAGCAGTTCGGCGCTGCGCAGCGCTCCCTCGATCCGCCCGAAGCCTGCTCCAGCGATGAAATCACCGCAGAAACCAAGGCGACTGTGCGGGCAGAGCATCAGTTCGGAAGGCAGGCCCGGTGCCATCGGAAAGGCGGCACCCCAGCGCATCAGCTGCGGCGATGCAGCCTGCAGATCCAGATCGACGAGCCAGGGGGCCAGACACTGGCGCACCGCCTCCCGCAGGGCGGCGATCACCTGCTCCTCCCGTCCCTCCTCAACGGGAGAGGGCAGGAGCCGGGCCGCGGCCGAGCGGGAGCCGACCACATCGAGGTGATCGGCCGCGAAGGCGGCGCTGGAGTGAGCCACAACGGAGCAGCGTCCATCGGCCAGCGACTGAACACTGAGCCGCCGCAGCCCCCAGCGCTGCTGGGCGGAGGCATCGAAAGTGACCAGCGCGAACGGAAGTGCCCGCCAGACCGCCGCCTGCTGGGGCTCGAAGACCAGCATCAGATTGGTGCGCGCTTCGAACCGGATGCCGGCCAGGCAGGCGAGCACATGGTTGAGCTGCAGATCGCTCAGACCAGCCGCGACTCGGGCCAAAGGCACGTCATCCCATCCGAGCAGCAACTGGCTGCGGGGATGGGCCAGCAAGGTGCCGGTCAGCACCAGCCAGTCAGCCTGCGTGAGCAGGCTGCCGTCTGCAGCCAGCAGTCGCCAGGGGCCATCGGGCGTGCGTTCCAGACTGCGCACAAACGTGCCGTAGTGCTGCTCGATCCGGGCATCCCCCGCCAGGTGGAGCAGCCCCTGGCTGAGCTGGTCCATCCCCTCGCTCCCCCGATACAACCGCCCCATGCCCAGGGCATCCGCACGGCCGATGTTGAGGCGCGATTCCCCTTCCAGCATCGCCACCGGGGCTGACCAGGGCGACAGCCAGCCCCCCTCCAGCAAAGGCTCCAGCAGAACAGGGCTGGGGTCGGCCGTGATGTTGAGCAGCGGCGCGCCGTGGTCGATCACGAGCAACCCATCGGAGCGGGTGCGGCGGCTGCCCGCACGACCACCGGCCCCACGGCCTGTTTCCCACAGGCTCATGCTCCCCCGGAAACCAAGACGGCCCAGCTGAGCCAGCAACGCGCAGCCCGCCACTCCGGCCCCGATCACCGCGAGGGAAACTGGAGCGGCTGTCGCCATCCGCGCGCATCAGTGGCAGTAGCGTCCTAGCTGATCAAGGCAGTCATGGCCCGGTTCCTGCTGGTTCTCAAGCCCAACGGCTCAGCAGCCGAGCAGCCCACCGGCCACCGGCAGCCCGAGGCGATCCTGTCGGCGCTTGAACCGGTGCTGCAGGCCCTTAACGCCGAGGTGGACCACCGCACGCCGGCGCACCTCGGGGCCCTGCTGAAACAAGGCGGTGAGATCCAGCGGATGCAGCTGTTCGCCGATGTGCAGGCCCTTGCCGATGGGCGGGCGCTTGAACTGGTGCTCCTCAGCCGGGAGGCGATGGGCTTGCGCGCACCCCAGACCCTGCAGGTGTTTGAACGGCTGGTGGCACTGATTGAGCAGCACATGCCCGAGATGACCATGACCTTCCGTTCCGACCGCGACGGCCCGCTGCCCTGAGACCGCCTGTGCGCTGCCGGCGCTGCGCAGGTGATGCATGGATTTAATAATGACTTAAGATGCAGGATGGAATGTGAAACGGGTCCATCTGCGAGCAGCCCGCAGGCGCTGCCTGCACTCACAACCTGCCTGACCTGCTGACCTTCCTGAAACGTTTCGAAAACGTGTTCCCCCCTGCGATCCCCGGCCGTGAACGACAACCATCCCGTGCTTCAGGCTCTTGATGCTGAACGGGAAGCCCTGGAAACCGCCTACCGCCAGGAGCCGAATGAACACACGCGCTACCAACTGGTGCGGCTTGAGTCGTTGATCGCCCAGTGGGCCCCCCAGCGGGCTCTCTCCAGCTGACACCTAGGTTGGATCGGCCTGCTTCCTGATCATTCGATGGTCCGCCGTCGGTTCTTGCTGATGGTGCAGCGTCTGCGCCGGTGGCGTTACACCCTCACGGTTCCCCAGTTCACGGTGATCACCGGGCTGCTCGTGATCGCCGTAGGCACCCTTGTACTCGCCTCGCCGTTGTGCTCCAGCGACGACGTGGGCCTCTGGCAAGCGCTCTTCACCGTGATCTCGGCGATCACCGTCACCGGCCTGTCGGTGATCGTCGTCGACCGCGACCTGACGGTCTTCGGGCAGGTCGTGCTCTCGGGGCTGATCATCACCGGCGGCCTCGGGCTGATGGCGATCACCACCTTCCTGCAGGGGTTCGTGCAGGGCCACGGCGGTCTGCGCAACCGACTCGATAAGGGGCGGGCCCTCGATGAATTCGGCGTCGGCGGCATCGGCCCCACCTTCAACAGCATCCTGATCACCGCCGTCTGTGTGATGGGGGTGGGCACCGTGGTGCTCTACAGCTTCGGCTTCACCGACATTGAGAACCCGCTGCGGCGCCTGTGGGCCTCGCTGTTCCACGTGATCAGTGCCTACAACAACGCCGGCTTCGGGCTGTGGGCTACGAACCTGGAGAGATATCGCGACAACACCACGGTGAATGCGGTGATCGCAGCGATGATCGTGATCGGCGGAATCGGCTGGCGGGTGATCAACGACCTCTGGATCAACCGGCGCCGCCTCTCGCGACTCAAACGCCTGAGCCTGCACACCCGGCTGGTGCTGCGCAGCACCGTGCTGCTGATCGTGATCGGTGCGCTTGGTTTGCTTTTCACCGAGCACTTCGGTTACGAGGCCACTGGGATGGGGCAGCTGACGCTCCTGCAGAAGCTGCAGATCACCCTGTTTCAGTCGATCACCACCCGCACGGCGGGCTTCAACACCATTCCTATGTCCGCCGAGACAATTACCGATGCCGGCCTTCTGCTGATGATCGTGCTGATGTTCATCGGTGCCAGCCCAGGTGGCACGGGAGGCGGCATCAAAACGACCACGTTCGCCACCCTGATGGGAGCGACCCGCTCCACCCTGCAGGGGCGGGATGAGGTGGTGATCCACCAGCGCCAGATCCCGGACATCGTGGTGCTGCGGGCCATCGGCGTCACGCTCGCCTCGCTGCTGTTCGTGCTGCTGATGGCGCTGCTGCTCGGCCTGGGCCCGACCAGCGGCGGGGCCGCCAGCGGGGCCTCGTTCAGCTTTCTGGAGAAGCTGTTCACCTGCATGTCCGCCTTCGGCACCGTCGGCCTGGATCTGGGCGTCACCGCCCAGCTCAACCGCTGGAGCCAGCTGGTGCTGATGGTGGGCATGTTCGTAGGCAGACTTGGCATCCTGCTGCTGCTCTCGGCCATCTACGGCAGCAGGCCCCAGCCGCGCGTGGGCTATCCCCGCGAAGATCTCTACATCTGATTCAACCTTCGAGCCAACCCCCTTCTGAAACCGACCCATGGGCAACTGGTGGCACTGGAATCCTGCTGAAGGTGTGGCCCGTGGCGGCTTCGCCGTCATCGGCGTGGGCCGGTTCGGTACCGCCGTCTGCAGTGAGCTGATCAAGGCCGATGCCGATGTTCTGGCGATCGACAGCAGCCAGAAGGCGATCGATGAACTGCGCCAGATCGATCCGGCCATTCAGGCCAGGGTGGTGGACTGCACCGATGAGGAAGCCCTGCGCGAGGCGGGCGTACTCGATGTGGAAACCGTGGTGGTGGCAATCAGTGAACCGATTGCAGCGAGCATCACCGCCACCTTGATCGTGAAGGACAGCGAAGGAAGCCGGGTGCGGCAGGTGATCGCCCGGGCCACCAGCGACCTGCACATGAAGATGCTGCAGCGTGTCGGCGCCGACCGGGTCGTCTTCCCCTCCAAGATGCAGGGGCACCGCCTGGGCATGGAACTGGTGCGCCCGAACCTACTGGAGCGGCTGCGCCTTGACGATCGCAATTTCATTGAGGAGATCCGGGTGCCGAAGCCATTCGTGGGCCAGTCGCTGCGGGAGCTGAATCTGCGCAAGAACTACAACGTGAATGTGCTGGCGGCCGGCCCAGATAACCAGCTCACCGTCAACCCGCCCGCCTCCCACGTTCTGGCCTCGGGCGAGCTGCTGGTGGTGATGGGCAGCAGCGAGGCCCTTGCCGCTCTGCCGGGCAGCTGAACCGCATCCAACGACAAGCACGTTTGCCGATCGGTGAATGCTGTAGACCTGGCAGAATCAAGTTCCCTCATGGCTCCTGCTTGGAACTGAGCGCCAAGGCGCAATACGCCATGGTGGCGCTGATTGAGCTGGCCGCCGTTTACGGGCAGCAGAGGCTGCTCCAGTCGGGCGATATCGCCAGAGGCCAGGGAATTCCGGATCGCTACCTGGAGCAAATGCTCACGGCTCTGCGACGCGGTGGCCTGCTGGAGGGGGTTCGCGGCCCCCGGGGTGGCTACCGCCTGGCGCGCCCCCCCAGCCAGATCAGCCTTGATCAGGTGCTGGCCTGCCTTGAGGGCGAGCGGCCAGCATCGGCAACGGCCGAGCGCACGACAGCTGAGTTCGGCGTCGTTGAAGCCGTCGAACACCGGCTCGCCCAGGCTCGCCACCGGATCTTGACCCAGACCCGTCTGGATCAGCTGCTCGAGGAGCGCCAGAGCATGACCAGCCCTCTACCCATGTTTTTCATCTGACCCATACAATCCGGCCTGGGCGCCCGTAGCCCAACCGGTAGCAGGCAGGTCACTTAAAATGACTCCAGTGCGGGTTCGAATCCCGCCGGGCGCACCTCCACCGCTCCAGGTCCCACGGCTCAATACTCATCACCAGTTCACGCCAGCAGTTGAGCCCGCGGGTTCAGATCCACAGTCTCAGGTCGCCCATTCCGATTCAGATCGATCCGCATCCCTGCCCATGCAGTGTTTAGGAGGTCCTTGGCTCCGATGATCCTGAGTATTGGGTGATCCTCAGCTTCGCTGGCCTGATCCGTCGTGCTGAGCTGACCCGCCTGGAGCCCACCCACAGGCCCGTTCCAACCATTTCCTGAATCCCCTTCCACACCGTGCCCGGATTCCTGCAGCCCATCTCCAGCCTGATCAGCCCCGAGTGGCTCCCGGTGATCGGGCTAACCCTCATGCTGGGAGGGGCTTACCTGGTAGTCATTCCGCTGGCGCTGATCGCCTGGATGGCGAAGCGCTGGACCGTGATGGGCAAACTGGAACGCTTCGGGGTCTACGGGCTGGTGTTCCTGTTCTTCCCGGGTCTGATCCTTTTCGCCCCGTTCATCAACCTGCGCATGGCCGGGCAGGGCAGCCGGTGACCAAGGGTCAGTCGCTCCTTCTCGGGCTGGCGGTGCTGGGGTTTGGTGCCCTGGGCTTCAGTCTGTTCCAGGCCGGCGGCCTGGAGGGTTTCAACGCCGGCATCGCCGCCTCGGCCCTGCTGATGTTGCTGGTCGTGGGCTGGACGGCCTCCTATCTGCTGCGGGCTGTAACCGGCAACATGACCTACATGCAGCAGCGGCGCAGCTACCGCTCCGCCTACGACGCCCACACCGCCGAGGTGCTGGAGCGCAAATTCGCCGCCCTCAGTCCCGAGGATCAGCAAGAGCTGCTGGAGCAGCTGGCCGCTGAGCAAGAGCAGCCGGGCGAGGCATAGGCTCGCAGCCGAACCCGCCCGAGCCTGCCGCTGCTGTGACTGCCGCCGCCACCTTGATCCAGCAGCGTTTCCAGCAGCTGCGCAGCCAGGGCACCTGCGCCCTGATGCCCTTCCTGATGGCGGGGGACCCCGATCTGGCCTCCACCCGCTCCGCCCTGCTGGCACTGCAGGCCAACGGCGCCGACCTGATCGAGCTGGGCATCCCCTACAGCGACCCCCTGGCCGATGGACCGGTGATCCAGGCGGCCGCCAGCCGGGCCCTGGCCAGCGGCACCACGCCAGCCAGGGTGCTGGAGATGCTGGGCACCCTCCAGGGCGAGCTCACCATCCCGGTGGTGCTGTTCACCTACAGCAACCCCCTGCTCAACCGCGGCATGGAGCGCTTCTGCCGCGATGCCGCCACCGCCGGGGCCGCAGGCCTGGTGGTGCCCGACCTGCCGCTGGAGGAGGGCGAGAAGCTCTCCACCATCGCCGCGGGCCATGGCCTGGATCTGGTGCTGCTGGTGGCACCCACCACGCCGGCCGAGCGCATGGCCCGCATCCATCAGGCCAGCCGCGGCTTCACCTATCTGGTGAGCGTCACAGGCGTGACGGGTGTGCGCACCAGCCTGGAATCGCGGGTGGGCTCCCTGGTGCAGCAGCTCAAGGGCCTGGGCGAAACCCCGGTGGCTGTGGGGTTCGGCATTTCCGGGGCCGATCAGGCCCGCCAGGTGCGCCAGTGGGGCGCCGACGGCGCCATCGTGGGCAGTGCTCTGGTGAAGGCGATGGCGGCGGCGGCGGCGGCAGGCCAGCCGGTGGCTGAAGCCGCTGGCCACTTCTGCGCCGAACTGCGCGCCGGCCTCGACGGCTAAGGGGCTCCCAGCGGCACCGCATGCCAAATCTGCTTAAACCACCCCGTCGCAGTCCAACCGGCGCCCTTCGCGCACGGCGGTGGCAGCTCCAGTGCGATCAGCGCCAGGCTGCCAGTGACTCACCGCCCCATAGCGCTGGCACTGCAGGCGAGTCTGCTCCAGGTTCGGCGTGGGTTGGATGGGTGGGGGGTGCGGCGCTGACGGGCAGAGGCGTGGCCCGATAGGCCGGTCCGCAGGCCCCGAGGACCCCGGTCACCAGCAGCATCGAGAGGACGGGAGCGGATCGATGCGCTGTCATCTTCACGGGCGTGATCCGCTCGGATCAGTTTCAACACCCCCATGATGACGAGGGTCAGGATCCACGTGCGCTGCCATCCATCCCGTGCTGCTCTCGTCTGCCAGTGAACGCAACAGACTGCCGATCCTGGCGGTGCTGCGGGACTGGCTGCCCATCAACGCCCGGGTGCTGGAGATCGGCTCGGGCAGCGGCCAGCACGCCATCTTCTTCTGCCAGCAGATCGCCGGCCTGAGCTGGAAGGCCAGCGAACGACCCGAAGTCCTGGCTGATCTGCGGCCCCAGCTGGCGGCCGTGCCAGCCGCGAGTCTGGCGCCTGGCTCACGCCTGCTGGAGCCGATTGCCCTGGATGTGACCCGCAGCGAGCAGTGGCCGCAGCCCGCTGACATCGGCCTGATTGATGCCCTGTTCAGTGCCAACACCTGCCACATCATGCCGACGGCCGCCCTGCCCCAGCTGCTGGCTGGAGCCGCACGGCTGCTGCGCCCGGGCGGCCTGCTGCTGCTCTACGGGCCCTTCCACGACGGCGGCGCGCACACTGCTGCCAGCAACGCCGCCTTTGATGCCCATCTGCGCAGCCTCGATCCAGCGATGGGGGTGCGGGATGCCCAGGAGCTGCAGGAGCAGGCCGGCAGCCTGGGCCTGCAGCTCCTGGCCGATGTGGCAATGCCTGCCAACAACCGCACCCTGGTGCTGGAGCGCCGGCGATGAGCGAAACCAGCCCAGACCGGCAGCACCCGCACCAGGCCAGCGCCCTGTTCGGCGCCGTGGCAACGGCCTACGCCCGCCATCGGCTCACCTACCCCAAGGCCTTCTTCACGGCTTTCCGCCGCCACCTGAGGGCCGAGCCCCTGGTGTGGGACTGCGGCTGCGGCAACGGCCAGGCCAGCCTGGATCTGGCGGCCCTGGGGATGCGGGTGCTCGCCACCGATGCCAGCGCCGCCCAGCTGGCCGCCGCCCCAACCCACCCGGGCATCACCTACCGCCAGGCAACCGCAACGGCCAGCGGCCTGGAGCCCGTCAGCATCGATGGGGTGCTGGTGGCAGCGGCTGTGCACTGGTTCGCCGGTGAGGCCTTCAACACGGAGGTGCGGCGGGTGGTCAAACCGGGAGCACTGATGGCCTGGATCGGCTACCTACCGCTGCTGTTGCCGGAGCCACCGCTCCAGGCCCTGATAACCGACTTTCACACCAGGATCCTGGCCCCCTGGTGGCCGGCGGAGCGACGCTGGGTGGAGCAAAGCTATGGGGGACTGGTGTTTCCGGGAGAGGAGTGGCCCTTCCCCCACGATCTCTGGATCGAGCGGCACTGGAACCTGGCGGAGCTGATCGCCCACATCGGCACCTGGTCGGCGGTGCAGCGCTGCCGAGAGGCCGGTACCGACCCGCTGCCGCCCCTGGCCGCCGCGTTCACGCCGCTCTGGCCCGAGCAGGGCGAGTCAGCCCTGCTGGTGCGCTGGCCCTTCATGGGTCGCTGGGGGGAGGTGCGGCCAGCAGCGCCCTGATGCCCTTGAACAGGCGCCGAAGGGCCTCCTGCAGCTCGCCTGCATCCAGCAGGCCATAGCTCAGCCGCAGCGTCGGCCCCTGGCCGCCAGCGTCCGCCAACTCGCCATGGGCAGGGAGCCCGAAGCTCTCACCGCACACCGCCGCCACCCGGTGCTCCAGCACCAGGCGCCGCATCAGCTCCTCGCCGGAGAGCGAACCGGCGGCGGACGCCTCGAGGGCCAGCAGTCCGTAGAAGGCGCCATCGGGCTCCGCCAGCAGACGCAGCGGCAGGCCCTCGGCCCGGGCGGCCGCCACGGCGGCGAGCAGCTGCTGCCGGCGGGCAGCGAGCGCGGCAATCCGCGGGCTGCACCAGGCGGGCCCAGCTGCCAGGGCTGCCACCGCCGCCCGTTGCATCAGCCGCGGCGGGCAGATCAGCACCGTGTCCTGCACCTTGGCCAGCGCCGCCGTGAAGGCAGCGGGCGCCGCCATGAAGCCCAGCCGCCAGCCGGCCATACCGTAGGCCTTGGAAAGCGACTGGAGTGTCACGGTGTGGGCGGCGGCGCCGGCCAGACTGCCCGGGCTCCAGTGGGGCTCGGCGCCATACACGAACTGGCCATAGGCCTCATCGCTGATGTGCAGCAGGCCGTGTCGGGCGCAGAGGCGGTTGATCGCCTCCAGCACCGGCCTGGGCATCACCACACCGCTGGGGTTGTTGGGCGACACCGTCACGATCGCCCGGGTGCGGGGGGTGATCGCCGCCGACAGCCGCTCGGGATCAGGCACCAGGCCGGCCTCCACCGCCACCGGCCGCCCCCCCGCCAGCTGCACGGCCATCACGTGGTTGAAGTACCAGGGCAGCGGCAGGATCACTTCGCTGGGCTCAGCCGGCGGACCGTCGCAGAGCACCTGGGCGATCGCGTTGAAAGCCATGTTGCTGCCGGCCGTGACCCAGAGGTCGGCGCCGTGAAGGTCAATGCCATGGTGCTGCTGCAGGCTGGAAGCCAGGGCCGCCAGCAGCTCAGGATCCCCCTGGGCAGGCCCGTAGGCATCACGGCTGGGGTCTGCCGCTGCCGCAACAGATTGCTTGCCAGGAACATCCGGGCAGGCGGCTGCCACTGCGGCCAGCACCCCCTCAGGCGGGCCCCAGCCCACCATGCCCTGGGCCAGAGACAGGGTGCCGGGAGTGGCCCGTACAAGGGCCCCCAGCTCCGGAATCACCGGCTTGAGAACGGCGCTGAGCCGGGCGGCCGGGCCGATCGGTAGGGGCGGCAACGGCACGAAGGGACGCCTGGGAGCGCGAGGCTCAGAGGTTGTACTTCTTGGCTGCAGCAGCCTTGCAGGTGGCGGCGGCCTGCTGCTGCGACTGGCCCCTGCGCATCTCCTGCACCACACAGTTGCAGGTGTAATCCTGCATGCCGGCAGGGGCAGGCTTGCCGGAGGCCTGGATCTCCTTGTTCACGGCCTGCAGGCAGAACTTGCGGACCATGTTGTCCATCATGTTCTGGGCCACAGCTGGCTGGCCGAGGGAGCCGCCGAGCAGCACCCCAGCCAGAGCAGCCAGAGCGCCGGATCGGGACCGGGGCAGGGTCGGGGCGAACAGCGGACCAACCATGATGGTGAGGAAACGGATCACAAGCCCTTTCCTACCACCAACGGGCAGGGGCCTAGCGTGACGTCCGCGAATTCCCAACGCCGTCCGGCCATGCGTTACGTGCTCTGGGGCACCTACTGCGCCAACGCGATCGAGAAGCGTGCCCCCTTCCGTGAGGAACACCTGGCGGGGCTGCAGCGCCAGAAGCAAGCCGGCACCCTGGTGACCCTGGGCCCCACCGAGGGCAGCACCCACGTGTTCGGGATCTACGAGGCCGAATCACAGCAGCAGGTGGAGGATCTGCTACAGGCAGACGTGTACTGGCGTGAGGGCATCTGGACGGCGCTGGAGGTGTATCCCTGGATCCAGGCCTTCTGAGCCGGCCGGATCAGCTGCGGGGCCAGTCCTCAAGAGCCTGCTGCCACACCCAGGCCGCCACGCTCTCCACGCCGACCTCACCCAGCACGGCACCGTAACCGGACATCTGGCCCACGCCAGCAGCGGCGATCGCCGCAATGGCGGCCTGCGAATCCAGCCCGCGGCGCTGCAGGGTCTCCAGCTTGAGGGTGCTGCCGCGCCGAATGATGTTGCCACCGTGGGGATGGCAACCGGCGCAGGTGGCCTCGAACAAGCGGGCACCATCGGCTGCCGCAGCCCGGGCCGGCGTCGGGGCCAGCAGCATGGAGCCCAGCAGACTGGAGACCAGCAGCACGAATGCCAGCAGCAGCGGCCGCAGCCTGCGGAGCAGGCACTGGGCCAAGGCTGGCAGGTGCCTGTAGGCGACGATCCGGACCATCACTGACACCACACCGCTCTCCGCCAGGCTGGCCATCAGTCTGGCCCGCGCTGATGCACCCCCTGCGCCCGCTCCTGCCTGCCGACCTGGCAGAAATCCGGCAGGTGTATGCCGATGCGGTGCTGAGCCAGACAGCCGACCTGTACAGCCCGGCGCAAGTGCAAGCCTGGGCTCAGCACGCCGGCAACGATGCCGCGCTGGCCATTCCCCTGCAGGAGGGATTCGGGCTGGCAAGCATGGCCTTGGCCACGGCGGCCGGCCAGAAGACGATCGAAGCCTTCGGCCTGCTCCATCCACCGGAGCGGCTGGCCCTGCTGTACTGCCGGGGGCGGGCCAGCCGCCAGGGACGGGCCGGTGCGATCCTCGGCGCACTCGAGCAGCACGCGCGGCAGCGGGGCATCCTGCGCCTGCGCACCGAGGCCAGCCAGCTGTCGCGCCCCCTGCTGGAGCGGCGTGGCTGGCGGGTGGATGCTGAGGAGACGGTGCTGTTCGCCGGCGCCTGGTTCGAGCGCTGGCGGATGATCAAAGTCCTGTCGGCCGACGGGGGCCGCTCCAGAGGTGACGAACGTGGCTGAAGCCGACCTGCGCCAGTTCCTCAACAAGGTGAGCCAGCTCAACACCTTCGTGGCGATGAGCGAAGCCGACCCGGGCCTGCGCCGCACCCTGCGGGACTGCGAGAGCCACCATGAGGTGGTGAACCTGGCCCGCGGTCTCGGCCTTGAGATCGGCCGGCGCTGGGGGGATGGTCCGTCCCAAGCGGGTGACGACCCCCAGGAGTGCGGCGGTGACGGCAATTTGCTGGAGGGGTCCTGCCCACCTCCGGGCCAGGAGGTGGTGACCGTGCTGGCCAGCGCCGGCGGCTGGCGCCTCGAGCGCATCCATTCCTGTGAGGCCGCCAGCCCGGCCGGCTTCTGGTACGACCAGAGCGAATGGGAGTGGGTCACCCTGCTGCGGGGCAGCGCCAGCCTGCGATTTGCCGACGAGCCGGGCTGCCGGCAGCTCAGTCGCGGCGACTGCCTGCTGATCAGTCCAGGGCGCCGTCACCGGCTCGAGGCAACCGACCCTGCGCCCGGATCCATCTGGCTGGCCCTGTTCTGGCAGGAGGCTTCTGAAGCGTGAGGCTGCGTACCAGCCAGTAGGCGGCGGCGAGAGCGAGCACGGCAATACCCAGCCCCGCCAGCAACTGCGGCTTGCTCTCAGCCCCCGCCGGCAGCACGATCACCTTGCGGGCCACAGCCGTCATCGCCGTGAGCAGCACCAACTCGATCTGCACCACATGGCGGCGCAGGTAGGAGGTGATGTTCTGCAGCACCTCAACAGCGATCAGCAGGTTGAGCAGATCGCCGAGCACCTTGTTGAGCTTGTCGCCCAGCCAGGGGGTGGCCGGATTGCTGAGGGCCACCGCCGTCTGGCCGATCAGCTGGAAAGTGGCCGCCGCCATCACCACCACAAGCACGACCCCGAGCAGCTTGGCGAGCAGCCGCTCGATCCGATCGATCAGCTGCAGGTAGCCGGCATCATTGCCCAGGCGACCGAGTCGGCTCAGGGAAATCCGCATCGGTCTCAGTTCTTGAACAGCTCAAGCTGAGGCTTGGCCCGCGTGTCACCGGCAGGATTGACCAGTTCGGTGTCACAAGTGACCGAGCCATCCGGGGCGGTGACGCAGTTCTTGGGCTTCACCTCGGTGGCCGGGCCCACCGTGCTGCCGGGCCCGAGCAGGAAACTCTCGCTCTGGGCCTGAGCCGGCAGCGCCAGCGACCATGAAGCCAGCAGGAAGACGACGGGGCCGCACAGCAGACGGGCAGAAACTGATGGAGCAACCATTGGAGCAACCATGGCGGGTGAGCGGAGCCGGGGGCTTGGCGGGACCCCACTCTGCCTGGCCTGGATCAGGTGCGGGCCTCGGCCCGGATTTCCTGCAGCAGCAGATCGAGCTGCCCCAGATCCGCTGCTCCCGCAGCCATCCCGGCGCCGCCATCGGCAGGGCACTGCTGACCCTCCTCCCGCCAGCGCGCGTCCACCGCGCAGAGCTGCTCGGCCAGACCGGCCAACCCCTGTCTGATGAAGGTGTGATGGAGAGCCTCCAGCAGCACAGGCATGCGGATCGAGCTGGCATGCAGGGCACGGCGCAGGTCGGACTGGCTGCGACCGGTGTGCCTCAGCCAGTCCTTGAGAAAGGACTGCAGGTCTTCGAGCTGCTGGGAGGAAAGGGCCGCCATCAGCGTCCTAGTGGAAACCAGCGGTCCAGTCTGCGCTGCGCCCGCTGACGAATCGCTTCGGTGCGATGACGGCCACAGGTGCCGAGGAGTGCGGTGATCGCCACCAGATCATCGCTGAACCCGGCAACAGGCAAAAAATCCGGGATCAGATCCACTGGCACCAGCAGGTACGTCAGGGCCGCAAGCACCGTCAAACGCGCCGGTGCCGGGGTCGCCGGGTCAAGCAGCAGCTCCAGGCATTCCAAAGCCGGCCGGGCCACGATCCGGCCGGCGCGCCTGAGCAGGCGCAGGAGCACCGCCTCATCCACCACCTGACTCTCGAGCACCTCGGCGTCAACGGCAGGTCTGGCGGCTGGATCAGAGGCGGCTGAGCTGGTCACGGGAATTCAGAGACCGGGGGTCCATTGTGCGTGCCTCAGCACTCGACCAAGCCACTCTCGATGCCGGTTTTCCGCAGCTTGCGCAGGGCCCGTTGCACCACCTGGCGGCAATATTCACGGCTGCAGTCGAGCTGACGGGCCACCTCCGCCAGGGTGCGCCACTCATTGCTGCCATCCAGGCCGAAGCGCAGCATCACCACCGTGCGCTCCTTGGGGGTGAGGTTGGCGCGGTCGAGCAGGGTCCACACACTGGCGGAGCGCTCCGCCAGCTCGGCACGCTCCAGGGGAGCCGGCTCCGGGCTTGGAAGCACATCCACCAGTTCGGAAGGCTCTGATTTCGACTTCACAACCCCCTGCAGGCTCACGGTGACACTGCGCAACTCGCAACCGAGCAGATCCTCCACATCAGCGAGAGGCAGATCCAGCAGGCGCGACAACTGCAGCGGTGAAGGAAGCACACCATGGGCCTGGAGAAAACGTGATTTGGCTGCCCTCAATCGGGTGAGCTTTTCATTCACATTCACGGGAATGCGGATGGTGCGGCTCTGGGTGGACAGGGCACGATTCAATCCCTGGCGAATCCACCAATAGGCATAAGTACTGAAGCGGTGCCCGCGGGTGGGGTCGTACTTCTCGACGGCCCGCGTGAGACCGAGGGTGCCCTCCTGAATCAGATCGAGAAGGTCCAGGCCTTTGTTCTGATAGCGCTTGGCGAGATTCACCACCAACCGCAGATTGGCGGTGATCATCTGATTCTTGGCCCGTTCACCCTGACGGAGCGTGCGGCGCTCCAGATCGCTGTACTCACAGGCGGGTCCCTGGCCGCCGGCCAGCCGGCAACGATCCTGAAGGGCGGCCATCGCCTGCACCTTGCGGCCCAGGGTGAGCTCCTGCTCTGGTGTCAGCAATTGGTGACGACCGATCTCGCCCAGATAACTGCTCAGAGAACTTGTCATCGCCGCTTTTTTCACTGAATTGACAGTAAAGACTTTTCGTCGGCGCACTGAAACCCTCGGAAAGTTTTCCAGGTTTTCTTTTTTCTTCTCAGTTCATGATTTCTACCTCCCACGCCGCATTGCGGACCCCGTTTCCACCAATGGCACATCAGCCCGCTACCGTGGCGCGATCTGTCATGCCCCCTGATGCCAGGCCTGTCGGCGGTTTCACCTGACGTGCTCAACCGGGCCGGGGTGGCCTACGTGCACTATCTGAGCTTCATGCTCTGCTTCGGCGCCCTGGTGCTGGAGCGACGATTGATCCGGCCCAACCCCAGCAAGGCCGATGCCACCTTGATGGTGATCACGGATATCGTCTACGGGCTGGCGGCCCTGGCTCTGCTGGTGAGCGGCATTCTGCGGGTGCTCTATTTCGGCCAGGGGAGCAGCTTCTACACCGAAAATCCGCTGTTCTGGTGGAAGGTTGGCCTCTATCTGGCCGTCGGTGGGCTGTCCCTGTATCCCACCATCACCTACATCCTCTGGGCCATCCCCCTGCGCAAGGGTGAACTGCCTCAGGTGAGTGAAGCCCTGGCCAAACGTCTTGCCTGGATCCTGAATGTGGAGCTGGTTGGGTTCGCCCTCGTGCCGCTGCTTGCCACCCTGATGGCCAGAGGTGTGGGGCTGCCAGCCTGAGGGCTCAGGGCCCTTTGCAAACCCCCGTTTGGATTGCACTCCCGGTTGCGTTGCACTCCCGGTTGCGTTGCCAATCCTCTGTTGCGTTGCAAATCCCCGTTGAACCGTGCCCGTGACCCGGCGAATCCTGCTGCTGGCCTGCCAGGCAGCACTTCAGGTCGCCGTTGCGGGCTTTGCCAGCGGCACGGCTGCCGCGGAAGATACCCCTTGCGCAGCCGGAATCGAGGAGAAGCGGCTGGCGGCGGTAGACCCACCCCCCCCGCCAGTCCCTGCCGCCGGGGATGACTTCCGCCATCGCCTCAATGCCACGGCTTACGGCTGGCCGCGCCGTGACCACTGGTGCGTGTGGATCGAGCCGGTGTCGGCCGAAGGGCCTGCCGCCCGGTGGGATCTGGCCTGGCGACGGGCGGTTGAGGCTGCCCTGAGCCGCTGGTCTGACCTGGTGCCGATCACTGTGGTGGATCAGCAGCAGCGGGCCCAGGTGCTGATCCAGCGGCGGCGCCCGCCGCTGCGGGGCGGGCGGGCCAGTCACGGCAGGGCCGAACTAGCCCTGGTGATGATGCGACGGCAGGGGGAGCCGCAGCTCGAGCCGCTGGTCACCGTGCAGATCAGCCCCGGACAGCGGCCCGAGGCGATGCAGGCCACGGCCCTGCATGAACTGGGCCACGCCTTCGGCCTGTGGGGCCACAGCGACCGGGCCGGCGATGCGATGGCAGCCGTGCCCGGCGCCACGCCGGTGCTGGAGCTGAGCCCGCGCGACCGGGCCAGCTTCGTGTGGCTGCAACGCCAAAGCGGCCTGGGGCTGAAAGCGCCAGCCTGCGTTGCGGGAGCCTGCGCCCCATGAAGATCTTTGTGGCTTTCAGCGATCCGCAGCCAGAACGGCCTTGTCATCCATAACTTCCACGCTTTGCACCGCCCACACCGATGGCCTTGCCTGTACTGGCCGCCCGCCCGCTCACCAACAACGCTCGGGTGACGAACTTCCTCACCGGCGGCGATGAAACCCCCAGACAGAGCGGCCAGCTGGCACTGCAGCGCGACCGCGCTGCCGCCGATGCGCTGATCGAACAGGCCTACCGTCAGGTGTTCTTCCACGCCTTCAAGGTGGACCGCGATGCGGTGCTGGAATCCCAGCTGCGCTCCGGCCAGATCAGCACCCGGGAGTTCGTGCGCCAGCTGCTGCGTTCGGAGAAATTCCGCAACGACTTCTACCGCTGCAACAGCAATGTTCAGATGGTGGAGCAGGTGGTCGGGCGGGTGCTGGGCCGGCCGGTGCATGGCGATCAGGAACGGATCGCCTGGTCGATCGTGATCGCCGAGCAGGGCCTGCCGGCCTTCATCGACGCCCTGATCGATTCACCGG
This sequence comes from Prochlorococcaceae cyanobacterium, assembly GCA_040399265.1. Classification (GTDB taxonomy): domain Bacteria; phylum Cyanobacteriota; class Cyanobacteriia; order PCC-6307; family Cyanobiaceae; genus NIES-981. Next base: position 56,822 of record JBBASO010000008.1, read on the forward strand.
AGTATCTGAACACCTTCGGGGAAGACCAGGTGCCCCACCAGCGCTCCCGGGTGCTCGCCGGCCAGGCGGTGGGCACGATGCCCTTCAACCAGCAGGCCCCGCGCTACGCGGCCTACTGGCGCGACACCATGGGCCGCCGCGCCCCCGCAGGCAGCGGTGGCGGCTGGTCTCCGAATGCCGGCTGGCCGCGGCCGGCCTGGCTGGCCAACCAGCCCACCCCGGCGGTGCAGAACGCCTGGCGCTGGTTCGTGGCCACCGGCGGCTTCGTGCTCACCGGCTTCGTGATCTGGACGGCCATCGCCATGTTGAGCACCGGCGCCCAGGGCTGAGCCGGTTCCCCAGGCCAGCCCGCTCACTCCCGCCGCGGCGCGCCGCGGCGGGCAGCCAGCACCCTCTGCACATCCCGCCAACTCACGCCGTGGTGGGCCATGGCCACCTGCAGGTGAAAGAGGATGTCGGCAGCTTCACCGGCAATCTCGGCGGGGTCGCCGTCCTTGCAGGCCATCACGAACTCGGCACTCTCCTCGCCGATCTTCTTGAGGATGCGGTTATCACCCCCCTCCAGCAGCTTGTTGGTGTAGCTGCCGGGCTCGGGATGGTCGCGGCGCCCCTCGATCACCCGCATCAGCTCGGTGCACACGTCGGCCGGGGGCGGAGCGGCGGCCTGCCCGCCGCTCGTGGGCGCCGGGCCATCGTCGTAGAAGCAGCTGCGGGCACCGGTGTGGCAGGCCACATCGCCGCGCTGCTCGATCGTGAGCAGCAGCACATCGGCGTCGCAGTCGTAGCGCAGGCCGCGCAGGGTCTGAATGTGGCCGCTGGTGGCGCCCTTGTGCCAGAGCTGAGCGCGGGATCGGCTCCAGTAGTGCACCTCGCCGCTGGCCAGGGTGCACTCGATCGCCTCGCGGTTCATCCAGGCCACCATCAGCACGGCCCCATCCAGCCAGTCCTGGGCCACGGCTGGAATCAGGCCGGCCTCGCTGAAGCGCAGACTGGCGATGAAGGCGGGATCTGGCAGGGCTGACACGGAAGAGGCCGGGCCGGATGGCTGGAATGATGTTGACAAGGCCCCTGCGCTGCTGCTGCCCCGATCCTCTCCCATGCCCACGCCGGCCTTCAGCTGCAGCAAGACCTTCAGCGGCTTCCCCTGCACCCACCGCCAGTGGCGCCACAGCGGCCACTGCCGCTTCGTGCACGGCTACAGCCGCAGCTTCAC
>JBBASO010000009.1:0-51785 GCA_040399265.1 Prochlorococcaceae cyanobacterium
TCGATTCCGGCGCTCAGGTGGTGCAGATGTTCGATTCCTGGGCCGGCCAGCTCAGCCCGATGGATTACGACACCTTCGCCGCGCCCTACCAGAAGAAAGTGGTGGATCTTGTCAAGCAGACCCATCCCGACACCCCCTTCATCCTCTACATCTCCGGCAGCGCCGGCGTGATCGAACGGATGGCCCGTACGGGTGTGGACATTGTGTCGCTCGACTGGACCGTGGACATGGCCGAAGGCCTGGCACGCCTGCCGGAGCACGTGGGCGTGCAAGGCAATGTGGACCCCGGCCTGCTGTTCGGCACCCCCGCAGCGATCCAGGCCCGCATCGACGACACGGTGCGCAAGGCCCGCGGCCGCCGGCACATCCTGAATCTCGGCCATGGCATCCTGCCTGGCACCCCCGAGGAGAACGGCCGCGCCTTCTTCGAGGCCGGCAAGAGTGTGATGGAGCGGCTGGGAGCATCGATGTGAGCAGCCCGGCGTCAGCCCGGCCGCAGCGGATCCTGATCACCGGGGCCAGCGGCTGCGTTGGCCAGCACATCGCCCAGCAGCTTCTGCGCGACAGCAACGCCGAACTGCTACTGCTGCTGCGCGATCCCGACAAACTCACGGCCGTGCCGGCCGATCACCCGCGCATCACGCTGCTGGTGGGAGATCTGCGCCAGCTCGAGCCCCATGCCGCAACCATCGCCACGGCCACCCGGGTGGTGCACACCGCCACCGCCTGGGGTGACCCGGAGCGGGCGATGGCGGTCAACGTGGTGGCTGTGAAGCAGCTGCTGGAACTGCTCAACCCCGAGCGGCTTGAGCAGCTGCTCTATTTCTCCACCGCCTCGGTACTCGATCGCCAGCTGCAACTGCTGCCGGAAGCCCTCAGCGAGGGCACCGAATACATCCAGACCAAGGCCCTCTGCCTGCAGCAGCTGGAGGACCACCCCCTGGCGGAGCGGATTGTGGCGATCTTCCCCACGCTCGTGTTCGGCGGCCGCGTGGATGGGGGCGGCCCCTTCCCCACCAGCTATCTCACGGCCGGGCTGATGGAAGCCTGCCGCTGGTTGTGGCTGGCGAAATGGCTGCGGGTGGATGCCAGTTTCCACTTCATCCATGCTGTCGACATCGCCAGGGTGTGCGTTCACCTGCTCGGCCAGCCCCAGGGACCCAACCCCGAGGTCGGCCAGCGGCGGGTGCGGAGGCTGGTGCTGGGCCAGCCGGTTGTGAGCGTGAACCACACGGTGCGACAGCTGGTGCGCTGGCGCGGCGGCTGGATGCCCCCGCTGGGCGTGGCGATCACCCCCTGGCTGGTGGAAGCCCTGATCGGCCTGCTGCGGCTGGAGGTCACCCCCTGGGACCGGTTTTCGATCCAGCAGCGCCACTTCGTGCATGACCCGGTCAGCCCGCCGGAGCGCTTCGGCCTGATCAGCGAGGCCGCCACGCTGGACGCGGTCTTCGCTGCGGCGGGCCTGAGACGCAGGGGTTGAACCGCACCTGAGGAGGAGCCGGCGCTGGCGCCATTTGTGGCAAATGTTGCGAACCTGGGCAGCGCTGATCACAGCGCCACCCCTGCCGATCTAACTTTGCGCGGTTGCTTGTGCTGCGAAGCGCCCTTCCATGCGCCGACTCTTCTCTCTGATCGCTCTCTGCCTGGCCCTGGTGCTGGGCGCCGCCCCCAGCTACGCCGCTGATGCCGCTCACGGCGGCCAGATCTTTTCTGCCAACTGCGCTGCTTGCCACATGGGCGGCGGCAATGTGGTGAATGCGGAGCGCACCCTCAAGCAGGATGCCCTCGAGGCATACCTGGCCAACTACAGCAGTGGCCATGAAGCGGCCATCGCTTACCAGGTGACCAACGGCAAGAACGCCATGCCCGCCTTCGGCGGCAAGCTCAGCGAAGGTGATATCGCTGACGTGGCTGCTTACGTCGAGGAAATGGCCGGCAAGGGCTGGGCTTGATCATCTCGGACCTCGGGGGCTGACGATCGTTGCCCTCGATGTCCTCCAATCTGAACGGTCTGGCGGTCGGTTCATCCGGCCGCTTTTTCATGGGTTCATGGGCAGGTGCAGTCGCTGCAGGCTGGCTCAGGCATCAACGGCGAACCAGGCACTGATGAGTTGAAGACTGCCAGGCACCACTGCTGTCGTAGCGCCTGATCAGACGCTCCAGCCGATCGGGGGCCAGCAACCAGCCGGCTTCCAGCACCACGGCTTCGCGGTGGCTGACGTGCTGGGGAACCAGCGCATAGCCACCATCGGGCAACAGCACCAGCTCGTTCAGCCATGCAGGCGTGACCTCCAGTTTGGCGTCAGCGCCATCGGGCTCGGCCCAGTCGGCGGTCACCGTTGCCGACAGCCCATGCCAGGAGCCCATCAACTGATCGGCATGGAGGAGCGGGCGCTCCGGTGCGTCGCTTCCGACCCGGAACTCCCGGATCAGCACCAGCCGATCGGGCCTGCCCTCTGCATCGTGGAGCATCACCAGGCGATGGCGACGGTCACCAGCCACAAACCCGAATTCGGCACCACTCGCCGTCGCCGGCGCCAGCTGCAGCGTGCCCTTGCAGAAGGTGCCTGATTCGAAGAACACCACCTGGCGGCCCAGGCTCCGGTACTCCTGGCTGATGTCGCTGATCGGCTCACCCTGCCGATCAGAGCTGCCAAATCGCCGCAAGCGGAACTGCACCATCGTGATGCGGCCGGATGGGTCGGCTTCTCCGCTCTCGAGGCTGAGAATCGACGGCGTGTCGCTGAGATGGTCCCCCGCCGGGGTGAAGGCGCTGAAGACCCCGTGCCACTCGCCCAGGTTGCGCAGAAAGTTCGACCACTGACCTGCCATCGCGGGAGGTGGTGAGGAGCCCGAATCCTATGCAGGCCGCACTGGTCGGTTTCCTGCCCACCCCACCCCCTTGGCGATCGCACCGCAGGCAGGAGAGTCTGGGCACACCTCATCCTCAAAAACCGGTGGCGCTGCAGGCAGAACAGGGTCAGATCCAGATCCACACCGAGAACATCTTCCCGATCATCAAGAAGGCCGTCTACAGCGGTCACGAGGTGTTCCTGCGGGAGCTCGTGAGCAATGGAGTGGATGCCATCAGCAAGCGGCGCATGGCGGCGATGGCCGGAGACTGCAGCGAGGGGCCCGAGGGGCTGATCAACATCCGCATCGACCGCGAGCAGAACACCCTCACCATCTCCGACAACGGCATCGGCATGAGCGCCGAGGAGGTGAAGCGCTACATCAACCAGGTGGCCTTCTCCAGCGCTGAGGATTTCCTCGAGAAGTACAAAAGCGAAAGCGACGCGATCATCGGCCACTTCGGTCTGGGCTTCTACTCCAGCTTCATGGTGGCCAAGCAGGTGGAGCTGGTGACGCTCTCCGCCCGCGAAGGAAGTGAAGCGGTGCGCTGGAGCTGCGACGGCTCCCCCAACTTCAGCCTGGAGGCAGCGGATCGGAGCGAACCTGGCACCGATGTGATCCTGCACCTGATGGAGGAGGAGCTGGAGTACATCGAACCGGCCCGCATCCGCACATTGGTGACCACCTACTGCGATTTTCTGCCTGTGGCGGTGCAGCTGGAGGGGGAAACGGTGAACAAGAGGGAATCGGCCTGGCGCAAGAGCCCGCGTGATCTGAGCGACAACGACTACATCGAGCTCTACCGCTATCTCTACCCCTTCCAGGGCGACCCGCTGCTGTGGGTGCACCTCAACACCGACTACCCGTACAACCTGCAAGGCATCCTCTACTTCCCTAAATCCACCGGGCGGGCCGACTGGGAGAAGGGCGAAATCAAGCTCTACTGCAACAACGTGTTCGTAAGCGACTCGATCAAGGAGGTCGTGCCCCGCTACCTGCTGCCCCTGCGGGGCGTGATCGATTCGCCGGACATCCCCCTGAACGTGAGCCGCTCCGCCCTGCAGACCGATCGGCGCGTGCGCTCGATCGGCGGCTTTGTGGCCAAAAAGGTGGCCGACCGACTCAAGCAGCTCCACCGCGACGAACCGAGCCGCTACGCCGAAATCTGGGACTCCCTGGCCCCGTTCATCAAGATCGGCGCGATGGAAGATGAGAAGTTCGCCGACCAGGTGGCTGATCTCGTGCTGTTCAGCACCACGGCCCAAGGACAGGCGCAGACGGCACAGACGCCGGAAGAACCCAGCGGCGCCCACGATCAGGGGGATGACGGTCAGAGTCTGGATCCGATTCCTGCTGGTGCTGGCAAGGCATTCACCACCCTGAGCGGCTACCGCAGTCGCCTCAGCCCCGAACACGACAAGCGCATTCTCTACTGCAGCGATGAGGCCGGCCAGGCCGGGGCTTTGGCGCTTTGGAAGAGCCAGGGCGCCGAAGTGCTGCTGGCTGACACGTTCATCGACAGCCAGTTCATCCCCTGGCTGGAGTATCGCCACGACGATCTGAAATTTCAGCGGGTCGATGCCGAACTGGATGATTCGCTCAGGGAGCAGGAGAGCGAACTGGCCGATGCCGACGGCAAGGATGGGGGCGAGAAACTGCGGGACCTGTTCAAGGCTGCCCTCGCCGATGACAAGGTGACGATCCAGGTGCAATCCCTGAAAGGGGAGGGCACTCCCGCCGCCCTGATCCTGCTGCCCGAGCAGATGCGCCGTCTCAACGACATGGGCGCCCTGATGGAGCAGCGCCTGCCTGGCCTGCCCGATCACCACGTGCTGCTGGTGAACCGCCGTCATCGCCTGGTGAACGGTCTCCTCAAACTGGCGGCAGGCTCGGTGATCACCGGCACCGCCGGTGCGGCGACCGTGTCACCCAGCCAGCAGCTGGCCGAGAAGCTCAGCCGCCATCTCTATGAAACAGCGCGCCTGGCCGTGGGGGGGCTGGAGCCAGATCAGCTGGCCGGCTTCCAGCAGCGCAGTGCCGATCTGATGGGCGAACTGATGGAACGAGGCCTCTGATGAACGAGGGGGTGAGTGTCAGCCTGCCGCCATAGAGTCGGTACTAGTGATCAGGCTGCCTACCGCCGGCATGGGAATGCGCACGCTGGTTGTGGAAGACCAGCTGATGTTTCAGGAACTGCTGGTCACCATGCTGCGCAGCCAGACCCAGCTCGGGGAGGTGGTTGCAGCCAGCACGGCCGCCGAGGGCATCACCGCCTGCGCCTCGTACAGACCCGATCTGCTGATTCTCGACATCGCTCTGCCTGATGCGGAAGGGCTGAACGTGGCGCGTGCACTGCAGGTGCTCAATCCCAACGCCCTGGTGATCGTGCTCTCCAGTCACGCCAGTACCTTTCTCAGGCCTCCAGAGCTGCGCGACACGATTCGGGCAGTGATCGACAAGGCCCGGGCCTTTGAGGATCTTCTGCAGGAGATCGCCAGCCTGACCGGATCGGAACCCATCGGCACGGACGACGATGCGCTGCCGCTCGAGGCCCTTGCGGAGCTCACCCAGCGGGAGCGTCAGATCCTGGAGTGTCTCGGGCGCGGCGACAGCAACAAGGTGATGGCCGCCGACCTCGGCCTCTCCGTTCGCACCGTCGAATCCCATCGACGCAACATCGTCACCAAGCTCGGCTGCAGCGGTGCCCGCCTGATCCGGATCGCCACGCTGCTGCTCCAGCGTGGAACCAACCAGGCATGACCACTTGATACCATGGCCACTTGGGCAGCAATGTTGCTCGACAGTCGTCCAGTCGTCATCCAGAGGTAGAAGGTCATGTCACGGGTCTGCCAGCTCACCGGCAAGCGCGCGAACAACGGCATGGCCGTGTCTCACTCTCACGTGCGCACCAAGAAGCTTCAACAGGTGAACCTGCAGGAGCGACGCCTCTGGTGGGCCGAAGGCAACCGTTTCGTGAAGCTGCGGGTCTCCACACGCGCCCTCAAGACCATCCAGAAGAAAGGGCTGGGCGCCTATGCCCGCGAACTGGGCATCAACCTCGCCCGGATCTGAAGGCCATCCGTTTCAGCAGGGCCGGTGCTTGATCGCCTCCAACATGTCTCATCAGGATCAGGGGGCATGCATCGTCGTCGCTTCATCACGTTCACAGGCCAAGCCATCAGCGCCTCTCTGCTGGGTCTGATCGGCCTCTTGGGATCGTCTGGTCGTGCCGAAGCCCTGGGTGGGATCCTCCCGGCTCTCGATCAACCAGCGCCCGATTTTGAGCTCGAGGGTTTCGTGCCTCCAAAGCGGCAGAAAACCCTGGGCCTCGCCGACTTCAGGGGCATCTGGTTGATCCTCTATTTCTATCCGAAGGACTTCACAGGCGGCTGCACCATCGAAGCGCGCGGGTTCCAGAGGGATCTTGCAGAGTTCCGCCAAGCAGGCGCCGCTGTGGTGGGCATCAGTGCCGATGACCCCGAGTCCCATGCCTCCTTCTGCAGCAACGAAGATCTGGCTTTCCCCCTGCTCAGCGACCCCGCAGGCGAGGTGAGCGTGCGCTACGGGTCCTGGATCGCCCCTTACTCCCAGCGCCACACCTTTCTGATCGACCCTCAGGGAATCGTGCGGGCTCGCTGGGTGGGCGTGCGTCCGGCCGGGCACAGCCAGGAGGTGCTCACCATGCTGCGTCAGCTCCAGGGCGGCAACGCCTGAACGCTCACGCAGTCCTGCCGAGACAGCGGTGCAACAGCCGGCGATGCACAGCGGTGCCTTCACGCAGCTGCAGCAGCCGATCTGCAGAAGCTGGGGTGTCGAGGCAAAGCCGCCACCGTGCCAGGAGCACGGCAGGATCGACAGGCTCGGCTAGATCATGCACATCGCAGCCGAGGGCCTCGGCAGCCGCCCGAACCTTCGGGTCGTAGCTGAGCGCCACCACCGGGGCGCCGCCGAGGGCCGCCAGGATCAGGCCGTGCAGACGCATCGCCAGCACCAGCCCACTGCTGGCACACACCTCGATCAGCTCAGCCGGGTGAGCGGGCTGCAGCTCGCGACTGCGCCGCGCCAGGGGTTCAGGGAGCAGACCCTGGTGCCGTAACCGCTCCAGCAGACCCTGATCCTGGCCGGCGTGCAGAGGCAGCCAGAGCAGCTCGCGCTCGGGGGCCATCTGCTGCAGTGCCGACAGCCACGGACGCCAGGCCTCCCCCTGCAACTGGGCGGTGGGCCGAAAACAGAGCACAATCGGCCCGCCGCGCCCCTGCCACGGCTGCGGCGGCATCGCCCACACAGGATCGGTGCCGACAGCGCTCTCGCCCGGCTGCCGTTGCGGATCACGCCAGCCAAGGCGGTGGGCCAGCGCTCCGGAACCGGGATCGCGCCAGCTGCAGGCGGTGCTGCAGGCGAGCAGCAGTCGCACCAACAGGCGGCTGCGACGCCGGCGCAGCGGCCCCAGCCCCTGAGCCCAGAGCAACACAGGCTTGCCTTGGAGGCGCGCCGCGAACATCAACGCGGCGTAATAAAGCAGGCTGCGGAAACTGGTGCTGTCCTGCAGCAGACTGCCGCCACCCAGCACCAGAGCCGTGGCCGGAGCCAGGGCCTTCAGCACGGCCCGCAGGCTGGTGCGATCAACACAGGCGACGGCGAAGCGCTCGGCCACCTGCCGCTGATCCCGGGCCGTGACCGTGGCAACACAGCCTGGCGGCAGCTGGCTCAGCAACACCTCCAGCAGGGCGTCATCGCCAAGGTTGTGCTCGCCGTAGTAACCCACCAGCAAGGGGCGGCTCGTCGATGGAACGGCAGCTGGCACGGTGGAGCGGGCGAGGGAGCGGGAGCCCATTGCTACCACCGCAAGGTCGCTCTGCGGCCTGTGCCTGGGTTGCCCGGCGAAGGCGAGGGTCTTTGAGCAGGCGGCTCGGCCAGCCAGGCCAGCAGGGCCGAAAGCAGCAGCAGGATTGTGAGCCAGCGCCAGACCCGCCCCGCAGAGGTAAGGGTGAGGCGGCGCAGCTGCCGCGGCTGGCTGCCGATGCCGAGAGGGCGGCCGCAACGCCCGCACACCATTCGCCCGCCCAGGGAGCGATCAGCTTTCACCGACCAACTGCCGCAGTGGGGACAAGCCATGGCGTCAGCTGGAGGCAGAGGTGTACGAGCGAAGCGCGAACTGCCAGAAGGCCCGGCAGAGGGTGAAGGCCAGGGCCGCCATCGCCAGGCTGGCCCCGATCCAGTAACCGCTGCCACGCCCCAGCAGCACCTGCGCTGGCACGGTGGTGAGGAAGGCGACCGGCAGCACCAGGGTGAACACCAGCCGCAGGCCCGGCGGGTACGCGCTGACGGGATAACGGCCGGCACTGAGGGCCGCCCGCAGCACTTCGGTGGCGTTCCAGGTCTTCACGAACCAGATGGTGGTGGTCGCCAGGGCGAACCAGAGGGCATAGAGAATCATCGCCGCCGCACCCAGCACCACGGCAGTGGCGAGCAGGACCTGTAGGGGGATGTCCCGCCGCTCCTGCAGAGCGGCCCAGAGCATCAGCCCAAGACCAACTCCCAGTTCCGGCAGCCCAGCGAGGCTGAAGGTGCGCAGCGACAGCCAGAACTGACTGTCGACCGGCTTGAGCAGCACGAAATCAAGTCCCCCCTCCTGCACCTGGGTGACGATCCGACTGAGGTTGGGCTGCAACAGGGTGCTGGTGAAGCCCGCCAGAGCGGTGTAGGCACCGAGCACGACCTGGGCCGCATGCCAGCTCCAGCCGCCCAGCGCCACCCCCTGGCGGTAGAACAGCCAGAGCACCAGCAGACTGCCGGCCAGGTTGGCGACCATCGCCACCAGCTCTACCAGCGCATTGAACTGGTACTCCAGCTGAGAGGCCAGGGACGTCCCCCAGAAGCGGCGCAGCGTGAGCAGATGCCGGCGCAGATTGAGGAAGTGCGCTGTGCGTTCCGGCACGGCTCAGGCCCCCATGGCGCTGTAGCGGCGCACGCCGGCGCGCCAGAGCCAGTGCAGCGGTGGCAGCAGCAGCAAAATCCAGCCCAGCATCACCAACAGGCTGAGCGGCAGTTGAAAGGGTTGATCAGGGCCCAAGGGACCACCAGCCAGCAACTGGGCCGGAAAGCCGATCAAATAGGGAAATGGGGTAGCCAGAGCCAGCTGGCGCAAGCCAGGCGGAAAGAGCTGCAACGGAGCCACCAGACCGGAGAGAAACAGGGTGGGGATCATCAGGAGCCGTTCAAGCGCACTGGCCCGTTCACTCCAGAAACAGAGGCAGGCGATCAGACTCTGCAGCAGAAAATTGAGCGTGAAGGCCAGGCCCACGGCCAGCACACCAAGTGCCAGCCGAGGCGGGGAGGGCCAGGCAAAGCTGGCGGGCTGCAGCAGAAAGAAGCCGCTGATGATCAACAACACGAAGGGCAGCCGTGTCGCCTGCTCGGCCTGATGGGCCGCCACGTACCGCCAAAAGGGATGCATCGGCTGAAGCAGATAGGGCGACAGGCGGCCCTGGAGCGCATCTTCCTCGAACTGCCACACCACCCACACCACACTGAACTGGCGCACCACAAAGGCGCTGAGGAAATAGCGCCCGAGACCGGCAGCGTCAAACCCCGCTGCCGGCACCGCTGCCTGACGCCACAGGGCCAGCATCACGAACGGCAAGACACCGGAGAGGGCCCACAGCACGATCTCAGCACGGTATTCCGCCATGTAGGCGAGCTGCACACTCCAGAGCACCCAATAGCGCTGCCAATGCCCCCGAATGGCATCCCTGAATCGTGGCCTGCGCTTGCTCATGGCAAATGTTGACCACTCAATCTGTCCTGACCGCCAGCAGCTGCGCCCACTGTGCCCTCCACAAACAGCCGACCGATCAACTCCTCGATTGGCGGATCATTCACCTCCAGATCCAGCACCGGCAGCTCCGCCAGCAGCCGATTGAGGGTGGTGGTGAGTCGCTCTTTGGGGATCAGCAACCGCACCGCCGCGCCGTCGAGCTGCTCGATCTCGCCGTAGCAACCGAAGCGCGCAGCCGGCAGAGCCTCGGCCAGCTCCAAGCGCACCTGCCGCCAGGGAGCTAGTCGTTCTCCCAGCGCTGCCAAGGCACCGTCGTAGAACAGCCTTCCCCGATGGATCAGCAGCACCCGTGGGCATAGGGCCGTGATATCAGCCATGTAATGACTGGTAAGCAGCACGGTGGCGCCGGTGCGGCGGTTGTACTCAGCCAAAAAGGTGCGCACCCGCGCCTGGGCATTGACATCTAGGCCGAGGGTGGGCTCATCCAGGAAGAGCACCCGAGGCCGGTGCAACAGGGCCGCCAGCAGCTCCGCCTTCATCCGCTGGCCAAGCGAGAGCTTGCGCACAGGCCGCGTCAATTCCGCCTCGCCAAGCTCCAGCATCTCGGCCAGGTCGGCGATGCGGCGGCGCGCCTCCAGCTCGTCGATGCCATACACAGCGGCATTGACCCGCAGGGAATCAAGCGGCGGCAGATCCCAGATCAGCTGCTGCTTCTGGCCCATCACCAGAGTGATCGCCTCCAGGAAGGGCCGCTCGCGCTTCCAGGGCCGGTGGCCCGCCACCTCCAGCTGGCCTGCACTGGGGTGGATCAGGCCGCTGAGCAGCTTCAGGGTGGTGGTCTTGCCGGCACCGTTGCCACCGAGAAACCCCACCACCTCCCCGGGCTCGATGCTGAAGCTCACCTCCTGTACCGCCTCGAGGTCCTGCCAGCGGCGTCGCACGAGGTGCCGCACCGTGCCAGCCAGACCAGGCTGCTTGGCCGCCACCCGAAAGCTTTTGCGCAGGCCGCGGGCCGTGATGATCGCCATGCCCGCACCCTATCGAGACCAGCGGCCCGACCAGCCTGATGTTGTCCATACAGTGCCGCCATGCCCGTGATGACGTCATGCATGCGCTCTCCCTGCCCACCTGGTGGATTCACATCACCTCGGTGCTGGAGTGGATGGCGGCGATGCTGGCCGTGCAGCGCCTGGCACGACGCAGTGGTGAATCCGCCTGGCACTGGCTGGCCCTGGCCATGCTGCCGGCCCTGGTGAGCGCCATGTGCGCCTGCACCTGGCACCTCTACGACAACAGCAGCGCCCTGCGGGGCCTGGTGGTGCTCCAGGCAGCGCTGACCGCCCTTGGCAATGGCGCCCTCGCCCTGGCCACCCTGCAGCTCTGGCGCCGACAAGCTGCACCCCCGCCTGCCAGCCCCGCCGCCCCCTTCGCCCAACCATGACAGCAACACCGCCCGCTGCCAGTTCCCTGCTTGAACGGCTGGGGCAGATTGACCCGGCGCCCTTCTTCGTGCTCTCGCTGCTCCCCTATCTGGCCTTCCTCTGGCTTGCAGGGCGCATTCCCAGCTTTCCGAAGCTTGCCCTGCGCGGCTTTCAGCTCACCTTGCTGTTTGTTGCCGTCACGATCGGAGCCTCGATCCTTGCTCTGCGCAGCACCGGCCAGCAGCTCGCTGATGTGGATGGCCTGCACGGCGGAGCCGAGGCCTTTCTCACCCTGGCCAATCTTCTAGTCGCGGTGGGCTTCGCTCAGGCTGCAGGGGCACCGCCTGCGGCACCAGGGGCACCGGAGCGGTCGGCTGCCGAGGTGAACAAGCCTTACGACGGCTGAGCCGAGCCAGACCTGCCACGGACAATGGGTCGTCGCCCTGTGCTCCATGCTTTCCACCATCCTGGCCGTAGCCCCCGCAAGCATCAGCTGGTCGCCGAAGGTGGCCCTGGTGATGATCATCTGCAACGTGGTCGCCATCGCCATCGGCAAGGCCACGATCAAACAGCCGAATGTCGGCCTGCAACTGCCCAGCGCCGCCATGTTTGGTGGACTCAGCCACGGGGCCATGCTGGGCACCCTGAGCCTGGGCCACATCCTCGGCATGGGCACCATTCTCGGTCTCGCCTCCCGCGGGGTCGTGTGAGAGCGCTGTGATCAGCTGGTGCTGCCTGAGGGGTGAGCACCAGCAGCGCACCCATCAGCCGGGCAGCCACCGGCCTCAGCAGGTCGCTGCACCGTGCCGAACTCGGCTTCACCTCAGCAAGAGCACTGGCATGATCCCTGGCCCCACCCCAGCGTGAGACCGGCCTTATTGCCGGTTCATCGACCTGCAGGTGGCGATCACTGGCCCGGCCACTTCAATAGGCCTGCTGACTGCCACCGGCCTTCCGCCTGACACGGGCACTCTGTTCGACGCCATAGCGTGGCTGGTTTCAGACGCCGATGACCTGGGAGGGTCTCTGGCTGGGGGATGAGCCCACGTTGCCGAGGGCTGGAAACCGCTCAAGAATGCGGCTGACCATCTGCGGCGGGGTCAGCCCCAGGGCCTGCTTGCTCTGATCCGGGCTGGCGTGATCGACCAGCACATCGGGTATGCCGATCCGGAATACGGGCACGCAGACATCGTGATCGTTGAGGGTTTCCACCACGGCGGCGCCAAAACCACCCGCCAAACAACCTTCCTCGATCGTCACCACCCGGCCGATCCGTCGCACGAGCGGCACGATCAGAGCCTCATCAAGGGGCCGCAGGAAGCGGGCATTGATCACGGCGGCGCGCACGCCCTGCTCCTGAAGCAGGCCCGCCGTGGCGAGGGCCGGATAGACCATCGAGCCATAGGCCACGATCAGCAGGTCGTCCCCATCGGTGAGGAGTTCGCCGCGACCGATCTGCAGGGGCTCGAAACCCTCCTCGGCGAGGGCGACACCCTCCCCTTCTCCACGTGGGATGCGCATGGCACAAGGGCCGTCGTGCTGAATGGCGGTGACGAGCATGCGCTGCAGCTCTGCCTCATCCTTGGGTGCCATCACCGTGAAGTTGGGCACGCAGCGCAGATAGCTGATGTCGTATTGCCCCTGGTGAGTGGGACCATCCGCTCCCACAATGCCGGCCCGGTCCATCACGAAGGTCACCGGCAGGTTCTGGATGCCCACGTCGTGGATCAGCTGGTCGTAGGCCCGCTGCAAAAAGGTGCTGTAAATCGCGCACACCGGCCGGAGCCCCTCGCAGGCCATGCCGGCGGCCATCGTCACAGCGTGCTGTTCGGCGATCCCCACATCAAAGTATTGATCGGGAAGGGCTTTCTCCAGCAGATCCAGGCCGGTGCCGGTGGCCATGGCGGCGGTGATGCCCACCACCCGCGGATCCTGTTCACAGAGTTTGACCAGGGTCTGGCCGAACACCTTGCTGTAACTGGGTGGTTTGGGCTTGCTGGAGGGATAGGCCTTGCCGGTGGCCAGATCAAATGCACTCTGGGCGTGGTAACCGACCTGATCGGCTTCGGCATAGGGATACCCCTTGCCTTTGGTGGTGGCCACATGCACGAGCACCGGCCCCTCGTGATCGTGGGCCTGCTCGAACACCCGGATCATGCCGGCGATGTCGTGACCGTCGACCGGGCCCATATAGGTGAAACCCAGCTCCTCGAACACGGCCCCCAGCTTGGGCACCGCAAGGCGCTTCATGCTCTCCTTGAGATTTTTCAGCTCGGTGGGCAGCTCACCGTGCAGAAAGGGCAGGTGCCTGATCGCTTCCTCGGCGTTGTCTTGGAGGAACTGCAGCGGCTTGCTGTGCCGCATGCGATTGAGGTGGGTGCTCAGCGCGCCGACCGGCGGGCTGATCGACATGTCGTTGTCGTTCAGCACCACCAGCAGCCGGGTGCGCGGCAAATGACCGGCGTGGTTGATCGCCTCCAGAGCCATGCCACCGGTGAGGGCACCATCGCCAATCACAGCAACGCACTTGAAGGTTTCACCGCGCCGGTCGCGGGCCAGAGCCATGCCCAGGGCCGCAGAGATCGATGTGCTGGCGTGGCCGGCGCCGAAGTGGTCGAAACGGCTCTCGCTGCGCTTGAGATAACCCGCAACACCCCCCTGCTGGCGGAGGGTGTGGAAGGTGCTGTAGCGGTTGGTGATCAACTTGTGGGGATAGGCCTGGTGACCCACATCCCACACAATCCGGTCGTGGTCGAGATCAAGGGTCTGGTACAGAGCGATGGTGAGCTCCACGACCCCGAGGCCAGGACCGAGATGGCCGCCGGAGGTGCTCACCACCTCCAGATGGCGTTCACGCACCTGGCGGGCGATGCCCTCGAGCTCCTGGAGGGTGAGACCGTGCAGCTGATTCGGATGCGTCAGCTCACTGAGGTGCATCACGGCCCCTGAATCGAAGTGCAATCTAGGCGGTGCCGGCCTGGGCCCGGTGGCGGTTGCGACACTGGTGGGCATGAGCGAGTTCCTGCCAGCCCCACCCGGCCGATCGGCACCAGGCCCCGATGGTGACTCCAGCCATGGCGGCGGTCCCACGGAGGCCTGCGGCGATGGCTATCTGCAGCGCATCCTGCGGGCCCGCGTCTACGACGTTGCGATCGAATCACCACTGGATCCGGCCCCGGCACTCTCCGCACGGCTCGGCAACCGGGTGCTGCTCAAACGGGAGGATCTGCAACCGGTGTTCAGCTTCAAGCTGCGCGGCGCCTACAACAAGATGGCTGGGCTGCAGCGGGCCGAACTGGATCGAGGCGTGATCGCGGCCAGCGCCGGCAACCATGCCCAGGGCGTGGCGCTGGGGGCCCAGAAACTGGCCTGCCGCGCCGTGATCGTGATGCCGGTCACCACCCCGGAGATGAAGGTGAGGGCCGTGGCGGCACGGGGTGCGGAGGTGATCCTGCATGGCGACAGCTACGACGCCGCCTGCACCGAAGCGCTGCGACTGGCGGAGGAGCGGGGGCTGACTTTCATCCATCCCTTCGACGACCCCGAAGTGATCGCCGGTCAAGGCACGATCGGCATGGAGATCCTGCGCCAGTGCTCCAATCCACCAGACGCGATCTACGTGGCGGTGGGCGGTGGTGGGCTGATCGCCGGTGTAGCGGCGTTCGTGAAGAGCGTGTGGCCCGAGGTGGCGATCATCGGCGTGGAGCCAGCGGATGCCGACGCGATGACCCGCTCGCTGGCCCGCGGCGAGCGGGTGCGGCTGGAGCAGGTGGGCCTGTTCGCCGACGGCGTGGCGGTGCGACAGGTGGGTGTGCACACCTTTGCCCTGGCCCAGCGCACGGTGGATCGGATGGTCACGGTGACCACCGACGCCATCTGTGCAGCGATCAAGGATGTGTTCGAGGACACCCGCTCGATCCTGGAACCGGCAGGTGCCTTAGCGGTGGCAGGCATGAAGGCGGATGTCGCGGCCCGGGGGCTGAAGGGGCAGACCCTGGTGGCCGTGGCCTGCGGGGCCAACATGAATTTCGATCGGTTGCGGTTCGTGGCCGAACGCACCGAGATCGGTGAAGACCGCGAGGCGATGCTGGCGGTGGAGATTCCCGAGGAACCTGGCAGCCTGCGCCGCTTCTGCACCCTGCTGGGCACCCGCAACCTCAGCGAATTCAGTTACCGGCTTGCCGATCCGAATCGGGCCCACATCTTTGTGGGGGTGCAGACCAGTGGCAGCAGCGATGAGCAGGATCTGATCAGCGATGTGCGCGCCGCCGGCTTCAACTGCCTTGATCTCTCCAACGACGAGTTCTCCAAATTGCACCTGCGCCACATGGTGGGCGGCCGCCTACCGGCGGCCGCCATCGCGCCGGGTGTGCGGGAGCTGCTGTACCGCTTCGAGTTTCCTGAGCGGCCAGGGGCGCTGATGCGCTTCCTGAGCAGCCTGCATCCCAGCTGGAACATCAGCGTGTTCCACTACCGCAACCACGGAGCCGATGTGGGTCGGATCGTGGTGGGTGTGCAGGTACCGGAGCAGGAGCTGGAGGACTGGCAGACCTTCCTGCACGGGTTGGACTACCGAGCCGTGGATGAGAGTGCCAACCCCGCCTATCAGCTCTTCCTCGGCGCGGTGGAGAGCCCGACCCTGGCGCAGCCCGCCTGACGCCCCTGCGGAGATGCGGTACGTTTCCCGCTAGCGATGGGGTATCGGCGATGACCAACACCCCTAAATCGGATTCCGTCACGGACGTCCTGCCCGAGCCGCCCGCCGCCCTCTCCCTGCCGGCGAGACTTGAGGCGATCCTGTACCTGAAGGGGCGTCCGCTCAGCCTTGGCGAACTGGCCGCCATTGCTGCGGTGGACCGGGATGAGGCCGAGCTGGGACTGATCACCCTGATGGCGGATTACGCCCATCGCGACACAGCCCTGGAGATCCGGCAAGACGGCCGCACCTACGCCCTGCAGCTGCGGGAGAGCCTGGCCGATCTGGTGCAGAGCCTGCTGCCGGTGGATCTCTCCACCGCGGCGCTGCGGACCCTGGCCACGATCGCCCTGAAAAAAAGGATCCTGCAGTCGGACCTGGTGGAGCTGCGCGGCTCCGGCGCCTACGACCACATCAAGGAACTGCTGGCCCAGGACTTCATCGAGCGCAAACGGCAGAGCGAGGGGCGCTCCTACTGGCTGAGCCTGAGCGAAAAATTTCACCGCACCTTCGCCGTGCGCCGCGATGACCCTTCAGACCGGCAAGACGATTCAGGCCCCGCCCAACAGGCCTTACCTCTGTAGCGCCAGTAAATAGACTGATCAAGTGTTGCCACTCCACACGTGCCCATTCTCGGCCAGGTGATCGGCGTTCTGATTCAGACGCTGTCGATCTACACCCTGCTCTTGCTGGTGCGCGTGCTGCTGAGCTGGTTCCCAAATCTCGACTGGGGCAACCCGGTGCTGGCCACGGTCAGTTCGATCACTGATCCCTATCTCAACGCCTTTCGGGGCCTGATTCCTCCGATCGGCGGGCTGGATCTCTCCGCGATCCTGGCCTTTCTGGCACTCCAACTCGTGCAGACCCTGCTGGAGCAGAGCCGCGGTCTGTTTTACGCCTCCTTCTGAACTGCCTGCCGCGGCGCGCAGCTGATGAGGCTGATCGATTGATTGCCACTGATCGCAGGTGATCGCAGGTGATCGCCGCACCTTCCTCCAGCCAGAGCGGCATCGCTCAATCAGCTGCGCTGCCTGGGGCGGCTGCGAGGGCCTGCTCAAGGGGGAGGAGCTCATCGTCCTCACCAGCCCGGCTGCGCACCGGCGTACTGAACCCCCGCGCCTTGACGCTGCTGAATCCGATCGGGCCAGGTGTGCCAGCGGGCACCGCCAGTCGCAGGGCGAAGTTGGAACGGCCCGGCGGCACATCGCCGATGGAGCCCACCCGGGTGCGGTTGGGCAGCACCGGTTCGCCACTGGCATCGAGGATGCGGGCATAGACATCGGTGTCGGCAACGATGCGGCGGCCGCTGTTCTCCACCACCCCCCGCAGCGCGTAGCACTGGGCACCGCCGGGGCCGCGGCCCTCCGGTTGTACAGCCCCGTCGCCAGTGGGGCAGGGCTGCAGGCTCACCTCCGAGACCCGCAACTCAGCGGCCAGAACGGGCTGCACGCCCAGCAACAACGCCAGCACGATGGCCGCCAGCGGCAGGGCCCGTACCAGCAACCGCGAGACCGCCTGCGACCAGGCTGCCGGCATCACGGCAAGGCCTTGCTCGACCGGGGATATCACCGCAGATCTCCGCTACCTCCGATCACGTTACGAGCGGCGCGGCTGGCGAGCTTCTCCAGGTTTGCGGCCGCCACATCCTCCAGATCGAGACCCAGTTCCGTGGCCAGCTGGGCGACGTACCAGAGCACATCCCCCAGTTCGAGCCGCAGCGCCGCCACCTGCTCGGGGCTGAACACCCCGCCACCGTCACGAAGCACCTTCTTGACCTTGTCTGCCACCTCACCGGCCTCGCCACACAGGCCCAGGGTGGGATAGATGGGATTGGCGCCCGCATCGGGATAGCGGGCTGTCTCGCGGGAGTGCGCCTGATACGTGCGCAGGTCCATACCGGTCAACGCCGAAACGGGGCCGATGGTAGTTTCGTCGCTGCAGATGGCACGGCGATGCCCCAGCCCGATCTCATGCGTCGCACCAAGATCGTCGCCACGATCGGGCCTGCCACCGAATCCCCCGAACGGCTGCGGGAGCTGATCGCCGCCGGTGCCACCACCTTCCGTCTGAATTTTTCCCACGGCGACCACAGCGAACACGCCGTCCGGATCGCCACCATCCGCCAGGTCTCCCAGGAGCTGGGAGTACACATCGGCATCCTCCAGGATCTGCAGGGCCCGAAAATCCGGCTCGGGCGGTTCCTGGAGGGGCCGATCACCCTGGCCAAGGGAGATCCCTTCACGCTCACCTCCCGCGATGTGACCTGCGACCGCAGCATCGCCACGGTCACCTATGGCAGGCTCGCCGACGAAGTGGTGCCCGGCAGCCGCATCCTGCTCGACGACGGCAGGGTGGAGATGGTGGTTGACAGCGTCGATGGCCCAAGCCAGACCCTCCGCTGCACGGTCACGGTCGGCGGCGTGCTCTCCAACAACAAAGGGGTGAACTTTCCAGACGTGCAGCTCTCGATCCGGGCCCTCACCGACAAGGACCGGACCGACCTGGCCTTCGGCCTGCAGCAGGGGGTCGACTGGGTGGCGCTCAGTTTTGTACGCAACCCCTCGGATCTGCGCGAGATCAAGGATCTGATCGCCAGCCACGGAGCCAGTACTCCGGTGGTGGCCAAGATCGAGAAGTTTGAAGCAATCGATCAGATCGACGACATCCTGCTGCTCTGCGACGGCGTGATGGTGGCCCGGGGTGACCTGGGTGTGGAGATGCCGGCGGAGGAAGTGCCGCTGCTGCAGAAGGAACTGATCCGCAAGGCCAACAGCCTCGGCATCCCGGTGATCACCGCCACCCAGATGCTCGATTCGATGGTGAGCTGCCCCCGTCCCACCCGCGCCGAGGTGAGCGACGTGGCCAACGCCATCCTTGATGGCACCGATGCGGTGATGCTCTCCAACGAGAGCGCGGTTGGTGACTTTCCGGTGGAGGCCGTCGCCACGATGGCCACAATCGCCCGGCGGATCGAACGCGACTACCCCCAGCGGGTGATCGACAGCCGCATGGCCTCCACGATCCCCAACGCGATCTGTCAGGCGGTCAGTGCGATCGCCCGCAATCTCAATGCCGCGGCAATCCTGACGCTCACCAAGGGTGGGGCCACAGCCCGCAATGTCAGCAAGTTTCGGCCCAGCACCCCGATCCTGGCGATCACCAGCGAGCAGCGGGTAGCCCGTCAGTTGCAGCTCTGCTGGGGGGTGAATCCGCTGTTGGTACCCGAGCAGAACTCCAGCACCGGCACCTTCAGCATGGCCATGGCCCTGGCTCGGGAGCTGGGCTTCCTGCACGACGGCAACCTGGTGGTGCAGACCGCCGGCACCCTGGCGGGGGTGAGTGGCTCCACAGACTTCATCAAGGTGGGGATCGTTTCAGCGGTCCTGTCGCGGGGGCAGGGATTCGGCACCGGGTCGGTGAGCGGCCGGGTGCGCCTGGTCGACACACCGGAAGGCGCCGCCGCCATTCAGTCCGGCGAAATTCTGGTGGTGCGTGAAACCACCGCCGACTACGTGGAGGCGTTCCGCAAGGCCAAGGGGGTGATCGCTGAGGCCGGCGGTGCCGAAAGCCATGCCGCCTTGATCGCTCAGCGCACCGGTATCCCCACGATCGTGGGCGTTGCCAACGCCATTGGCAGCCTGCGCCAGGGCGAGATCGTGACCCTCGATCTGCATCGCGGTGAAGTGCATCGGGGCGCTCGCAGCCACAATCCCGACAGCAGCCAGGCCATCCTCTAAGGCTCCCAGCAGCAACGGCACCATGGCAGCCAAACTCGCCCTGCGGGAAACCGTGGGCATGGCGCTCTCGACCCTCAGAGCCAACCGCCTGCGCAGCCTCCTCACCATGCTCGGCATTGTGATCGGCAACGCGTCGGTGATCACCCTGGTGGGGGTGGGGCGCGGGGCACAGAACCTCGCCGAAGGTCAGCTCAGCAACCTGGGAGCAAACGTGCTGTTCGTGGTGCCGGGCAACAATGACACCCGTCGCCAGGGTATCGACTTCCCCAAGACCCTGGTGCTGGAGGACGCCCAGGCGATCGCCGAGCAGGTGCCGACCGTGCGCCGGGTTGCTCCCCAGATCACGCTCAGCGAGGTGGTGCAGGCAGGAGGCCAGAGCAGCAGCGCCTCAGTGAACGGCGTCACTCCGGAGTTTCTGTCGGTGCGCCAGTTCGATGTGCGCGAGGGGCGGTTTTTCAGCCGCAGTGATCTCGAGAGCGTCAGCAGCGTGACGGTGATCGGTCCTGATCTGGCTAGCAAGATGTTTCCGGGGCTGGAGGCGGTCGGGCGCACGCTGCGGATCCGCAACCAGGCCTTCGAGGTGATCGGCGTGCTGGAACCGAAGGGTGCTGTCTTCGGACAGAACCAGGACGAAAACGCCTTCGTGCCGCTCACCACGATGGTGAGCAAACTCTCCGGCCGGGATCCCACCTACGGCGTCAGTCTCAACTTCATCAGCGTGGAGGCCCGCGACGCGGACAGCACCGGCGCCGCAGCCTTCCAGATCACCAACCTGTTGCGTCAACGCCACCGCATCCTGCGGGAGGACGACTTCGCCGTGCGCTCCCAGAAGGATGCCCTCACAATCGTGAGCACGATCACCGGTGGTCTCACCCTGATGCTGGCGGCCATCGGCGGCGTGTCGCTGCTGGTGGGCGGCATCGGCATCATGAACATCATGCTGGTTTCAGTGAGTGAGCGCACCGCCGAGATCGGCCTGCGCAAAGCGCTTGGGGCCCGCAGCGACGATGTGCTGCTGCAGTTCCTGGTCGAATCGCTGGTGCTGGCAAGCCTGGGCGGGGCGATCGGCACGGCGGTGGGCGTGGGCACCGTGGCCGTGGTGGGGATGGTGACGCCTCTTCCGGCCGCGATCGGCGCCGGCACTGTGCTGGTCACAGTGCTTCTGTCGGGATCGATTGGTCTGTTCTTCGGCGTGGTGCCCGCCCGCCGCGCCGCCCAACTCGATCCGATCGTCGCCCTTCGCAGCCTCTGATCGACCACGAGTCCAAAGAAATCCTTAAGGCCTCAGATCAAGTGTGGAAACGGTCGCCTCCGCCACCAACACTCGGTCGTCATCAATGGCTTAGTGGTGTGCCAACCGCAGTTCAGATACCTTGACCTTGGTGGCCTGCGCGTATCGCAACAGCAGCGATCGCATGGTGATTACCCGTTGCGTAGGAGCTGACGCGTTCTTCCTGGAGAGGGTGGTCTTTCCGTTTGAGCTGCTCAGCTTCGAGTGCCCTGCTGAGGCGGAGCTGCAGATCTGGACCCACGGGCTGGGAGGGCCGGAACTGCTGGAAAAGATCGATGTGCAGACGCTGGTGCTCGAAGCGCCGGGCAGCGCTGGCCTGCTGGAGGGGCTGCCGCTGGCAACTGCAGATGACAGGCTCGAATCCTGGGCTGCTGCCGGCTGAATGGCAATCCCGGCAAGGGCGCCGCACCGTTACACTTGGTAAGAATGTGTCTCGGCTATGAATCAGCGCTGGCGCGTCCTCGCCCTTTGGCTTCTGCCTGTGGCCGTGGTTGGTTTTCTTGGAATTCAGGTATGGCGCAGCGGCAACCTCGCGGCGAATGGTCCCACTGCCGCCCCACGCAATACGGCCGTGGCCCGTATGAGTTACGGCCGCTTTCTTGATTACGTAGAAGCCGGCCGGGTCACTGCGGTCGACATTTTCGACGGCGGACGCAACGCCGTGATTGAAGTGGTTGATCCCGATCTCGATAATCGAGTTCAGCGACTGCGAGTGGACCTCCCGGGGGTGGCCCCGGAGCTGGTCAACAGCCTCAAGCAGCAGGGCATCAGTTTTGATATTCACCCACCACGGCAAACGCCACCAGCTCTCGGCATTCTTGGCAATCTTCTCTTTCCCCTGCTGCTGATCGGCTCACTGGTGTTCCTGGCTCGCCGGGGCAATGGCATGCCCGGTGGACCAGGCCAGGCCATGCAGTTCGGGAAGACCAAGGCTCGCTTCGCCATGGAGGCCGAAACCGGCGTCAAGTTTGACGATGTGGCCGGCGTGGAAGAAGCCAAGCAGGACCTCCAGGAGGTGGTGACTTTTCTGAAGACCCCCGAGCGTTTCACATCCGTGGGCGCCAAGATCCCCAAGGGTGTGCTTCTGGTGGGCCCCCCCGGCACCGGAAAGACCCTGCTTGCCAAGGCGATCGCCGGCGAGGCCGGAGTCCCCTTTTTCTCCCTTTCCGGCTCCGAATTCGTGGAGATGTTCGTGGGCGTCGGCGCCAGCCGCGTGCGCGATCTGTTCAAGCGCGCCAAGGAGAACAGCCCCTGTCTGATCTTCATCGATGAGATTGACGCCGTTGGCCGTCAGCGCGGGGCTGGCGTCGGCGGCGGCAATGACGAACGCGAGCAGACCCTCAACCAGCTGCTCACCGAGATGGACGGTTTTGAAGGCAACAGCGGCATCATCATCATTGCCGCCACAAACCGTGCCGATGTGCTGGATTCCGCCCTGCTTCGCCCAGGTCGATTCGATCGCCAGGTGCAGGTCGACGTGCCCGACATCAAGGGCCGGCTGTCGATCCTGAAAGTGCACAGCCGCAACAAGAAGCTGGCCGAGGATGTGAGCCTTGACGCGATCGCCCGCCGCACACCAGGATTCTCTGGCGCCGATCTGGCCAATCTGCTCAACGAGGCCGCAATTCTCACCGCCCGTCGCCGCAAGGAAGCCACCAGCCTGGCCGAGATCGATGATGCCGTCGACCGCGTGATCGCCGGCATGGAGGGCAAACCCCTCACCGACGGCCGCAGCAAGCGCCTGATCGCTTACCACGAGGTGGGCCATGCCCTGGTGGGCACTCTGATCAAAGCTCATGATCCTGTTCAGAAAGTCACCCTGATTCCGCGCGGTCAGGCCCAGGGCCTCACCTGGTTCTCGCCCGATGAGGAGCAGATGCTGGTCAGCAAAGCCCAATTGCGCGCCAGGATCATGGGGGCACTGGGGGGCCGGGCAGCGGAAGACGTGGTGTTCGGCCATGAGGAAGTCACCACAGGCGCCGGCGGCGATATCCAGCAGGTGGCCTCGATCGCCCGCCAGATGGTGACCCGTTTCGGCATGAGTGATCTTGGTCAGTTCTCGCTGGAGGCCGGCAATCAGGAGGTTTTTCTGGGCCGCGACCTGATGACCCGCAGCGATGCATCGGATCGCATGGCCAGCCGCATCGACGATGCCGTGCGTCAGATTGTCCAGAGCTGTTATATCGATACCGTGAAGCTCGTTGCCAACCATCGCGACGTGATGGATCGGGTAGTGGAACTGCTGATCGAGAAGGAAACCCTTGATGGCGAAGAGTTCCGCGCCATCGTGAGTGAATTCACCTCAATTCCAGAGAAGGAGCGTTTTTCCCCCCTGCTTGGTGAGGATTTGGGAGAAGCTGAATTACCTGTGAATGCCGATCTGGAGCAAATCCCCGCTAGCTGAGCGACAAGCTGAGCGACAGACCCGGGGGACTGCTTGTCCCCCCGGCCTGCAACGGTTAGCTCATCCTCCGGGACGATTCCGATTTTTACTGTTCCTGCAGCGGGTTGAGCAATAAATCACAGAGTCCCAGCAGTCGGCCCAGAGGCGGCGCCACAGAAAACTGCGGCCGCACACTGGGCAGATCTTGCTGGGACGTTCACTGGGAGGGCGTCCTCGCCCTGGCTGACGACCCATCAAGCCATCTGTGATCCAACAGGAATGGCCGAGTCAATCAGACCGGCCGCACCGGCCGCCGATCAATCACTTTATCGATCAATCCGTACTCAACAGCTTCCACTGGGGACATGAAGAAATCGCGATCAGTGTCCTCCTCAATCCGCGTCAGTGGTTGACCGGTGCGCTCTGCAAGTTCCTGGTTCAGCTTCTTCTTCAGATAGAGAATCTCGTCGGCCTGAATCCGAATATCGCTCGCCTGCCCCCGCGCACCGCCGAGGGGCTGGTGGATCATGATGCGCGAGTGGGTAAGGCTGCTGCGCTTGCCTTTTGTGCCAGCACAGAGCAGGAACGCGCCCATTGAAGCGGCCAGACCCAGACAGACCGTCTGCACATCCGGTTTGATGTGCTGCATGGTGTCAAAGATTCCGAGGCCGTCATAGACGGAGCCGCCGGGCGAGTTGATGTAGAGGTAAATATCCTTCTCAGGATCTTCTGCCTCAAGAAACAGCAGTTGGGCAACGATCCGGTTTGCAGACTCAGACGTAACCGGTTCACCGAGGAACACGATCCGCTCGCGCAGCAGCCGTGAATAGATGTCAAAGGCGCGTTCGCCCCGTCCCGACTCCTCAATCACGATCGGGATGGTGGTCACGGGAGGGTCGGGGTCGCTGAGATCGATCCTACTGAGCGCTGGCCGCTAGGGTCGCCCCATTCCGGATGCAGCAGCGTGAGCGGAGCTCTCACCGTTTCAGACAGCAAGCGCGCTTTTCACAGCGCCTTCCCCCACGTGATCGCGCCGCTCTACCGGCGGATGGTGGATGAGCTCCTGGTGGAACTCCACCTGCTCAGCCGACAGCGCGGCTTTCAGAGCGATTCCCTGTTTGCCTGTGGCCTGATTCAGGTGTTCGAGAGCTTTGCCCGCGGCTACCGACCCGACCAGCAGCGCGACCCTCTGTTCGCAGCCCTCTGCACCGCCACTGGCTTCGATGCAGCAAGCCTGCGGGCTCAGCGGGACGCAGCCGTCGCCGCCATCGGCCACCACAGCGTGGAGGAGGTGAAGGAGTGGATCGCCACAGAAGGCCGAGACGCACCGGAGCCGGTGGCAAGTGCCCTGGCCAACATCCGCCGCCCAGACTTTCATTATTCGCGCCTGGTGGCAGTGGGCCTGCTCAGCCTGCTGGAACAGGCCCAGGGTGCCGACAGCCTGGATGCGACCAACCTGCGCAGCTTCGCCCATGAACTGGGAGAAGCAATGGGCCTGCTGCGCGACCGCTTGGACAAGGATCTGAACCTTTACGCAACCAACCTCGAGAAACTCGCCCAGGCCGTGGAGTTGATCGAGGAGAGCGTGGCGGCGGAGCGGCGCAAACGGGAGCGCCTGCAGGAGTCCCTCACGGCGCAGCCGGCAGGGGCTGACGGGACCCCTGCTTCCCCTGACCTTGCTGGCCCTGAGGATCCTGGAGCTGAAGGGAAGCCCTCTCAGGACGGGTGAGCGGAGTGGCCTGGGGCCGGGGCTGAGCTGGCAGCTCCAGGCGTCCGAGCAGTGCTGTGACGGCTCCATCGGCGGGTTGCGCCGGCCGCTCCGCCAACAGCAGCAGTTGCCGGGCCTGTTGCACCGGCAGCGGCAGCGAATCAGGAAGCAGCGAGAGGGCTGCCAGGGCCTCGGGTCGGGCCTGAAGGCGCAGCACCGGCAGGCTGGCCCAGGCGGCACGGTTTTTCAGGCTGGAACGGAACGGCGCCGGCTCGGGGCCGAGGAACAGCTGCAGCAGCGGCTCCTCGCCCTTCTGAGACAACCAGCGCCAGCCCCCCACCGCCCGGCCGGAGGAATCGCGCCAGGTCACCACCGCACCGGAACTGGCCTCATGGCCCTGCTCGATCAGGCGCTCGGCGATGCCATTGAGCATGCGGATCCATGACTGACGGTTACCGCGGGGGGCGAGCACCAACTCCAGGCCCGACTGGAAGGGGCCGCTGGCGACGGGACGCAGCCTGAGCAGAAAGGGGCTGTTCTGGAGAAGCAGCAGATCAGCGTCACTGAGGCCGTAGGCACTGGCGAGCGGCTGGCGGATCAGTTCGCGGCTGAGCAGACCGCGAAGCAGCGGTTGCAGGGCCGACCCGCTCAGCTCAAGCAACCGATCCGGCGGCAGAGGCGGCGGCAGACGGTCGTCGGCAATCGCAGCGGCGGCTGGGGAGAGCAGGCCGCTGCTGGCGCCGGCTTCGCCATCGAAGCGCAGACCGCTGCCGGCGAGCTGCAGGTCGATGCAGCCCTCCTGGAATGCCTGCAGCAGGGGTGCCAGCGCTCCTGTCATTGACGCCAGGCCATCACCACTCCAGAAGGCCCCCTGACGCTCCTGCAGCAGGGTCAGGCAGCGCTGCTGCAGCCCGCGCTGCTGGCGCGGCTTACCGGCAAGCTGATCCTTGAGCAGGCGTTCGGAGAGAGGGTCGGCGGCCACAACCAACAGACCGTCGACCCGGAGGCTGTGACGGGGAGCGGGCATGGCCCCGACTTGAATGGGTCTGGGGAGAGGCAACACCAGATAGGCACCGCCGGCGCCATCGCGGCCCCAGAACTGCCACCAGAGCTGGCGTTGCTGCTGCCACAGCAGATCAGCCGTCTGAGCCGGCAGCCGCTGCCGCCACAGCTGGGGCGGCTGCCGGCGCGGCACCGCGGGAAAGCTCTGCAGCAGGGCGGCGTGGGGCAGAAGACGCCCAAGCCCTTCGGCGCGCGGGCGCGGCAGCAGGCGGAGCGCCAGGGCGGGAGCCAGCAGCAGAGCGGCTGTGGCAAGGGCGGTGCAGCGAAGAGGGAACTGCATCAGCTGAAGGCTGCGACAGGAGCGTGTTCGATGGGAGCGCCAGTAACAGTGGCGTAGAGGGTGGTGCGCTGGCGGGCAGGCCGGCCAATCCTGCAAGCTGCCGCCCGCAGGGCTTGGGCCGTCTGGGCGGTGCCGCCTCGGGCACCGGCCATGGTGGTGATGTGTTCCTCCATCAGGGTGCCGCCCAGATCGTTGCAGCCCCAGCGCAGCGCTTCGGTAGCGCCGTGGAGGCCGAGCTTCACCCAGCTGGGCTGGTGGGCAGGGATCCAGGCGCCGAGCATCAGCCGGGCCAGGGCAGTGAGGCGAAGCATGGCGGCCAGATCGGGCTGATCCCGGCCCACCCGGGCACGCAGGGCAGCAGGGGCCGCTTCCGCCACAAACGGCAGCAGCACGAACTCGGTGAAGCCCCTCAGCCCCCGCTGCCGGGCATCGGCCTGGATACGCACAAGTGTGAGCAGGTGGGCGGCCAGGTCGGCAGGCTGCTCGATGTGCCCCGCCATCAGGGTGGCGGTGCTGGGGAGGCCGGCACGATGGGCCTGGAGCACGGTTGCGACCCAGGCCCGGGCACTGAGCTTCTCCGGGCAGAGACGCTGGCGCACCCGCTCGCTGAGCACCTCGGCGGCCGTGCCGGGCACCGACCCCAGCCCTGCCTGAAGCAGGCGGTCGAGCACCGTTTTCAGGGGCAGGCCATCCTGTTCGGCGAAGAACAACAGCTCCTGCGGGGAGAAGGCATGCAGGTGCAGAGCCGGTGCCACAGCCCGAAGCCGACGCAACAGGGTCTCGGCATAGGTCAGCTGACGCCCCTGCAGCTGTGCGGCCGGATTGAGACCACCCTGCAGGCAGAGCTCGGTCGCCCCAGCGTCGCGCGCCTCCAGCGCACGCCGCTCCAGCTCCTCCAATGACAGCCAGTAGGCACCGCTCTGCTGCGGATCGCGCCGGAACGCGCAGAAGGAACAGTGCTTGACGCAGTGGTTCGACACATTGAGATTGCGATTCACCACGTAGCTGACCGGCTCACCGATCAAGCGGCGCCGCAGCCGGTCGGCCGCATCACGCAACTGTGCACTGTCTGCCGCACTCCACGGACGCTCCAGCAGAGCCAGGCAAAGCCCGGCTGCCGGCTGCGCTGGAGGACGGCAGGCAGCGAGAGCGTCGAGCAGGCGTGAGACGCTCCAGCCCTGAAACGACTGGGCGAGCTCGACCCCGGGAGGCTCGACCAACAGGGCGCCGGCCTGGCTCCAGACACCTGGATCAAGGGCCGGCGGGCAGCTCACAAACGGCGCTGCGCCTTGACACCGCTCTCCAGGCGGGCGCGACGGCGACGGTCGCGCCACTCGACGGTGGACAGATAGACCACCCCACCACTGACGAACACCAGAAGCACCGCTGCCGCCGAGGCAAGCAGTCTGGACGCTGACAGATCAGCCCAGAACGCCAGCGCATCGAGCGCGATCAGACGATTCAACAAACCCAGTAAAGCTGCGGAGTGAATGGCATTGGAACAACCTTCGGTCAGCGGAACCGCGAGGAAGGTGGCGGCAGCAGGCAAGTAGGCAGGAGGGGAAGAGGCAGCGAGGGAACCGGCAGGAAGGGATGCGCGGGTGAGGGGTGATCAGAAGTTGATGCTGCCGTCGCCGTGGCGACCCCACACCACCATGGCGATGGAAAAGCTGAACAGGGCGGCGAGAGAGGCCCAACCCAGGGTGATCAGCATGGCTGTGGTGGATGGAAGTGGCAGCACTTTACCTAGGCTCGTCCGGTCCTGAGCAGCAGCTGTGGTGGTCGGCTTCTCCACGCCCTCGGCGTCAACCAACGCCGCACCGGTCGCCGTGCGGGAGCGAGAGGGCTTGCGCCAGCCCTACCCCAGCTGCCGGGTGATCGTGCTCGACGACGACGTGAACACCTTTCAGCACGTGGTGGAGTGCCTGGTGCGCATCATCCCGGCCATGAATACCGACAAAGCCTGGACTCTGGCCCACCGCATCGATGGCGAGGGCTCGGCAGTGGTGTGGTGCGGCCCGCAGGAGCAGGCCGAGCTGTATCACCAGCAACTGGCGGCGGAAGGGCTGACGATGGCACCACTGGAGCAGGGCTGATGGGCAGGCTCGTGGTGACCCACAGCACCTATCTAGAAGGACTGATCCCCCTGTTGAAACAGTTGGCCGCCAGGCCGGGTGTGGACACGGTCACCCCCGCGGTGATCAGCCGTGTGCGCGGGCGCTGTCAGGGCCTGAAGCTGCGTGTATCCGCGCCGATCACCGGCGGTTTCAAGCTGGTCGCCCGCCGTGGCGGCAGTGCCCAGGAAGTGTTCGTGATCACAGGCTGGCCTCGGGAGCAGCTGGAGCAGGAACTGGATCAGCTCCTGGCAGGCTGACTCGGGCCCAGGCCCCGCCCTCCCGGAACCAGGCGTCAGGCTCCGCCGTGACCGTGACACCCTCCAACTGCCAGGCCTGCTGCAGGTAGGCATGCACTTGATCGAGATCGATCGTTTCAGACTGCCAGTGCACCACGGCCAGCTCCTGCAGGCGCACCCGATCGAACAGGGACTCGTTCAGCTGTTCACCCAGGGGGGCGGGGGCAGCAGCGTGTTCATCGGCATCGATCAGGCTCTCCCGCAGCACAAAGGTGCGGAGCGGCGCGGCACCGGCCGCAGCCTCGAGGGCATCCGGATGACCTTCCAGCGGGTACTTGTCGAAGTACAGGCGACGGGCCTTCGGAAACAGACAATGGGGCGCCCGGCTCACCAACGACACAAGGGCCTGCCTCAGAGGGGCGGGCAGGGTCTGGCGCTCCTGGGAGCTGGGCTGAACGGATTCCGGCATGGCCATACGGGAAGGCTGGGCAGCAGACGGCGCACACCGTCAAGTCAACTCGATGAGAGCCGCCCACGCCCGCCGCGAACCGGACGATTGAGACAGAGCAATAAACCGGCAGACGCAAACACCCAGCAAGACAACCATTCCGCAATCAAGACAACCATTCCGCAATGGAGACTGTGCCGGAGAATCAGTGGCCGAAAGCCTTTGATTCAGTGACATGCCTTGCATCAAGTCATCGGCCCGACAACAGGCCGCATCATGGACTTCAGACAAAACACCTTGAAGTCGCAAATACGCCGTGAATCGGCAATCAGATCAGCAACATTCCGTCATCATTGCATCAGACTACTACGCTTGACCAGATCGCATGCATTACACCGAGCTGGGCGACTTAAAAAGGCATAAACCCACACAAAGCCTGCCTATCTGCATGGACCTTGATTCACCAAGGCAAGCTTCAAGATCGCAGCAGTGGGCCTACATGTACAGCAAGCTGAATCCAGCGATGAAGCCTCATGAACGCCGTGTCAGCAACGATCACAAAGCTGCGAGGTAGTGAAAAAATCAGCGCCGACTTGAAAAAAAGGGTGGACCACCCGGCCGTTTTGCCCCAGTGTTCGACCTGGTGGAACCAGAAGGGGGTCAAGGACGGGGCGCCGTTTCCAGCTCGAAGGCCGGTTTACGTTGCTTCCGCTGCAGACCCCCATGTCGAAAAGGGAGTCAGATCAGAAAACTGTAAAAGGCAGTCACCAACAGGGCAGTCCGGAACGACCATAGAACGGTTTGAGGGCCGCTGTCACGCCTTGGCGCTCGCAGCGGCGCGCTCTGGCCAGGGCAGGGGCCAGATCGCCCGCACATCGGCCAGCCGTGCCATGGCTTCCGCCTCCCGGGATTCGGTATCGCTCGCCTCCAGCACCAGCGTGAGATGGCCGAGCTTGCGCCCCGGCGCGGATTGGCGCTTGCCATACCAGTGCAGAGTGACGCCGGGCAGGGCGCTCAGCTGAGCCCGACGCTCCTGATGGAGATCACCAGCCGCGCTGGCGCTGCTGTCGTCGAAACCGAGCAGATTGACCATCAGAGCACCGGGGACCTTCAGCTCGACCGGCCCCATCGGCAGACCGGCCACGATCCTCGCTTGCTGACTGAACTGGCTGGTGCAGCTGGCCTCAATCGTGACGTGGCCGGAATTGTGCGTGCGGGGAGCGATCTCATTGACCAGCAACCCATCGGCACCGAAGAACAACTCAATCGACAGCACCCCCACGTAATCAATCGCTGTGAGCAGCGAGACGGCGATGTTGCGGGCATACGCCTGCATGGCATGGGAGGCAACCGCCGGAGCCAGTACCCAGTCGCACACCTGATGGTGCTGATGGGTCTGCACCAAGGGGTAGCAGAGAACGTTGCCATCGGCATCGCGGCAGGCCAGCTGGGAAAGTTCCTGCTCAAACTGCACGAACTGCTCCACGATCCACTCGTGGGGATCCACCGCCGCCAGCAAGGTCTCCAAATCGGCGCCATCGCGCAGCACCCGGGTGCCGCGGCCGTCGTAACCGCCGCTGGCTGCCTTGGCCATCAGGGGGAAGCGCCAGCCTGGGGGCAGCAACGGCACCGGAGCGAGCCTGGCGACGCGCTCGGGATCGGCCTGCATGGGGCTGATGGTGTCAGTGGCGAGATCAGTTGCGACGGTTGCGGCCTTGTCAGTGGCGGCGTCAGTGACAACACCCAGGCGCTGAGGCAGCAGGTCGGACAGCAGTCGCCAGGCCGGGGAGGGCAGCCCAAGCCGCTGAAGCAGCTGGCGCTGGTCGTGCTTGTTCAGCAGTGGCCGAAGTGATTCAAGGCGAGGCAGAAACGACACACCTGCGTCCGCCAGAGGTGCCAGGGCTTCCAGATCAATCCACTCATTTTCGAAGGTCACGGCGCTGCACTGTGCGGCGAGGCGCCGGGTGGCCTCCACATCCTTGAGCGGGGCCTGAATCACCGCTGCAGCCAGGCTGGTGGCCGGATCGTCTGCGGCGGGGGTCTGCACCAGCACCGCCAGGTCCAGCTCGCGGGCGGCTGCCGCCAGCATCCAGGCCAGCTGCCCTCCACCCACCACAGCGATCGACTGCCGCGAACCAGCGGGGGCTGCTGAAAGGGGGGTGGTCATGGTGCCCAGCCTAAGCAGCTGGTCCTTAAGGGCCAGGTTCACCCTGATCGTTCAGCTGATGCCCTTGTCGCCGGCGAAGGCGTAGCGCACCAGGCTCAACAGCAACACCGCCAGAAACAGGGCCAAGCCCACAGTGCACGCATAGCTGATCTCCAGTTCGGCGAAGGCCTGGTCGTACACGTAGTACACGATCGTGCGGGTGGAGTCCGCCGGGCCGCCCTGGGTCATCAGGAACACCTCTTCAAACACCTTGGTGGCGGCGATCGCCGAGATCACAGCCACCAGGGTCAGATAGGGGCGCAGCAAGGGCAAGGTGATGTCGAGATGCCGGCGCCAGCCTTCGCTGCCATCCAGTGCTGCGGCTTCATAGAGCTCGGGCGCGATCCCCTGCAGGCCGGCCAGGAAGATCACCATGTAGTACCCGAGCCCCTTCCAGAGGGTGACAAGCATCACCGAGGGCAGGGCCAGCAGCGGCGAGGTGAGAAAACCGATCGGGCTGAAGCGCTCGCCGAGCAGGGCCGTGAGCCAGCCGTTGATCAGGCCGTTCTCGGCATAGAGCCAGCGGAAGGCGATCGCCGCCACCACGATCGAGACCAGCACCGGGGTGTAGAAGGCGCCACGGTACCAGTGCATGCCGGGCAGCTGGCGGTTCACCAGTACGGCCAGCGCCAGGGCGCCGAGCACGATCGGCGGCACCACCCCCACCAGATAAAGCAAGGTGGTGAGGCTGACGCGGGCGAACATCGGGTCGGCCAGCAGGCGGCGGAGGTTGGCCAGACCCACGAAGCGGAGCGGTTCACCCACATCCAGGCCGCTCTGACTGAAGCTCATCACCAGGGCGAGAGCGGCAGGGATCAGCACCGAGAGACTCAGCAGCAGCAGGGCCGGAGTCAGAAACCCCCAGGCCGTCGCGGTGCGGGGGGCGGAGGCAGACATCAAGGCACACCGGCTGGCGCCATTGTGGGGGCCTGAGCGAGCGGCGAGAGCTCATGGCCTCTGCGTTGACATCCACCACCACGCCCCCCCTTGAGGTGCTGCAGCGGGTGTGGGGCTACGCCGCCTTCCGCGGGCCCCAGGAGGGGATCGTGCAGCACGTGATCGGCGGCGGCTCGGGCCTGGTGCTGATGCCCACCGGCGGCGGCAAATCACTCTGCTATCAAGTACCGGCCCTGTGCCGCCCAGGCCTGGCGGTGGTGGTGTCGCCCCTGATCGCCCTGATGCAGGACCAAGTGGAGGCGCTGCAGCAGCTCGGGGTGGCCGCCGCCGCCCTCCACTCCGGTCTGGAAGCCGGCCAGGCGGCGGTGGTCTGGAACCAGCTGCAGAACGGCGAGCTCGCGCTGCTCTACGTGTCGCCGGAGCGGCTGCTGGGCGGTGACCTGCTGGAGCGGCTGGCGGCCCTGCCGGGGCCCGGGCCCCTGGCCCTGTTCGCGATCGATGAAGCCCACTGCGTCTCCCAGTGGGGCCACGACTTCCGGCCTGAGTACATCCAGCTGGGAGTCCTGGCCGAGCGCTTCCCGGCGGTGCCCCGGCTGGCGCTCACGGCCACCGCTGATCCACGCACCCGCGCCGAGATCGTTGAACGGCTGCGCCTGCAGAACGGCCAGGTGTTCCTGGCCAGCTTCGACCGGCCCAACATCCGCTATCTGCTGCGGAGCAAGGAGCAGCCCGGGCGCCAGTTGCAGGCCTTCCTGGCCGAGCACCGCGGCCAGGCCGGCATCGTGTACGCCCGCTCCCGCAGCCGCGTCGACCAGCTGGCCCGCGAGCTGCAGAGCGCTGGCTTCGAGGCGGTGGCGTACCACGCGGGGTTGAGCGGCGAGCAGCGCCGCAACGCGCTGCACCGCTTCCGCAATGAGGCGGCCGTGGTGGTGGTGGCCACGATCGCCTTCGGCATGGGCATCGACAAGCCGGACGTGCGCTTCGTGGCCCACGTGGATCTGCCCAAGAGCCTGGAGGCCTATTACCAGGAAACGGGCAGAGCCGGCCGCGACGGCCTGCCGGCGGTGGCCTGGATGCTGCACGGGCCGGGCGACATCCCCCAGCTGCGCCGTTTCATCGACGATTCGACCGCACCGGCGGAGCAGAAGCGGATCGAGCACGGCAAGCTCGAAGCCCTGATCGCCTACAGCGAGGCGGCCGGCTGCCGCCGCCAGGTGCTGCTGCGCCATTTCGGCGAGGACCTGGCCGAACCCTGCAACAACTGCGACGGCTGCCTTGAGCCCAAAACCCTGGCCGACCTCAGCGTGCCGGCCCAGAAGCTGCTCTCGGCGGTGGTGCGCACCGGCCAGCGCTTCGGCGCCGCCCACGTGGTGGACGTGCTGCTAGGCGGCAGCACCGATCGGATCCGCCAGCTGGGCCACCAGGAGCTGAGCGTCTACGGCATCGGCCGCGAGCTTGACCGCAGCCAGTGGCGCACCCTGGTGCGCCAGCTCACGGGACTGGGCTATCTGATGCCCGTGCCAGACGGCAAGGGGGGGCTGCAACTGGGCTCTGAGGAGCTGGTGCGGCCCCTGCTCCGCGGCGAGACCACGCTGGAGCTGCCGCTGGGGGTGCCTCAACGGGAGCAGCGCCGCCGGGGGGAGAGCCGCAGCGACGGCACCGGCGGCCCTGGCGTTGGCAACGACAGGGTGGACCCGGCCGTGCTGGATGCCCTGAAGCTGTGGCGGCGCGAGCAGGCCCAGCGGCAGGGCGTGCCGCCTTACGTGGTGTTCCACGACCGCACGCTGCTGGAGCTGGCGCAGCGGCGGCCGGCCAGCCCGGCGGAACTGGCCGAGATCGGCGGAATCGGCGCCGCCAAGCTGGAGCGCTATGGAGCAGCGTTGTTGACCGTGCTGCAGGATGGATCATCTCTCCAATGCACAACAGACTGATGTGAACGGATTTCTGCTCAGCGGCCTGGAGATCGTGATTGGGATCGCCCTCCTGTTCGGTGGCGGCGAGCTTTTTGTGGCGGGATCGGTGGCCCTGTCGCTGCTGCTGGGCATCCCCCAGATCGTGATCGGCCTGACGGTGGTGTCACTGGGCACCAGTGCGCCGGAGCTGTTCGTGAGCCTGATCTCCACGATCCAGGGCAATCTCGGCATCCCAGGCGCTGACAATCTGGCGGTAAGCAACATCGTCGGCAGCAACATCTTCAACGTGCTGGTGGTTCTCGGACTAAGCGCCGTGATCATGCCGCTGCGGGTGAAGAGCCGGCTGGTGCGCCGCGATGTGCCTCTGCTACTGGGGGTTTCAATGGCGGTGTGGGGCATGGCCTCCGGCGGCCGGCTCACCTGGCAGGCGGGACTGGCCCTGCTGGTGGGCACCGTGATGAACATCATCTGGGAGATGCGCACCGCCGGCGAGCACCCGGATGAGGCTGCAGACATCGACGACGAGGAGCGCAGCACGCCTCTGGTAGCCGTAATCAAGCTGGCCGGTGGCCTGCTGCTCCTGGTAGGGGGCTCCCAGTTGCTGGTGAAGGGTGCCACGGCTGCGGCCCTCGCCCTGGGGGTGAGCACCACGGTGATCGGCCTGACGATCGTGGCCGCCGGCACTTCCATGCCCGAGCTGGTCACCTCCCTGGTGGCGGCTTACCGCGGCAAGGCCGACCTGGCGATCGGCAACGTGGTAGGCAGCAACCTGCTGAACCAGCTGGTGATCCTCGGCCTGTGCGCCACTGTGTCGGGCGGCAGGGGCCTCGGGGTCGATCCGGTGATGATCCAGCGCGATCTGCCCATCATGGTGCTCACAACGATCGCCTGCCTGCCGATTTTCTGGACCCACGGCGTGATCAGCAGGCTGGAGGGAGGCATCCTCGTGGCCCTCTACGGGGTCTATCTGGTGGAGCAGCTGATCCCGAATGTGGCACCCAGCCTTGGCGATGAGTTCCGGCTGATCGCCCTCGTGCTGGTGCTGCCGGCCGTGATGGTCTTCCTGATCTGGCAGGTGGTGGGCTGGGGCCAGCACCGGCGACGAGGATCGGCGGGCTGAATCCACCACAGCAGGGGCCATCACTTCAGAAGAGGATGGGCTGATCGTGCGCTGCAACTGATGACGACCAGGCCTGATGAACTGATCGCGCTTCGGGGGTACGAACAGCTGGCCCAGCGGCTGCAGCGCTCCGATGGCGCCGCTGAACATCAGCTGCTTGCGCAGGGTCACCTGCCTGGATCGCTTTAGCCTCACGAGGCCCCACTGGCCCCGCGAGTGGGTGGGGGGCAGCCTGCTCACCCGCCGCGATCAACCGATGACCGCCCGCACCTTCGCTTCGATCCGCACCATCCCGGTGGAGCTGGCGACCGATCCCTACCCGGTGGTGATCGGGGTCAACAGCCTGGCTGAGCTCGGCGATCTGGTACGAAGCCGGGGTTTCAGAAGCGGCACCAGAGTGCTGGTGGTGACCAACCCGGTTGTGGAGCAGCACTACGGCGCCACCGCCCTGGGCAGCCTCAAGGCCGCCGGCTTCGAGGCCAGCACCCTGGTGATCGAGGCGGGGGAAGACCAAAAAACACCTGCCACAGTGGCCCTGATCCACGACGCGGCCTTTGAACGCAGACTGGAGCGCGGTTCGCTGATCGTGGCCCTCGGCGGCGGCGTGGTGGGCGACATGGGGGGGTTCGCGGCGGCGACCTGGCTGCGGGGCATCGCCGTGGTGCAGGTGCCCACCACCCTGCTGGCGATGGTGGATGCGGCGATCGGCGGCAAGACCGGCGTGAACCATCCCGGCGGCAAGAACCTGATCGGCGCCTTCCACCAGCCGCGGCTGGTGCTGATCGACCCCACCACCCTGGCCACCCTGCCGGAGCGCGAGTTCCGCGCCGGCATGGCCGAGGTGATCAAGTACAGCGTGATCGGCGACACCGAGCTGTTCGCCCAGCTGGAGGCCGCCGGCGACCTCAGCGGCATGGCGGCCGTGGGGCCTGAGTTGCTGCAGACGCTGCTGGAGCGCTCCGCCGCCGCCAAGGCGCAGGTGGTGGCTGCAGACGAACGCGAAGGGGGCCTGCGGGCGATCCTCAACTACGGCCACACCCTCGGCCACGTGGTGGAAACCCTCTGCGGCTACGGCACCTGGCTGCACGGAGAGGCGGTGGCGATCGGCATGGCGGCCGCTGGAGCGATCGCCGAGGCGATGGGCCTGTGGAGCGAGGCTGACCAGCGGCGCCAGCTGGCTCTGATCGAGGCCGCCGGCCTGCCCTGGCACTGGCCGGCACTGGAGACGCAGGCTGTGCTGGCGTGCCTGCAGGGCGACAAGAAGGTGCGCGAGGGCCGGGTGCGCTTCGTGCTGCCCACCGCCCTCGGCAGTGTGCAGATCCGCGACGACGTCACAGCCGAAACCGTGCTGCAGGCCCTGACCTCCATGGCGCCGCCATCTGCCTGAGGATCAGATCAAATCGTCGCCGTCCGATTCGGCGGCTTCTTCGTCTTCCAGGGCGGTCTCCAGGGTGGTGAGCAGCAGGGCCAGGGCGGAGCGGTCGTCAAGCTCTTCGCCGCTCACCGCCTCCAGCCAGCGCCGGCACAGCGTTTCGATGTCCTGAAACAGGGTGCCCCCACGACGCAGCGCCTGCATCACCTGCTCCACCGCCTGCTCATCGGCATCCGCCGGCAGCCCCACCACGTAGCGGCGACCGTCGTCTCCCACATAGGTGAGGCGACCCTCGGCATCAACGATCGGCGTGGCGTGAGGGGTGACGGGCCGGTGGGCACCGGGGGCGTCGTCGGAGCTGAGACCGGGATCGGGATCTGCACATGCCATGGGCCCGCGGCGACAACCAGATTCACTGGTAGGTCGGCGCAGACCTATTGCCAAGCCAGGGAGAGGAGCGATCAGCAGGGCTGATCCTTCACGGCAGCACGAAGCAGCAGATCAGCTGCGGTTGCGCGGCGGCTCGCCCGATCCCCGCTCCAGCCCCTGCTGCCAGAGCGCAAGGCGCCGCTCGGCCGCCAGGGCCAGCAGACCGGCGGCCAGCCCCGCCAATGGCAGCCATGCCGCTGCGGCGAGGCTGAGCAGGGGCAGCAGCACGGCCAGGAGCAGCAGGCGTGGCCGCCAGCGCTGGATGCGCTGGTGGGCAGTGCGGCAGGGCAGGCAGTGGCGGGTGTGGGCCTCGTAGCGCTCCATCAGCGGGCCGAGAGGCTGGCGGGGCGGCAGAGGCTGGCCGGGGAAGGGGACACCGCCGTGATCGGTGACCCAGTTGTGCAGGGCCCGCACGTACACATCGGCGCTGCTGGGCAGAAAACAGCTCTGGGCAAAGGCGGCGCTGCCGCCCCGCTCGGCCAGCACCCGCTCCTGCCAGTGCAGGAACACCTGGTCGTCCTCGAGCACGGTGTGGTTGGCGATGTGCTGCAGCCAGCGGGGCCGCAGGCCCACCAGCAGGCGCGGCAGCCGCGACTGGAACTGGAAGGGGAAGCGGGCGAACAGGCGGCACTCCCCGGGGCGGATCGGCGTGGCGTACACCACGGTGAGAAAGCGGGCGAAGCCCTTGGCATTGAGGTCGTGCCACATCAGGCCGGGGGCCTGGAAGGTGGTGAACTGGCTGCCCAGCTTTCCCCGCCGCGGCCCCTCGGGCCAGCTGGCGGTGAAGCCCTCCGGCCCGGCGCCGGTGAGCTCGGCCACCACCGGCGCGGCGTTTTCGCGCCGGCCCACGGTGCGGTGGTGGGTGAAGGGCACGTGGCTCACATCGAGCACGTTCTCCAGCAGGGTGAGGGCGTCCATCGGCAGGTCGCGGAAGGTGTCCTGCACCAGCCAGCCGGGCTGATCCAGCTCGGGCACCAGCGGCAGCGGCACCGCCGTCCCATCCTCGGCGTCGCCGGCAAACACGAACAGCAACCCCTGGCCGGTGGCGGTGGCGTAGCTGCGGCACTGGCTGCGGACGCTGGCGCAGGCCGTGGCCGCCGCCTCGGGCTCGGCCTGGGGGATCGCCGTGCAGCGGCCGCTGCCGTCAAAACTCCAGCCGTGATACGGACACTCCAGCTCGCCCTTCTCGTTGATGCGCCCCTCGCTCAGGGGCACGAGCCGGTGGGGGCACACATCGGCGAAGGCGCGCCACTGCTCGGCCGCCCGGTCGTACCAGAGCACCAGGTCCTGCTGGAGCAGGGTGAAGCGGCTGGGACTGGCCGGATCTAGATCCTGCAGGGCCGCCACCGGATACCAGCGCCGTTGCCAGTGCTCCCGCCAGCGCTCCTGGTCGCTGGCACACATGGTTGCCTGGATGCTGGGGGACTGGACGGGCATCGGGATGGCCACACTGCGCTGATGATGGCCAACCGGCCTGACCGGCGGAGGCACGGAGGCCCTGACTAGGGTCTGCGCCTGGGATTGCAGTGATCGGCTAGGGCATGGCGGCAAGAGAACAGGACAGCCTGGATTCCACGACTGAGCAGGGCGGCCCCCTGAAGCTGCTGGCGGTAAGCGGCGCCTCCGGAAAGACCGGCTGGCGGGTGGTGCAGGAGGCCCTGCGGCAGGGGCTGGCGGTGCGGGCCCTGGTGCGGCCCGACTCCCAGCTGCCGCCGGGGCTGGAGGGGGCCGAGGTGGTGCGGCTGAAGCTGGGCGACACCGAGGCCCTGCACCGGGCCCTGGAGGGCTGCGACGCGCTGGTGATCGCCACCGGCGCCCGGCCCTCGATCGATCTCAGCGGCCCCCTACAGGTTGACGCCCTGGGGGTGCGCCAGCAGATCGCCGCCTGCAAGGCCGTGGGGCTGGAGCGGGTGGTGCTGGTGAGTGCGCTCTGCGCCGGCCGTTGGCGCCATCCGCTCAACCTGTTCGGCCTGATCCTGGTGTGGAAGCGGGTGGGCGAGCGCTGGCTGGAGCAGAGCGGCCTGCGCTGGACCGTGATCCGCCCCGGCGGCCTGAGCGAGCGAGAGGAGGGGCTTGAGCCCGGCCAGGAGCGGGAAGGGGTGGTGTTCAGCAGCGCCGACCAGCAGGAGAGCAACAGCATTCCCCGGCGGCTGGTGGCGCGGGTGTGCCTGGAGGCCCTGCACAGTCCGGCCGCCGAGGGACGGATCATCGAGATCACCAGCAGCCCCCAGCAGCAGCCCCAGCCGCTGGACGCCTGGCTGGCCGCAAGCTGAGCCTGAGAACAGCTCTGCAGAGAACTGGGCGATCAGATCATCACTCTTGGGTATTCCTGCGAATCAGCCGTTGGGGCCTGGGGGCTCCCGCAGGAAACGGGGGCCCAGCGGCTGGAAGCCACTGCTGTAGGCCAGCCAGCGGAAGTCGCCGAGGGCATGGGGATCCACCAGGCGCAGCAGGGCCTCGCGCCGCGGCAGCAGCTGGGCCAGGCCGCCGGGGTCGCCCTGCAGCCCATGCAGCCGCTGGGCCAGCCCCAGGGCCAGCAGGGCCTCCCCCTGGCGGCAGCCCCCCAGACCCCGCCAGCCGGCGGCAGCGGCGGCCCGCTCCAGGCTGTCGATGCAGAGGTGGGCGGTGAGATCGGCCTCGCCGGGCGCGATGAGCGGATCGGCGCAGGCCTGCTGGCCGCGGTAGGCCATCAGGGTGCCGTTGGCGCGCTGGGGGGCGTAGTAGCGCCAGGCCTCCAGGGCGTAGTCGATCACCAGCAGGGCGCCCGCGGAGAGGGCGCCGGCGGCCTGGTGCAGCCAAGGCTCGAGGCCGGGGTGAAGTTCCGTGCACCAGCCAGGCGGGCGCTGGGGGGAGGGGGGCAGCAAACCCAGGGCTTGCAGGGCATCGCCTGTGGCGGGCTGCAGGGGCTTGCCGGGCTCCAGCCGCAGCGAGGGCCCGCCGCCGGCATCATCCCCGTGCAGCACCACCTGCTGCTGGCGCCAGAGGGCCCCGTCCCACACGATCCGCTCCACCGCCAGGGCATCGAGCACCTCGTGGACCAGCAGCACCCCCCGCAGCGGCGCCTCGGCCAGCTCGGCGAAGCTGGCCCAGCGGCAGG
Source organism: Prochlorococcaceae cyanobacterium (assembly GCA_040399265.1). Lineage (GTDB taxonomy): Bacteria > Cyanobacteriota > Cyanobacteriia > PCC-6307 > Cyanobiaceae > NIES-981. The sequence goes on from JBBASO010000009.1 coordinate 40,045, forward strand.
GCAGGGGGCAGCCGGCGAGGCGCTGGCGCTGGCGCTGGGCCATGCCGCCGTTGGGCTCCACCAGCACCAGCTCGGTGCGGGCGGCCAGCTCCGGCCAGCCGGCGGCCAGGGCCGCCGCCAGGTCGGCCGCCAGCGAGCCCTCACCGGGGCCGGCCTCCACCAGGGCCAGGGGGCGCTGGCCCGGCCGGGCCGGATCAAGCTCAAGCAGCCAGTCGGCCAGCTGAGCGGCCAGCAGAGCGGCGAAATCCGGGCCGAGGGAGGGGGCGGTGGCGAAGTCGCCGCGGGGGCCGATGCGCAGGCGGCCGCTGCCGTAGGCGCCGTGCTCAGGATCGTGCAGCACCCACTGCATGTAGGTGCGGAAGGGCACGGTGCCGCCGTTGGCCTCGAACCGATTCGCCAGCCAGCCGGGAACGCTCACGTCAGACCCACAGCTCAGGGAGAATGCATCTTCCCTGGAGCAGCTGCATGGTTGGTGGATGGCGAACGGCGGCAAGCCGGCTGCTGGCGGGCATGGGGGCGCTGCACCGGCGCGGCCTCGCTGCCGCAGTCGCGCTGCTGCTGGCGGGCGGCCTCAGCCTCTCTGCTGCAGGCCCGGCACTGGCGGCCGACAACCCGGAGCTGCTGCCCGATCACCCCACGCCGGTGATCGACCTGGCGCGCTCCTTCACCGACAACCAACGCGCCAGCCTGGAGGAACACCTCAGCCAGGTGGAGGCCGACACCGGCTGGAAGCTGCGGGTGCTCACCCAGTACGAGCGCACCCCCGGCCTGGCGGTGCGCGACTTCTGGAACCTGGATGAGCGCAGCCTGCTGCTGGTGGCCGACCCCCGCGGCGGCAACCTGCTCAACTTCAACGTGGGCGACGCCCTGTTCGCCCTGATGCCACGCACCTACTGGGTGGAGCTGCAGACCCGCTTCGGCAACCAGTACTACGTGCGCGACCACGGCGAGGACGGGGCGATCGTCGATGCGCTTGGCGCGGTGGAACTCTGCCTGGAGCGGGGCGGTTGCCAGGTGGTGCCTGGCCTGCCGAACGAACAGTGGGTGCTCACCCTGGCCACCTCGATTCTCGGGGGGCTGATCGTCGGTTTTGCGGCCTACCCCCGCCAGCCCGGCCGCACCGTGGAATGGGGATGGGTGCTGCTGCTCTCACCCCTGTGGGTGATCCTGTTCGGCGTGTTCGGGGTGGCACCGATCGTGACGCGAACCAACGAACTGCTGCCGTTGCTGCGCAATGCCCTTGGATTCAGCGGCGCCGTGCTGGCCGGTTACCTGGTCGCCCAAACCATTTTGGGCCGCAGCCGCCTTAACCCAGGCGACAGCGGCGAGGGTTGAGGATCAGCTGCGGCTGCGGGGACCGACCTCGTCAAGAAGCTCCAGCTGGCAGCGAAGCGAGCCAGCTGGTGTGCAGGCCGGCCTGGCGGGCTCCAGTGGAATCGCAGCGGCGGTTTCGCCGAGCTGAGCCTGCAGTTCAGCCAGATTCTGCTCGTAGAAGCGGCGCAGTTCCTCGTAGCGCTTCACCGGCTGGCCGTAGAAGCTGCGGCCGGCCAGGGTCGGGAAGGAGGCCCACTCCGGCGCCAGGCGATGGGCCAGCTCGGGGGTGAAGATCCCCTGGTCTGCCAGGTTCAGGGCGCCGCGGCGCTGCACCAGAAACAGAGCGGCCTGGTCCTGCACCTGGGGCCCGAACGCTTCCGGGCCCTGCAGACGGAAGCCGAGAGCACGGCTCACCATCGACCAGGTGGGGGGCATGAACTGATAAGCGCCGGCAGCGGCGCTGGCGTAGCGGGCTGAGCGGATCACCCGGTCGGGATGACGATCGAGAGAGGGCATCAGGCCCCCGCCGAACATGATCCGGTAGCCGATGTCATGGCCGTTGGCCCAGGTGCCTTCGGCGTAGCGGATGGTGTTGAGCAGAGCGCGGCGCTCAGCCGTGATCGCGAAGACCCGCGGAGCCGGCGGCGGCAGGGGGATGGCAATGGCCAGCCGCTGGCGGGGCTGCGGCTGGAGCACGGCAGGATCGTCGGCAGCCTGGACCGCCAGGGAGCCGGGCAGACCGAGGCTGGAGGCCGCCAGCGAGGCCAGCGTGATCCCCTGAGCCAACAAGGAGACCTTGACAGAACAGCTACGAGCGGTATGGCGAAACGATGCTGTTGTTTTGGAGAAAGCTGATTTCAAATCCAAAAACAATCAGGACGCGTTGAGATTGGCTAAGAAACGCCCCGATCGCATTTGATAACGTGCCAATCGCACAACCGTCTACTCGTATCAACAATCACGCCAAACGGTTGAAATCAGCTTGAGCAAAGGAATTCCGGGGATCTCATCAACAGGAATCCCGATCAAGTCCGGCAGACTGATTGGATCTGCTGATCAGCCATGGTCTGCAGCGCAGGCGGACTGGTCTGCAGCGCAGGCGACCAGGGCCGCCGCAGCCTGGCCGGCCCCACCACTGGGCAGCGGACCGAGCTGGGGTGGCAGCAGCGGCTGATCAAGCTGCCAGTCGCCATGATCAAACTGCTGGCGGCTGAGCAGGCGATGCCAGCCGTGGCGCTGCAGGTCGGCCTCCAGCACCGGCGCCTCCGCGAAACCGTCGCGGTGCACCAGATGAATGCCCACGCCGTAGGTCATCGCCTCGCAGAAGCTGCTGTAACCAGGCTTGGTGATCAGGCGCCCGCAGTGGCCCATCAGCTCCAGCGGCCGCACTGCCGGATCGAGGCAGCGGCCGTTCGGCAAGGCAGCCAGCTGGGGGTCGTGACCGATGAACACATGCTCCGGCCAAAGGGCAGGCAGCTGGGGATCAAGCCCGTAACCAAGGCCGCCGAAGCTGACCAGCACGCACCGGTCTCGCGCGTTGGGCAAGCCCAGCTGGCGCGCCAGCTGCTGGCCATCCAGGCGTGGCTCGCCGGCAGTGAGCCCGATCCGGCAGCTGGGGATGCCCCAGTCCATCGGCAGAGCCAGCGGACAGTGCAGCAGCAGGGTGCCGCGGCGGTAGAGATCGCGGCAGTGCTCCACCCAGGGCCGGAAGGCTTCGCCGAACGGGGCGTAGATCACATCCCAGCCGAAGCTGGCCAGCCAGACCAGCGGTGCATCGAGCCGCTGCGCCAGCAACGCCGCCGCCGGTGGCACATCGGCCAGCACCAGCACCGGTTCTGGCTGCTGAGCCAGCCAGGCCTGCTCCGCGGCCAGTTGCTGCGGCAGGTGCTGCTCCAGTTGGTCCAGCGCCAGCAGGGTGGCGGCGGGGTCAGAGCCGAGGGCATCAGCCTGCAGCACACCCACATCCCACTGGCAGCGGCGGTGCTCCACGGGCAACGGCCCGAAGGCCGTGGCGAGAAAGGCTTCAGGCAGAGCCGTGGAGAGCACCAGCCGCCAGTCGGGCCGCAACCGGTGCAGCTGGCTGAGCACAGCGGCGGTGCGGGAGCCGTGTCCGAAACCATGGCTGCTGATGCAGGTGTAGATCAGCACGGCGTTGAACAGGGGGTGGGGTCGGCAGCTGAAGCGGGAGCCGTGAACAACCGCTCCTCGTAGAGCAGCGTTCCATCCAGTCCATACCAGCGATGGCTCGCCGCCAGCACCCGGGCGGCCCCGGGCACCGCCGCGCTTGCCTCGTCCGGCACCTCCAGCTCCACCCAGCTCAGGTGGCACAGCTGCCGACCACCGGCGTCCTGACCATGGCGGGGCACACAGGCGGCATTGAGATAGACCGTGCCTTCCCGGTCCAGCACCAAGCTGCGCCGTTCCCCCTGGCCGCGCTTGAGGGCGTGGTGCATGTGGCCGAACACCACAAGAGGAAGAGGTCGGCTGCGGCGGATCTGACGAATCGCCAGGGCCAGGTCCTGATCACCCCAGTCGCACGCCGGCTTCTTCCAGTCGCGGCCGCAGGGATCACAGGCTTCACTGCCCAGGCCGCTGGGGCCGCAGTGGGCCAGCAGCACCAGGGGCTGGTGTGGATCGGCCTGGGCCGCCGCCGCGGTGATCCGGGCCGCCGAGGCTTCGAGGCTGAGCGGACCGTAGACGGCACGCACGGCCGGCGAGAGATGGAAACCGCCACCGGCCGTGCCGGGCCGACCGCCCACCACGGCCAGGCCTGGGAACTGACGCAAACCCCAGCCGCAGTGCAGGGGGCCGAGCCCGTCGAGCTGGCGCTGCAGGGTGCGGCCGCTGTCATCGCGACCGGTGTCGTGGTTGCCGAGCACGCAGGCGGTCGGCACGGTGAGTCGGCGCAACAGGGCAGGAATGCGCGGCTTGCCATCGCTGAGATCACCCACCAGCAGCAGGGCATCGGGGTCAAGCTGCTCAAGCAACGCCCCATCGCGTTCATCCCAGGCCCCGTGGGGATCCCCCACCACCGCCAGGCGCCGGATCCCCATCTACCACTGCCTAGGCTTGACCATCCTGCCCGTCAGAGGATCCCGGTTGGTTTTCGCGGCTGCCCAGAACCCAGGTCACGCTCGCCCAGCAACGGAGCTGCGGGGTGAGATCGAGCGGCTGCGGCGCGAGCGCAACGCCGTGATCCTGGCCCATTACTACCAGGACGACGCCATCCAGGACCTGGCCGATTTCATCGGCGACTCCCTGGAGCTGGCGCGCAAAGCGGCCAGCACCACCGCCGACGTGATCGTGTTCTGCGGGGTGCACTTCATGGCCGAGACGGCCAAAATCCTCAATCCCGGCAAAACCGTGCTGCTGCCGGATCTGGCGGCGGGCTGCTCCCTGGCCGACGCCTGCCCGGCCGAGGCCTTCGCCGCCTTCCGCGCCGAGCACCCCGACCACATCGCCGTGAGCTACATCAACTGCTCAGCGGCGGTGAAGGCCCACAGCGACCTGATCTGCACCAGCAGCAACGCGGTGGACCTGGTGCGGCAGCTGCCCGCCGATCGGCCAATCCTGTTCGGCCCCGACGAAAACCTGGGCCGCTGGGTGCAGGCCCAGAGCGGCCGGCCGCTCACCCTCTGGCCCGGCAGCTGCCAGGTGCACGTGGCCTTCAGCGAGCAGGCGCTGCTGCAGCTGAAACTGGAGCATCCCGGCGCCGAGGTGCTGGCCCACCCCGAATGCCAGCAGCACCTGCTGGATCTGGCCGACTTCATCGGCTCCACCAGCGCCCTGCTGCGCCGCGCCGAAGCCAGCGAGGCCACGAGCTTCATCGTGCTCACCGAGCCCGGAATCCTGCACCAGATGCGACTGAAAGTGCCGGCCAAGCAGTTCTTCGAAGTGCCGGGCGCCGACGGCTGCAGCTGCAACGCCTGCCCCTACATGCGGCTGAACACCCTGGAGAAGCTCTGGCAGTGCCTCGAGCGCATGGAACCCGAGATCGTGATGGACGAGCAGCTGCGGCTCAGGGCCCTGGCGCCGATGGAGAAGATGCTGGCGATGAGCCGCTGAAGACCGGACGCCGGCGGTCGCCCAGCCGCCGCCAGCGGGCTATCAGCATCTCCCCCAATCCCCGGTCCTTGCCGGTGATCGGGTCGTTGAAAGCGGCGGGGAGCAGGGTGAAGGAGAGCAGCACCCGCAGCCAATCGCAGGGAGCGGGGCTAAGGGAGGACTGGCGGGCGAGCAGCGCCAGCCAGCGGCGAAAACGCCAGGGGCCCGGCAGCGGCTGGGGTGGTGCCGGCAGGGCCTGGGCCCGCAGGCTGAGGGCCAGGGCCTGCTGCAGCCCCAGGGGCACAGGCTGGCTGAGGGCGAGCAGCTCGGGGCCACCGGTGGCCGCATGGGCCACCGCGGCCGAGAGGCGCACCAGGCGGTGGCGGCGGAGGGCGGCGAGGGCGTCTGCAGAGATGCGGGAGGCCAGCCGGTGGAGATCCACCAGATGGCGCAGGCTGTGCCAGTCGTCCTTGGCCGCATGCACGGCGGCGAACAGCAAGGCATCCGCCAGCCCCAGGGTGGGTAGGGGGTGGCCCTGGAGCTGCAGCTGGACGCGCCGACTCCAGAGCTCAGCAAAGGAGGGCAGCGGCTGGCGCACCGGGGCCAGGTGCCAGTGCAGATCGATCCATTCGCCAGCGGCCGGGCCATGGCGGTGGAGCGGCAGCTCATAACCGGCCCAGCGGCTATAGCGCCCCCAGAAGGAATCCAGGCTGAGCGGGAACTTGCCGTAGGGCCGGCTGAAGCCATGGGTCTCCAGCAGGGCCACCGCCGCCTGCAGCTGGTTGGGGGGCACCAGCAGGTCGAGATCACCCCGGCCGCGGGCGGCCGCGTTGCCCGTGGTCTGGAGGGCCAGCGGGATGCCCTTGAGCACCAGCACCGGCATGCCGGCCTGGGCGAACAGCGCCAGCACCCGCAGGGTGAGGTGCTGCAGCGCCAGGGCCGCCCGGGTGTCCTGCTGGTGCAGACGGCGCAGGCCGCCTGCCAGGGGTGCCAGGGCGGGCTCGGCGCCGAGCCAGGGAAGATCGGGCGCCAGCACCGCCGCCAGCCGCTGGCGGCGGATCTCGGCGAGCAGGGCAGCGGCGGGAAGCGCGGCGAGCTCCGAGGCCAACGCCGCCGACCCCTCAGCCTGTTGGGAGCCGCCGGTGCTGGCCTGGCGCTCCAGCACGAGCCGCCAGCGCAGCCAGCGGTGCAGGCTGGTGGCGGCCGTTGCGGCCATGCAACTGATGCGCAGGTTGCAAAGGATCCTGACAGCAGCAGCCGTATGGAGGTGAGTTCCCGGCTCAGGCCGGCCCATCCCAGATGAGGGTCTGGGCCCGCTCAAAGTGCTCCATCAGCTGCCTGGCCAGGGTTGTCTTGCCCACCTGGCGGGCACCGGTGAGCACCGGGGTTTTGCGGGCCAGATCCCGCAGCAACGGGGCACCAGGTAGCGCTGCATCCGACCAATTTACCTCGCTCTGGCAGAAAGTCGCGACTTTCCGCCAGAGGACTGGCCATCCGCCGGAAGGCCCCCTGCCGGGTGAGCGAAACTGAAACAGCACCCAGCGACCGCCAATGCCTGGCAGCGAGCAGCGATACCAGGCCTTTGGCCTCAGCTGGCACAGCCCACAGCTGGCGATGCCCGAGCTGCCGGCCGGGGGTGGCGGCCCGCTGGTGGAAGTGGTGCCGGGCGATCCGCAGCACTGGCCCGCCCTGCCGGCCGGCCGCCACGACACGCCGTTTGTGCGGATGGCGCCCGGCGAGCTGCAGCTCACGGTGGAGGGCATCGGCCGCTTCCGCGTGAGCGGCGGCGAGCGCATCAGCTGGTGGCGCGAGCACGAGGGCGTGAGCGATCAGGACATCCGCACCTTCCTGCTGGGCTCGGCGGTGGGGGCGCTGCTGATCCAGCGCGGCCTGCTGGTGCTTCACGGCAATGCCCTGGAGAGGGGCGGAGAGGCGATCGTGTGCCTGGGCCATTCGGGAGCCGGAAAATCAACACTTGCCTATGCGCTGCTGCAGCAGGGCTGGCGGCTGCTGGCCGACGACCTGGTGGCGATCAGCCCCGATGGCCTGGTGCTGCCAGGCATCCCGCGGATCAAGCTCTGGCACGACGCCGCCAGGGCCTTCGGGCTGGATCCCGAGCAGTTGCCGCAGATTCGCCAGGGGATGCACAAGTTTCTGCTGATGGGGGAGGCGCTGCAGCGGGCCGATCAGCCGGTGCCCCTGCGGGCGCTGTATCTGCTCCAGCAGCGGCGCCGCGCCGATGCCGATGCCGATACCGATGCGCGGTGCATCACCCGCATCAGCAGCCAGAAGGCGGCGGCGTTGCGGCTGCGCAACCAGGCGTTCCGGCCACGGTTTGTGCGGGGGCTGGGCCAGGAGGGGGCCAACTTCATGGCGCTGGCCCAGCTGCAGCGGCGGGTTCCCCTGGCCACCCTGCCCGTGCCAGCGGGAATTGAAGCGATGCAGCGCTGGCTGCTGGAGCAGGATCTGCTGCAGGCCTGCAGGCCGGCGGATCTGGTGGCGCCATGAACACCCCGGAGCCCTATTGGTATCTGGCCAGTTACCCCAAATCCGGCAACACCTGGTGCCGGGTGTTCCTCACAGAGCTGCGGCGGCTGGCCGGCCTCGACACGGAGGAGACCACAGCAGCGGCAGAAGCCGAGGAGCGTGAGCTGCGGCTCAACCGGGATCTGGCCACCGGCTCGATTGTGAGCAGCCGCCACTGGCTGGATGACCAGCTCGGGATCGACAGCGCCGATCTGCGCTGGAGCGAGCTGGATAAGGTGCGGGGCCGGGTGGGCCATCAGCGGGCGCTGTATGCCGAATGCCTGCGCTACCACAAGGTGCACGATGCCTTCACCAGCCCGGATTCGGCTGGCCAGCCGGTGGTGCCCACCGAGGGCTGCCGGGGGGCGGTGGTGGTGATCCGCCATCCGGCGGATGTGGCGGTATCGCTGAGCCATTTCTTCTCCTGGGATCTGGAGCGCTGTGTGGCCTTTTTGTTGAACGAGGAGGCAGGGCTGTGCCGCTCAAGCAAACGGGGCGGCCAGCAGGTGCGCCAGTTCATGGGCAGCTGGGCCAACCATGTGGCGAGCTGGGTGGATCAGCAGCAGATCCCGGTGCTGCTGCTGCGCTACGAAGACCTGCTGGTGCAACCGGAGCCGCACTTCAGCCGGCTGGCCACCTTCCTCAACCTGCCTGCGGAGGAACCCCTGATCCGGGAGGCTGTGGCCAACACTCGCTTTGACAAGCTCCGCGCCAAGGAAGACGCCGAAGGTGGCTTTCACGAGCGCCCGGAGGGCTGCGAGCGGTTTTTTAGGTCGGGCCGCAGCGGCGAAGGCCAGGAGCAGCTCACCGGCGAGCAGCTGCAGCAATTCGAGGAGGCCTTTGCGGCCTCCCTGCATCGCTTTGGCTACGGCGTGCCGGCAGCGGTGCTGCCTTTGCTGGGCCTGTCGGGCGATGGCAGCCCTCCATCCCCACAACCCCGTCTAATCTGAAAGCCATGCCTCCCCCGGGGAGATGACCCTCGCCCCCACTACTCCAGCCGCCCCCCAGGTTCCAGCCACAGACCTGGAGCGCCTTTTGCTGCCGCCCGGCCTGAAGCTCACCCCGGAGCAGTTCGCCCTGGTGTGCGTGGCCAACCCCGAGGCGGTGCTGGAACTCACGGCTACTGGCCAGGTGATCGCGATGACCCCCACCGGAGGCGATACAGGGCGCCGCAACACCCGCCTGCTGTTTCGTTTGCAGGCCTGGGCGGAGCGTCGAGGTGGCTGGGAGGTGTTCGACAGCTCCACCGGCTTCCGCCTCCCCGATGGCTCCGTGCTCAGCCCCGATGCGGCCGTGGTGCGTCTGGAGCGGTGGCAGGCGCTCACGCCCGAACAACGCCGAGGCTTCCCGCCCTTGTGCCCCGACCTGGTGGTGGAGCTGGTGAGCCCCTCGGATGAGGGCCCCCGCGGCAGCGAAGCCCTGCGGCGCAAGATGGCCTCCTACCTCGCCAATGGCGCCCAGCTGGGCTGGCTGCTGTTTGCAGAACAGCGGGCTGTGGAGATCTGGCAGCCGGGAGCTGATCCTGCGGCGCCGGTGGTGATGGAGCGGATCGAGGCGGCCGAGGTGCTGGAGGGGGGCGAGCTGCTGCCGGGGCTGCGGCTGGAGCTGGCGGAGATCTGGGAGGGCTAGCCTCAGATGCAAGGGCGTTGGAGCCTGGGAACAGGCCCTCGTTCGCTCTATCTTCTGCCCATGGGATTAATCCGCGGCACCTTCTCCCTCAGCAACCCCACCCGGCCCGATCTGGCGCCGCTGGAGGTGACGGCCCTAGCCGACAGCGGAGCGGTGCATCTGTGCATTCCGGAGCACCTGGCGATCCAGCTGAACCTGGCGGAACTGGAGCGGCGTGAGGTGGTATTGGCCGATGGCCACCGCCGTAGCGTGCCCTACGTGGGCCCGGTGGAGGTGCGTTTCCGTAACCGCCGCTGCTTCACCGGCGCGATGGTGTTGGGCAATGAGGTGCTGCTCGGCGCCATCCCGATGGAGGACATGGACCTGGTGCTGCGGCCCCAGCTGCAGAGTGTGGATGTGAACCCCGAGAGCCCGAATCTTCCGCTCAGCGTGGCGATGGCAGCCCACTACCCCAACACCCCCGCCAAACCCGAAAGGCGCGCGGCCAACGCCTGAAGCCGCCTCCCGCCAAGCGGGCCGCCAACCAGGGGCCCGTGTTCATCACCGACCGGGGGCGGCCGGCCCATGTGCTGCTGTCGATCTGCTCGCCATGCCCGGCGTGGAGGATCACGATCTCCCCCTGCCGCACAACCGGGAGATGGCCCGGGCGGCTGATCTGGCCTGATGGATCTGGTTGATACCAACCTTGTGTCGGAGTTGCGCAAGGTGCGCTCTGGCGAGGCACAGCAGCCTGTTCCTCTCGGCGATCACCCTTCACGAACTAGAGCTGGGGGTGCTGCTGGCCGAAAGGCGGGAGCCAACCCAGGGAGCCCTGCTGCGCCACTGGCTCCAGCAAGCCGTGTTGCCGGCCTTTGCGGGGCGCATCCTGGCGGTGGATGTCGCCGTAGCCCTGCGGAGCGTCGCTCTGCACGGTCCCGACCCCAAGCCGTTTCATGATGGCCTGATCGCCGCCACGGCGCTGGTGCACAGCTTGGTGGTGGACACCCGCAACCTGGCCGACTTCGAAGCCACCGGCGTGCCGCTGCTCAATCCCTGGCAGCAGGGGTAGGGCAGATCAGCCCCGATGGCGACCAACGCCAGCGCACGCCCACCGTGCTTCTGCTGTGCCTATGGGCCCCTGGAGGGGACTGTCGACCTTGTGGGCGGGTACTGAAGAGTGCTGCAGGGTTGCGTCAGGTGAGGGTATTATGCGCCTGCTGCCTGCTGCCTTATTATGACTTCTGCTGACCTTGACCACAACGACAAACTGCTCGCTGCAGGGAAAAAAGAGAAGTTGGAGTGGGAGAAGTTGGAGTGGGTCACACCGAAGATTTCGCTGAGTGCGGCAAGGCAGACGCTGGGCAAACAAGCTGAAATCAGACCGACCGAATACACAACCTATATCGGTCCTTCCTGACCAATTATACCTCAAACCCCGCCACACCTACAAAAAACCAGTCATCGGAAAGGATCTGTAAAGACCCTTTTTTAGAGAGTTGTGGTCATTTGCGGCATTGATTACCTGGCACGGATGGCGCTGATTTTGGGTTGGGCGGCAGGGTTGAGGGTGCTGCTGATGTTTTGTTTGCCAGTTGATAGATAAGTTGCCGTAGCAAAGCAATGGCACTTATAGACGCCATAAGAGATTCACTTTGACATCTATTTCTTATGTTTATTTCCCCTCCAGCACAGCATTTGTACTCTAACTGCTATTCAGACGGTCGTCATCATTCCAGCGTGGTGCATTGCAATGGCGAAACTGCTGGGCAATGTGCTGCCAGCGCTCGGGGAGTTGCTGCAATGTAGGCAGGTTGAGTGGCAGTGATTGCTGATCAATGCAATGCCTATGGCGTTTGCTGTTGCCTTGTGCTCTGGTGGCAGTGCCTTTGAGTAGGGCAATCAACTTGCTGCCCCATTGTCTGGTTTTGATTGGTTTTGATTTGCAGCGGTATTTCTTGCAGAAGTTGATGTATCCCTTGGAGCATCCTGTGAGCGTGGGTGCAAGTTGCAGAAAGGCAGGGTGCCAGTCACTGATGCCGTCGCTTTCTAGTCTGCTGTAGTGCCCGTAGTTGGAATAGGGGTCATAAAACCCTTTACGCACTCCTGCTGCCTTTGGATTGGCGTGAATGTAACGCAGGGTATTGAGTGCCCTTTGGTAGTCTTCTGGAGCAATGGGTGTGGCGTAATACCTTGCCTCCCAGAAGTGCCCGCAACGACCGCTAAGGCGGTTTAGCAGCATTGAGGCGTAC
>JBBASO010000009.1:51885-53879 GCA_040399265.1 Prochlorococcaceae cyanobacterium
CTCCCAGAAGTGCCCGCAACGACCGCTAAGGCGGTTTAGCAGCATTGAGGCGTACCACCCCACCCAGTGCATCAGTTTGGGTAGTTGGCTGGCATCATCTGGCTTGATCAGTAGATGGATGTGATTGGCCATCAGGCAGATGCCATACAGGCGAAATGAGTAGTTCTGCTTTGCTTTCTCTAAAACCACCAGCAGCACATCACGCCTGATGCGTTTGGCAATCAAAAACTGACGACTGTTGCACCTAAGTGTGATGTGAAATGAATGCCCCTGCGGCAGCTGACGTTTTGGCCGAGGCATTGTGCGTTCGCAGTAGGAGTGATCGGCACCCACCTCAACCTTGCTGTGGCTGGTCTGTGACCGCCTCATTTGGGCCACAAGCGGCAGATCGAGCGATCTCGGACTGTCCTGGAGCCGGCGGAAGCCGTGGTGCTCGTAGAACTGAGCCGCCGTTTCATCCTTGGTGTCCATGAGCAGGGGCTGTGGGTCGGCGATGAACCGTTCGCGATCCATCCGCGGTCGCGATCACCTCGCCATGGCTCGCCGCATGATGCATCAAACATCGGCACCGTGAAGGCCGTCATGCCGTGAGCGGAGCTCAGCTCCACACCATCCCCTTGCGGATCAGGCCACGGCACAACGGTCCGGTGCGCTCCACCTTCAGACCCATCAGCTCTGCGATGCGGTTCAGCAGCACGGTTTTGCCCACGCCACGCAGCCCCATCAGCATCTGCCTTTTTTACGACCACCCCTGCCTCACCCGTCGCAAGGCCAGTTCCGCCGCCTCCAGCAACGCTGACCGCCCGGCCAACTCGGGTGGGCGTGAGCCCGCGCCCGGAACGAAGGAAGTGCGTAGCGGGTCCAAGGATTGAGAGCGCTGGATCGAGGGCGCTGCTTTAGTCGTCACTGTTTCGGCTGATCCCCCTCTGCCCTGCGACGCGGGCTGAGACCTTGACCGGCGAGTGCTACTCAGTCACGCTGTTAAAGATTCCCTGGCGTTCAATGGATGGCGATCAAGAGTTCGGTGTCGCTCCGCGCCGACCAACACGCCTTCGCCAGGGCCTTGGTCGCGAGTGGTCGCTTCCCCTCGGTGAGTGCTGTGGTGCAGCAGGGCCTCGACCTGCTGAAGCAGCAGGATGCCGATCCCCAGGCCGACCGTGCCGCCCTGCAAGCCCTGCTGCTGCAGCGGGCTGACGGCCCCTTCATCTCCGCAGAAGACCTACGGAGCGCTTTGGCCGCGCAGCGCCCATGAGCGAGGCAAGCGAAGCGCCGTGGAGGGTTGGCTTCGCTGCAGACGCCATCAACGATTTGCTGCTGATCTCCGATCACCTGATCCAGGCTTATCAGGGTTTTGGTGAATCTCCGGAGGAGGCCAGCCGCCATGCCTGCCGAGCGCATCGACGCCATCATCAGCGCGGCGGAACGCCTGGCCACAGCCCCCCTGCGTGGTGAATCCCACGACGACCTTCTGCCTGGCCTGCGCCAGCTGGCCCATGATCGTGCCGTCTACTGGTTTCGCCCGCAGCCCCAGCTGCGTGAAATCCAGGTGCTTGCTGTGTTCTTCAGTGGACAAGACCACCAGCGCCGCATGTTGGTGCGCCTGTTGCAGAAGAGCTCCGAACGCTGATGTCGGGCCAACACCAGCTGGACCCTCCACAACTTCCGCCTGCCGCTGCGTAAGGATCTGCGCGCCGCGGGTTATCAGGTGGAAGCCGTCGCTCCCCCCACGGCAGCTAGGCCGCCCTGCTGCAGGCCGAAGGGTTCACTGTGCACCCCTGGCTGGTGGCTCGCCGCTCGATCAACCCCCTCCATCAGGCCGACCGGGAGGCATTCACCAACCAAAAACGGCGGTTGTGATCGGCAAACTGACTCCGTATCTGCAGGCCGCGCGTTTGTCCCTGCGTCACCCGCCCCCCTGGTTGTGGCTGGCCGATGGCCACCTCTGGCAGCGCCGGGGGGCGAGGCCGCGCCGCCGTGTTCCCCTCGAACTGCTG
>JBBASO010000010.1:0-51514 GCA_040399265.1 Prochlorococcaceae cyanobacterium
TGCAGGTGGGGGATCCCTTCCTCGAAAAAGGTCTGATCGAGGCCTGCCTGGAGGCCTTCCAGAGCGGTGATGTGGTGGCGGCGCAGGACATGGGCGCCGCCGGTCTCACCTGCAGCTGCTCCGAGATGGCGGCCAAAGGGGGGCTTGGGATCGAACTTGACCTGGATCGGGTGCCGGCCCGCGAGACCGGCATGACGGCCTATGACTTCCTTTTGAGTGAATCGCAGGAGCGAATGCTGTTCGTGGTGAAACCCGGCCGCGAGCAGGCGCTGATGGCCCGCTTCAGCCGCTGGGGCCTCCAGGCCGCTGTGGTGGGCCGGGTGCTGGAGCAAAATGTGGTGCGCGTGCTGCAGCACGGCCAGGTGGTCGCCGAGGTGCCCGCCAGCGCACTGGCGGACGACACGCCGATTAATCAGCATGAGCTGTTGAGCGAGCCGCCGGCCGACATCCAGGCTCACTGGCGCTGGAGCGAGGCTGATCTGCCGGCGGCCACCCCTGCGGGTATCACCCCCGTGGCCGGCCCGAGGGCGCACCGGCCCACCAGCTGGAGCGAGGCTCTTCTGGAGCTTCTCGACGACCCCACGATTGCCTCCAAGCGCTGGGTGTACCGCCAGTACGACCACCAAGTGCAGGCCAATACCGTGCTGCTGCCCGGCGGAGCCGATGCGGCGGTGGTGCGGCTGCGGCCCCAGCAAGGCGAGGGGTCCCTGGCGGCCTCCCGCCGCGGCGTCGCGGCGGTGGTGGATTGCCCCAACCGATGGGTGGCCCTCGATCCTGAGCGCGGCGGCATGGCCGCGGTGGTCGAGGCGGCCCGCAACCTGAGCTGCGTGGGGGCTGAACCGCTGGCGGTCACCGACAACCTCAACTTTCCTTCCCCCGACACCCCCACCGGTTACTGGCAGCTGGCCCTGGCCTGCCGCGGCATCTCCGCCGCCTGCTCAGCCCTCGACACGCCCGTCACCGGCGGCAATGTGTCGCTCTACAACGAGACGCGTCGGCCCGATGGCTCCATGCAGCCAATCCACCCCACGCCGGTGGTGGGCATGGTGGGTCTGGTGCACGATCTCGATCGTCTGTGTGCGATGGGTTGGCGTCAGGCCGGCGATGCCATCTGGCTGCTGGGGGTGCCATTGGAGTCGGGTGAGGCTGTCGCCGACCCCCGCCTGGGCCTGGCCGGCAGCAGCTATCTGGAGCGGCTGCATGGAGCAGTCACGGGCCGCCCGCCGCAGATCGATCTGCAACTGGAGCGCGCGGTGCAGAGCTTCCTGCGCCAGGCGATCACCAGCGGCTTGGTGGCCTCTGCCCACGACCTCAGCGACGGCGGCCTGGCGGTGGCGGCGGCCGAGTGCTGCATCGCCGGCGGGCTGGGGGCCGAGCTGGAGCTGCCAGCGGGGACGACTCGCCTCGATCGCCTGCTGTTCGCCGAGGGTGGCGCCCGCATTCTGGTGAGCGTGCCCGCGGCCCAGGCCGGCGCCTGGCAACAGGCCCTGGAGCAGGCCAATGCCAACGCTTTCGCCAACGCCTCAGCCGGCGCCGGCGTGCCGGCCCAGTGGCTCGGGCAGGTGAGCAGCCTTGCCGGCCTGCGCATCCAACTGGTGAGTCAGGTCTTGCTGGAGCTGCCGGTTGCCCAGCTGGGAGAGTGGTTTGAACAGGCGATTCCCCGCCGGATGGCAGGCCCGCAGTGATCGACTGATGCACAATGATGAAGCAATCTCAAGCACCCCTGGGCCTGTGCTGAACGAGCAGCAGCTGTCGGCCCACCGGTCCCAGTCCTGGCCCGAAACCCGGCCTGACATGCCCGACAAGCCTGAGGAAGCCTGCGGCGTCTTTGCTGTGATGGCACAGCACCAGCCGGTTGCCAACCTCACCTATTTCGGCCTGTACGCCCTGCAGCACCGCGGTCAGGAGTCGGCAGGTATCGCCGTCTTCGATGGGGAGCAGCAGGTGCGCCTCCACAAGGACATGGGCCTGGTGAGCCAGGTGTTCGATCAGGAGGTGCTCGAGCGTCTGCCCGGCCACCTGGCAATCGGTCACAACCGCTACTCCACCACGGGCACCAGCAAGGCGTGCAACGCCCAGCCCGTGCTGCTGAATACGCGGCTGGGCCCGTTTGCGCTGGCCCACAACGGCAATCTGGTCAACGTGGCCGAGCTGAGGCATGACCTGGCCCACCTTGCCAGTGAGCTCACTTCCACCACCGATTCCGAGCTGATCGCCTTCGCACTGCAGGAGGCGGTGAACAGTGGCCTCGACTGGGATGGGGCGCTTCGTGAGGCGGCCGGCCGCTGCCGCGGTGCCTTCAGCCTGGTGATCGGCACGCCGGCTGGCCTGTTCGCCCTTCGTGACGGCCACGGCATCCGCCCGTTGGTGTTCGGCCATCTGGGCGACGTCGCCCAGGCCCAGTGGGTGGTGAGCAGCGAGACCTGCGGCCTCGACATCATCGGCGCCAGCTTCGATGGGGATGTGCAGCCGGGTGAGATCATCCACTTCCGTCAGGGTGATGCCACTCCCAGGCGCAGCAACTGGATCACCGAGCCGCCCAGGCTCTGTGTGTTCGAAATGATCTACTTCGCCCGTCCCGACAGCCGATTCTTTGGCGAATCGCTTTACAGCTACAGGGTGCGGATCGGCGAGGTGCTCGCCCGGGAGACGCCAGTGGAGGCCGACATCGTGATCGGTGTGCCCGATTCCGGCATTCCAGCGGCGATCGGTTACTCCCAGCGCAGCGGCATCCCCTTTGGCGATGGTCTGATCAAGAACCGCTACGTGGGCCGCACCTTCATCCAGCCCACCCAGGCGATGCGTGAGGCCGGCATTCGGGTGAAGCTCAATCCCCTGCCGGATGTGCTGGCGGGCCGGCGGGTGGTGGTGATCGATGATTCGATCGTGCGCGGCACCACCAGCCGCAAACTGGTGGCCGCCATCCGAGACGCCGGTGCCACCGAAGTGCATATGCGGATCAGTTCACCGCCTGTCACTCATCCCTGTTTCTACGGCATCGATACCGATACGCAGGATCAGTTGATCGCAGCCCGTCTCACGCTTGAGGAGATCGCTACCCATCTTGGCGTTGATTCTCTCGCCTATCTCAGCAAGGAGGGGATGGTGGAGGCGGCCCAGGCGCACGCAGGTCATTTCTGCACAGCCTGCTTCGACGGGGACTATCCGATTGAGATGGATGATGCGCTGCGCAACAGCAAGCTGATGCTGGAGCCGGCCGGTCTGGCGATGGACCCGGCTGCTCCCCGGCCGGTCAGAGCCTGAGCTGAGGTATCAGTGCGGTCACCGTCAGTCCGGCAGGCGTGCCGTCGCTGCCCGGGTTCAGTGGATGACCGGTGGCGTCAGCCGCTTCAAGGGGCAGGTCAGCCGGGTTCAGTCGCAGGCTGCGCTGCTCTCCCAGCAACACGGCCACCAGGTGGCCATCGGCGCTGCACAGGCTTACCAGCAGGTCGTCTCGCTGGTTGAACCGGAAGCCGATCTGACCGAGGTCGCCTCGCTGGCAGCTGCGTAGTGCATCGACCGCCAACCGCTTCAGCAGCCCGCAGCGACTGGCCAGAAGCACGGCTGAGTTCGGGCCGGCAACTGCTGCGGCTCCTGCCAGGCTCTCGCCCGGCAGGAGCCGCAGCAGCATGGCCCCCTGAGCGGCCCGGCCCATCAGCGGCAGATCCTGTTCGTTCACCGTCAGCCGCAGTATCCGGCCGGTGCTGCTCGCCACCACCAGGGTGTCGCCATCGCGGCAGGGCACCACCTCTTGCAGCTGCACTCCTTCCTTCAGCTTCAGCACGCTGGTGGCCCGGCCGGACAGGTCCTGCAGATCTTCCAGGGCGAGCCGTTTGAACCGTCCGTCACTGCTCAGCAGGCCAAAGCCCAGGCCGTGGCTGTCGGCGGCGGCCGGCAGGCACAGCAGCCGTAGCACTTTGGATCCGATCAGGCTGTCGGGGAGGAAGCGCTCCAGCGGACCCGGCTGTTGCCCTGCAAACTCCCAGCGCAGCAGGGCGACCCGGCCGTCGGTCGTGAAGGCGAGCACCTGGGGTTGGTGCTGCACGGGCACAATCAGCTGGGCCGGTGCCGGATGGTCGCCCAGATCGGTGGCTTCCTCCAGATGCAGCCGCCCCAGCACCTGCGGCGTCACGATCCTCACGGCTCCATCCGTCTGGATCAACAGACGGCTGTCGCTGGCGAGGGCGGCAAAGGCCTGCTGGCGCTGCAGTTCCGCATTCGGTCGCTGGGCGGCGCTGCGCTGGGCCACCAGAGCATCACCGCCCTCCACGAGACGGGTGCGCCTCGGGGTGTTGTGGCGCTTCTTGAGCGCCCGGAATTCGGTCACCATCGCCTCGAGCAAGGCCGGGCGGTCATCGAGCAGGTGGCGCAGCTGGGCCCGTTCCTCTCCCAACTGCTCCGCTTCCTGGCGCAACCCTGCCTGTTCCAGTCCGGTCAGTCGTCGCAGCGGCATGGCCAGCACGGCATCAGCCTGCCGCTCGCTCAGATCCAGATGCACCTGCAGGCTGGCGCGGGCACTGGCAGCGTCCCGCGCCTCCTGGATCATCGCGATCACCCGAGGCAGGTCGTTGAGGGCCCGTATCAACCCTTCCACCACCTCTAGGCGCTCCTCTGCCTTGCGGAGGGCATGCCGGGTGCGGCGGATCAGGGTCAGTTCCCGGTAGTCGAGGAAGTGCTGCAACAGCTGGCGCAGGGTGAGCTGCAGCGGTTGACCATGCACCAGGGCCAGCAGGATCGCTCCGAAATTGCTCTGCAGGGCGGTGCGCCGCTGCAGTTCGGTGAGCACCTTCTCCGGATCGGCATCGCGGCGCAGTTCCACCACCACCCGCATGCCCTCGCGGTCGCTTTCGTCGCGGATGTCGGCAATGCCGCCGATTTTGCCATCGTTCACCTGCTCGGCCAGCTTTTCGATCCAGCCCGCCTTGCTGAGCTGGTAAGGCAGCTCGGTGACCACCACGGCGCCGCGACGGTGGCGCCCTTTGCCGGGCTGCACTTCCTCGATATGGGCTACACCCCGCATCGGGATGCTGCCGCGCCCAGTGAGGTACGTGTCGCGGATGCCGCTGCCGATCAGCACCTCGCCTCCGGTCGGGAAGTCGGGGCCCGGCACCAGCTCCAGCAGCCTGTCGTCGCTCAGGTCTGGCTTGCGGATCAGGCTGATCAGGGCATCAACGATTTCACCCAGGTTGTGGGGCGGAATGCTGGTCGCCATCCCCACGGCGATCCCCGTGCAGCCGTTGAGCAGCAGGAAGGGAAGCTGGGCGGGCAGCACCGTGGGCTCCTGCTGAGAGCCGTCGAAATTCCCCGCGAAATCAACGGTGTCGTCGCCGATCTCATCAAGCAGGGCCTGGTTGGCGATCGGCGCCAGCCGGGTTTCGGTGTAGCGCATCGCCGCCGGCGGGTCGTCGTCGACCGAGCCGAAGTTGCCGTGGCCGTCCAGCAAGGGGTGACGGCTGGCAAAGGTCTGCACCAGGCGCACCAGGGCGTCGTACACCGCCTGGTCGCCATGGGGGTGGTACTTGCCGAGCACGTCGCCCACCACGCGGGCGCACTTGCGGTAGGGCCGATCCGGGGTCAGCCCCAGTTCGTGCATGGCGAACAGGATGCGGCGCTGCACGGGCTTGAGACCATCCCGCACGTCGGGCAGCGCTCGGCCCACGATCACGCTCATCGCGTATTCGAGGTACGAGCGCTGCATCTCCTGATGCAGGGCAATGGGCTGAACCCTGAGCTCTTCGGGACGCTCCTCGGCCATCCGGTGCTGAGATTCCAGGGCGGAATGAGTGGCTCAGCCTACTGATGCAGGGCCAGGGCTCCCATCGGTCACGATCCCTGCACGCCTCGGCTCACTCCTCTTCGCCGGTCTCCGACTCCGGGTTGGCATTGGCCTGCGCCCGTTCCACCGTTGTTCTCAGCTCAGGCTGGAGCAGCAACACCCTGGTGGTGGCGCGCAGTTTCTGTCCCCACAACTGTTCTTTCTGGTAGTCGTCCAGCACGTAGTTGGGTTCGGCGTCGAGGGCGCGGCTGGCCCGCTCGATCGCTTCCTGCCGCGCCGCGCCGCCCCGCTGAAACAGAGCGGCCGCCAGGGCCAGGTTCGGCTCCGCTCCATCGGCCTTGATCGCCAGCACCCGCCGCCAGCGTTCGATCGCCTGGTCGGCTTGCCCCTGCTCGTAGAGCACGAGAGCCTGGTTGTTGATCGCTTCCCAGAAGTCCTTGCGCAGGTTGGAGGCCCGCTCAAAGGCCTTAAGGGCCGGTCCTGGTTGCCCCAGCAGAATCTGGGCATTGCCCAGGTCGAAATAGGCGCTGGCATTGCGTGGATCGCGCTTGAGGCCTTGATCCAGCAAGCCGATAGCCTCCTCGGCGCGGCCATCGCGCAGTGCCAGTGATCCCTCCGCGAACCAGATGCCCGCGTTGTCGGGATCCAGTTCCTTGGCCCGCGCCAGGGATATGCCGGCGGCCTTGAGCTGGCGGCTGCGCAGTTGGGCCTCGGCGAGCAGCACCCAGCCCCGCGGATCGCCCGGCAGCAGTTGCACGGTGAGGCTGGCCAGCCGGGCCGCATCCTCAGCCTGGCCGAGCTGCAGCAGCCGGGCCGCTGCCTGGGCGATGCCCAGCCCTGCCCCTTCCAGGGCAGGACGCTGCGGCACATACACAAAGGGAACGAGCGCCCGCGCCGGGGCGATCGGTGCCATCACCGCCCCCAGAGCCAGCAGCGGGAGAACGCGCAGCCAGCGCGGAGCCATGAGGGTGAGGCGAATCGCCCCAGCCTAGGGATTCCGCTTCTCCCCTCCCCAGCCGATCGCCGCCCGGATGTTGCGTCGCCACATCCACGGCTTGATGCGTCGCAGAGCCGAGGCTTCCAGCCTGCTGTTCCATTCCGCATCGTTCCAGCGCAGGGCCTCCTCCGCCTGCAGGTTCAGCCACCAGGTCCGCGGCTGCACCGCTGGATCATCGCTGCTGATCAGGGGCTGTCCATTCCAAGGGCACACCTCCTGGCAGATGTCACAGCCGGCCACCCATCCCTGCAGCCGTTCGGCGATGGCTGCAGGCAGCTGCGGATCCCGATTCTCGATCGTATGGAAGGCGATGCAGCGGCGGCTGTCGACCACGAAGGGTTCCCGGATCGCCCCCGTGGGGCAGGCGGGCAGGCAACGGCTGCAGCTGCCACACAGAGATCGGGCCGGCTGATCGGCGGGCAGCTCCAGGGTGGTAAGCAGGTGACCCAGCAGCAGCCAGGAGCCCCGCCTGGGGTTGATCAGGTTGCCGTGCTTCCCGATCCAGCCCAGGCCCGCCTCCTCCGCCCACGCCTTATCCATCAACGGGGCGCTGTCAACGCAGGCCCGCCAGCGCACCTCCGGTTCCCGTTCCGTCAGCCAGCGGCCCAGCTGTCGCAGGCGCTGATCGATCACCCGGTGGTAGTCACGGCCCCAGCCGTAGCGGGCCACCCTCACGCTGCCTGGAGACACCTCCCGCTCCACGTGGTAGCTGAGCCCAACGGCAAGCACGCTGCGCACCCCGGGCAGCAGCGCCTCAACGGCCCGTCGGCGCGGATCCGCCATCCACTGCATCCCGGCCTGATGCCCCGCCGCCAGCCACCGCTCCAGCGCGGCGTGACGCAGGGTCAGTCTCGGGCTGCCTGGAACTGCGGCCAGCCCCACCGGATCGAAGCCGATCCGTTCCGCTTCCCGTTTCAGCTCCACCGCCAGCGCCCTGGCCGCGCCGGTGATCACCCGTACAGTTGCAGCGATCTTCAGTCTGATCCCTCCTGCCCGTGAGCACCCCATCCACCGGCCGCCTTGCCCCCCTGCTGCGTTGGCTGGGCCTCACACTCGTGGTGCTGATGGCACTGCAGCTCGTTGGTCTGCTGGTGAGCTGGAACTGGGAGCTGGAGCCGTTCCGTCAACTGTTCCTGGATCGGCTGATCGGTGAAGCGCCGATGGCGCTTGTGGGTCTGCTGCTGATGCTGATCGCCCAGCGCCTTGAGTCGGGGCTGACGGCGCGCACACCGCTGCGGACTGTGGCGGGCATCCTCAGTGTGGTGTTGGCGATCGCCATGCTGGTGGCCGTTCCGCTTTCGATCGGCGCCGAGAACGACCTGCTCAATCAGGCGCAGCAGCAGGATGCAGCGATTGCCCAGCAGACCCAGCAGCTCGAAGCCCAGAAGCAGCAGGTGGCCAATCCGGCCTTCATCGACCAGCTGATCGCCGAGGCGGAGAAGGAAGGCCGCATCCCCCCCGGCGCCACCGCTGAACAGAAAAAGCAGCGGGCCCGTGAGTTCATTGACGGTCAGATTCGCCCCCAGCTTGAGCAGGCCGAGCGGCAGCTCGCCCAGGCCAGGCTCGGCCGCGATCTGGCCGTGCAGCAGCGGCGCTTCTCCGGCACCGGCAGGGCGGTGGTGCTGACGATCGCCTTCGCGATCCTGGCTCTGATCGCTCTGGCCTGATTCCGGTCACCCCGGCAGCTCGCCTGGCTAAGTTGCCTGCACGAGCTGTCGGCCGGATCTCCGGGTTTTGCCTTGGTCCAATCCAGTCCCCGACCTGATGAGCCACTGGGGGACCGCCTGCAGGAGGATCTCAAGAACGATCTGATAGCCGGATTGCTGGTGGTGATTCCACTGGCCACGACCATCTGGCTTGCCACGACGGTAAGCCGATTCGTGCTTGCCTTTCTGACCTCAATTCCCAAGCAGTTCAACCCGTTCAACACCCTCAATCCGGTGTTGCAGGAACTGATCAATCTTGGTGTTGGCCTGCTGGTGCCCCTGCTGGGCATTTTGCTGATCGGTCTGATGGCCCGTAACATCGTCGGTCGATGGCTGCTTGAGTTCGGTGAGGGAACCCTGCAGCGCATCCCTCTGGCGGGCTCGGTTTACAAGACTCTCAAGCAGCTGCTCGAGACCTTTCTGCAAGGCAGTTCCAGCCGTTTCAGGCGGGTCGTGCTGGTCGAGTACCCCCGCGAGGGTCTCTTTGCTCTCGGATTCGTCACCGGCATCCTTGGCACCTCCCTGCAGGCTGGATTCAGCGAGCCGATGCTGAGCGTTTTCATCCCCACCGCTCCCAACCCCACCACCGGTTGGTACGCCGTGGTACCCGAAACATCCGTGCGGGACCTCGACCTCTCGGTTGAGGATGCGTTCCGCACGATCATTTCCGCCGGCATCGTCAGTCCCGACGAGCGAGCCACTCAATCCACCCGCAGCTTTTCAAGCCTGCTTGCACAGCTGCGCGCCCCCCAGATGTCCTGAATGCAGAGCCGCAGCCTCTCCCGTGAACTGGCCCTGCTGATGCTCGGCCAGACCAGCGACCGCAGCGCCGCCTCCTTCCGGCCCACGCCGGACGTCAGTCCTGCTGCGGCCTTTTCTGCCGATCTTTCTCTGGAGAGCCTGCTGCAGCGCGCCCTGGCTAGCCTCAGCCAGCATGTGCGCGACGCTCTAGACCGTTCGGCGGCTGATCTGCAGACCGCCCAGCAGGAGCTGCTCGACAGCGAGCTTCAGGATCAGGGTGGCAGCGACCAGCTGCCTCGCGTGCGACGCCATCTGCAGGATGGTCTGCAGGCCGCCGAACAGGCACTGAACCGGCTTTCTGCCAGCCTGGAGCTGCCCCGTCTGCTGCTGTTGGCAGATCAGGAGGCGGTGCGCCGCGGTGCGATCGAGCGGGCCGGTGCAGTGCTGCGCGACCGGGAGAGCATCGACCTGCGTCTCGACGCTGTGATGGAGGGATGGCGTTTGAGCCGGCTGCCCCGCATCGATCGCGACATCCTGCGGCTTGCTGCCGTAGACCTCTCCAGCTTTGGCACTCCGGCCGCCGTGGCCTGCAATGAGGCCGTTGAACTTGCCAACCGTTACAGCGACGAGCAGGGACGCCGCATGATCAACGGCGTGCTCCGCCGCTTCACCACTGCTGGGGAGGCACGAACCTGATGGTGTTCGACTGGTTCCGGCGCGATCTCCAGCCGTCTCAGGCTCCGGATGCCATGGAGGAGGGCCTTCCCGGGCAGCACGCTCCCCCTGTTGACGCCGCCGCCATCCCGTCCGAGAGCACCGCAGTTGACCAGGGCGGCCCAGTGGTTTCTGCCCTCAATGAACAGGACAACCCGCAGGATCAAGACCAGCAGCAGCCTGATGCCACCTCGGCTGGAACGACGGCTGCTGTTGCCATCGAGTCTTCAGGTGAGGACGCGCTGGAGTGGGCGCGTCAGGCCTACGCGCGCCTGAAGGCCCAGCAGCAGGTCACCCCACCAGAGTCGGCATCACAGTCGGAGCCGGCCGCCACGTCGTCTGTTCCGAAGGAGCCAGTTTCGCAGGAGTCAGTCGATGCTGCCGCTCCCGTTTCGCTTGCCCCGAGTGGGCTCTCCCTGCTGGAGCAGGCGGCCGCTCAGCGGGCTGAACGGCAGCAGGCCCTGGTGGCACCCGAGCCGGCGGTACCTCCGCGCGAGTCCGTTGGACCTCCGCCTGCTCAGGTCGATCCGGCAGAACCCAGCCTCGGCGCCTTTGACGACACCTTCACCTGGTCGGCTGAGGTGCTCGCCGCCCAGGGCCGGCGCGTGGAGCAGGTGTCGCTCGAGGAGATCGACTGGCTCGGCCGCCTCCGTCAGGGTCTGGAGAAGACCCGCCGCGGTTTTGTCACCCAGCTGCTGGAGAACCTCGGCGACGATCCCCTCACGGCCGATGTGCTCGACGATCTGGAGTCAAGTCTGCTTCGGGCCGATGTGGGGGTGAGTGCCACCGATCAGGTGCTCGATGCGTTGCGGCGCCGCCTCAACCAGGAGGTGGTCGAGCCCGCCGAAGGCCTCCGTTTTCTCAAGGAACAGCTGCGCGGCGTGCTGGAGGAACCGATCACCGC
This sequence comes from Prochlorococcaceae cyanobacterium, assembly GCA_040399265.1. Classification (GTDB taxonomy): domain Bacteria; phylum Cyanobacteriota; class Cyanobacteriia; order PCC-6307; family Cyanobiaceae; genus NIES-981. Next base: position 10,839 of record JBBASO010000010.1, read on the forward strand.
AAGCGGCGAGCCCTTGCTCGCCCCCCGCAAGGGTCGCCTCAACGTGTGGTTGATGGTGGGTGTGAATGGGGTCGGCAAGACCACCACCCTGGGCAAGCTGGCGAATCTGGCGGTGCGCAGTGGTTACAGCTGCCTGATCGCCGCAGCCGACACCTTCCGAGCGGCCGCCGTGCAGCAGGTGCAGGTCTGGGGGGATCGCAGCGGTGTGACGGTGATTGCCAATCCCACCGCCAACGCTGACCCCGCTGCGGTGGTGTTCGATGCCATCGGCGCCGCCCGGTCTCAGGGCACCGAGCTGGTGCTGGTCGACACCGCTGGCCGCCTGCAGACCAAGCACAACCTGATGGAGGAACTCGCCAAGGTGCGTCGCATCGTCGACAGGCTGGCACCGGAAGCGGCCGTGGAGTCTCTGCTGGTGCTCGATGCCAGCCAGGGCCAGAACGGCCTGCGCCAGGCGATGGCCTTTGCCGGAGCTGCCGGTCTCACCGGGGTGGTGATCACCAAGCTCGACGGCAGCGCCCGCGGCGGCGTTGCCCTGGCTGTGGCCTCCGAGGCACGGCTGCCGATTCGGTTCATCGGCGCGGGCGAGGGCCTGCGCGATCTGCGTCCCTTCAACAGTTTCGAGTTCGTGGAAGCGCTGCTGGCGGGCTGATCCGCACCCGTCCAGGCAGCGGCTGATCCGGCCGCTATCTTGCGGGCTCTCCACGGCCGCTTGGTGAGCCAGACGCCGCCAGCCGTGCTGTCCGCCACCGCCTCGATGCGGCAGCTGCTGGACAGCCTCAGCCGCGAACAGCGGCGCAACCAGGAGTTGCTGGCTTCGCTTGCGTTCGTGCTGCGCAGCTTCACCAATCTCAGCCGCCTGCTGGAACTGGTGCCCCTGGTGGCGGCCCGGCTGGTGGGTGCTGAAGCAGCCCTGCTCGTGGTGTTCCGTCAGGATGGCCGGCTCTGGCGAGAACAACTCCATGCCTTTCCGCCGGATGGCTGTGCAGATCTGCTGCGTCAGCTCGCCAGCTTGGCGGATGCAGAGCTGCTTCCCGAGGCTGGTGGCGGCAATGAGGCCGAGCTGGAGCGGGCCTACCGCCTGGATCAGAGGGTGCGGTCCCTGCTCGGCACGCCGGACCTGTTCGCCACCTCAGTGGTGGCCCGCGGCCAGGTGCGGGGGCGCCTCTATGTGATCAGTGGTCGTACGGGGTTCAGCTGGAGTGAAGTGCACCGGCGCCACGTGCAGCTCGTGGCTGATCTCACCGCGGTCGCTCTCGAGACCGACAGCCTTCAGGAAGACCGGCGCCGCCATGAGCGGGTTGATCGGCAGCTGAGCATTGGCGCCGAAATCCAGGCCCAGCTGGTGCCGGACCACTGTCCGCTGATCGACGGCGTCGATCTGGCCGCCCGCTGCCGCCCGGCCTTTCAGGTGGGTGGCGACTATTACGACTTCATTCCCACCAGGCCCAGACAGCTAGGCCGGCGCCGCGAACGGGGCCGCTGGGCGCTGGTGGTGGGGGATGTGATGGGCAAGGGGGTGCCGGCTGGCCTGCTGATGACCCTGCTGCGCGGCATGTTGCGCGCCGAGGCGATCAGCGGCCATGCCCCGGACAGGATCCTCCACGACCTCAACCAGCTGGCTGAGGAGGATCTGGCCCACTCCCATCGCTTCGTGACCCTGTTCTATTCGGATTACGACCCGCTCACCCGCCTGCTTCGCTACGCCAATGCCGCCCACAACCCGCCCCTGCTCTGGCGCAGTCAGCGCAACCGGGTGGAGCGGCTCGATGCTCCGGGTCTGCTGATCGGCCTCCAGAGCGAGGCCAAGTACCACACCGAATCCATCGTGCTCGATCCGGGTGATGTGGTTCTGTACTACACCGACGGCGTCACGGAAGCGAGCCGGCTCAGCGGTGAGCGCTACGACGAGGAGCGGCTGATCGGCACGTTGCAGGAGGCGTGCCGCGCCGGCCTCGGGGCTCAGGGCATCCTCGATCAGCTGTTTGCGCGTCTGGACCGGTTTGTGGGGGTGGATCGCCAGCTGGAGGATGACGCCTCGATGGTGGTGTTCCGGTTGCGGGAGGACGTGATGCTGCCACCGTTGCCCGGTAGGGCCGGAGACAGCCGGGTGTCAAGCTGAGCGCCGGTCCTTCCACCAGTCGCGCACCGGTTCATGGCTGTCGATTCCTCCGCATCCACCTGGAGCGAGCGGTTTGAGCAGGGCCTGCATCCGGCGATCGAACGGTTCAACGCGTCGATCGGCTTCGACATCACGCTGCTTCAGGAGGATCTCGATGGCTCCGTGGCCCACGCCCGCATGCTTGGTCGTTGCGGCGTGATCAGCGAGGCGGAGGCCCACCAGCTGGTGACTGGGCTGGAGCAGATACGGGCCGAGGCGGCAGCCGGCAGCTTCAATCCCGGCCTTGCAGATGAGGATGTCCATTTCGCCGTGGAGCGGCGTCTCACCGAACTGCTCGGTGCGGTGGGAAAAAAACTGCACACCGGCCGCTCCCGCAACGATCAAGTGGGCACCGATGTGCGGTTGTGGCTGCGGCGCCAGATCGATGCGATCGATGTCGACCTGGAGCGGCTGCAGCTGGCCCTGCTGGCTCAGGCTGAACAGCATGTCGAAACACTGATTCCGGGGTATACCCATCTGCAGCGCGCTCAGCCGCTCAGCCTGGCCCATCATCTGCTGGCTTACATCGAGATGGCGCAGCGCGATCGGGATCGCCTGGCCGATGTGCGGCGCCGCGTCAATCTCTGCCCGCTCGGGGCGGCAGCCCTCGCCGGCACGCCGGTGCCGATCGATCGCCGGCAGACCGCGGCTGAGCTCGGCTTCGAGGCCATCTATGCCAACAGCCTCGATGCCGTGAGCGATCGCGACTTCGCTGTGGAGTTCATGGCCTCTGCCAGTCTGGTGCTGGCTCACCTCAGCCGTCTCAGCGAGGAGGCGATCCTGTGGGCCAGTGAGGAGTTCGGCTTCGTCACCCTCACCGACCGCTGTGCCACCGGCAGCAGCCTGATGCCCCAGAAGAAGAACCCCGATGTGCCCGAACTGGTGCGGGGTAAGAGTGGCCGGGTTTTCGGTCACTTGATCGGCCTGCTCACGATGATCAAGGGCCTGCCGCTGGCCTACAACAAAGACTTCCAGGAGGACAAGGAAGCGCTGTTTGACGGGGTCGCCACCGTGCGGGCCTGCTTGGAGGCGATGGCGATCCTGTTCGAGGAGGGGCTGGAGTTCCGTCCGCAGCGCCTGGCGGCGGCGGTGGCCTCCGATTTCGCCAACGCCACCGACGTGGCCGACTACCTGGTGGCCCGCGGCGTGCCGTTTCGGGAGGCTTACCAGCTGGTGGGCGGTCTGGTGAAGACCTGTGTGACCGATGGCGTGCTGCTGTGTGATCTGCCCCTCGAGCGCTGGCAGCAGCTCCATCCAGCCTTCCAGAGCGACATCTTCGCGGCGATCGAACCCCGGCAGGTGGTGGAGGCCCGCCGCAGTGAGGGGGGCACCGGTTTCGCGGGGGTGCGGGTTCAGCTGGCGGCCCACCGGAGTCGGCTCGGCAGGATTGGCAAGCCGACCTAGGCTGGCGCAGCTGTCGGTCCGCTGGGCCTGTTCCGGTTCGTGAGCATCTTCGTTGGCAATCTCCCCTTCCGCGCCGAGCAGGGGGATGTGGAAGACCTGTTTGCACCATTCGGTGAGGTTCTCAGCTGTGCCCTGCCCCTGGAGCGGGATACGGGGCGCAAGCGCGGATTCGCGTTCGTCGAGATGGCCGATGCCGAGATGGAGGCCCGGGCGATCGAGGCTTTGCAGGGCGCCGAGCTGATGGGCCGCCCCCTGCGCATCAACCAGGCCGAACCGCGCAGCAATGGGCCCCGCCGCACCGGCGGTAACACCGCACCCGCCTTCAGCCCGGACCGGGCTTCCGGTGCCCGCGGCTGGGAAGATCGCAGCTACGACAACGCCGCCGCCGATCCAGACTTTGAGGCAGCACGCACCCGGCGGCGCCGCAGTGGCAGCGGCGGTAGCGGCCTTGATCAGGCAGGTGCGGAGGGCTGAGACGCTGGTCCTTGCTCCAGCAGTCGGGCGGCCAGCTCCAGCACCTCCGGGCCGGCTTCGCGCACTCCAGCTGCCTTGGTGAGCTCCTGGCGCCAGCGGCGGGCCCCAGGCACCGCTTCCACCAGCTTCACCAGGTGGCGGGCGATCGGCCAGAGCCGTTCTCCTCGCCCGCGCCACCGTTCAGCATGCGGAATCAGCCCCCGCACCACCCGGGCCGCGGCAGCGGCCGTGCCGTGACGGTCGCCACAGCTGTCACCGTCCGGTCCGTCCGGGTCGCCATGAATGGCCCTGTCCACCCCCAGCCAGCGCAGCGGATGGTCATAGGCCGCTCGCCCCACCATCACACCGTCCACCCACTCCAGCTGCCGCAGGCAGTCGTCCAGGCTGGTCAGACCACCATTGAGTTCGATCATCAGCCCGGCCCTCTCCGCCTTGAGCCTGTGCACCCAGTCGTGGCGCAGCGGCGGGATCGTGCGGTTCTGTTTCGGGTCGAGTCCGTTCAGCCATGCCTTGCGGGCATGCACGCTGAAGTGCCGGCAACCGGCGGCCGCCACCGTGTCAACGAACGCGAGAAGTTCCGGGTAGGAGTCGCGGTCGTCGATGCCGATGCGGTGTTTCACCGTTACGGGCAGGGCACCGGCCGCCACCATCGCCGCCACGCAGCGGGCCACCCGGTCGGGGTCTGCCATCAGGCAGGCGCCGAAGCGGCCCTTGCGCACCTTTTCGCTCGGGCAGCCCACGTTCAGGTTGATCTCGTCGTAGCCCCAGTCGGCCGCCAGACGGGCGGCATCGGCGAGCAGCGCCGGCTCGTCGCCGCCCACCTGCAGGCTCAGGGGCCGCTCGCAAGCATCGAAGCCGATCAACCGCTCCAACCTGCCACCGGGGCGCTCCGCATCCGGTTCGCGGCGGGCGTGGTGGAGTGCCTGGGCCACCACCATCTCGGTGTACAGCAGGCTATGACGGGTGATCTGCCGCATCAGCACGCGGAAGTGCCGATCGGTGCAGTCCAGCATCGGCGCCACACTGAACCGGTGGCTGGTCCCTTGACGGGTTGATTCGGCATGGTGCTCCATCTCCCCATGCTGCCCAGCCATGCTTCCTGAGCAGGTGTCCATCCTGGTGGCCGGCGGCGGTCCGGCCGGCTTCATGGCCGCGATCAGTGCCGCTGAGGCGGGGCTGGCGGGGGTGCATCTGCTGGAGGCCACCGGTGAGACCCTGCACAAGGTGCTGATCAGCGGCGGTGGCCGTTGCAATGTCACCCATGCCTGCTGGGATCCGCGTGATCTGGTGGCTCACTATCCCCGGGGCAGCCGGGCCCTGCGCGGTCCGTTCTCCCGCTTCGCCGCCGGCGACACGGTGGCCTGGTTTGACAGCCACGGACTGGAGCTGGTGGAGGAAAGCGATGGTCGTCTGTTCCCCCGAGCCAACCGTTCCAGCGCCGTGGTGGCGTGCCTGCGTCGCGCTGCTGCGGCTGCCGGCGTGACCGTGCACGCTGGCCAGGCTGCGCAGGCCGCCATGAGGGAGGCGGAGGGCTTCCGGGTCAGCCTGCGCAACGGCCAGGCCGTGCATGCCCGGCGGCTGGTGCTGGCCACCGGCAGTCATCCCAGCGGCCGTCGCATCGCTGCCGGCTTCGGCCACACGATCGTGCCGCCGGTGCCGTCGCTGTTCACGCTGGCCCTGGCCGACGATCCGCTGCTGGCCCTGGCGGGGTTGAGCATGGATCAGGTCATGCTCTCGCTGGAGTTGCCCGGCGGCGGCCGCCAGCAGCAGCGTGGGGCGGTGCTGATCACCCACTGGGGACTCAGTGGACCGGCGAGTCTGCGGCTCACGGCCTTTGCGGCCCGGCAGCTGCAGGACTGCTCCTACCGGGCGGTGTTGCGCATCGACTGGAGCGGCGGCCAGGGCCATGAGGCGATCGAACGGCTGTTTGCGCAGTGCCGCAGGGATCAGGCCCGCCGTCAGCTGGCCAACTGGCGACCCTGGCCAGAGCTCAGCAGTCGCCTCTGGCAGCACCTGCTGATGCGATCGGGGGTGGAGCTCGACCGCCGCTGGGCGGATCTCGGCAAGGCTCAGCAGCAACATCTCATCGGCGATCTATGTGGCTCTCGCCACACCATCAGCGGCCGCGGCCCGTTCGGTGAGGAGTTCGTCACCGCCGGCGGCGTTGCCCTGGGCGAGGTGAACCTGGGGCGGATGGAGAGCCGGCTTGAAGACGGTCTCCATCTGGTCGGTGAACTGCTGGATGTGGACGGAGTGACCGGCGGATTCAACTTCCAGCACTGTTGGAGTTCGGGTTGGCTGGCTGGTCAGGCGCTGGCTGCTGAATCGCCAGGGCCGGCACCTGCTTGATCAGGGCGCTTGATCAACGGATGTTCTCGAATACGGAGAACATCGGTAGGTACATCGCCACAAGAATCGAGGCCACAATGCCGCCCACCAGCACGATCATCGCCGGTTCGAGCATCGAGGTGAGCGCTTTCACAGCGGACTCAACTTCATCTTCATAAAAGTCCGCTACCTTTGAAAGCATGGCGTCCATTTCGCCGGTTTCTTCACCGATTGAGAGCATGCTGATCGCCAGCTCTGGAAAGACATCAAGTCGACCCAAGGCGATGCTTAAGGGTACCCCTTGAACCACATCTTCCCGGCTCTGACTGATCGCTTTGGACATCACGGCATTGCTGGTGATTTCTTTGACGATCTCAAGTGATAGAAGAATTGGAACGCCAGCTCTGGTCAGAGAACTGAACGTTCGGCAAAACTGAGCTGTGGTTGTTTTTTGGATCAGATCACCAAATAGAGGTATCTTCAGAACCATGCCATCCACCTTCAGTCGTCCAGCCTGGGTGCTGTAAAAGCGCACAAACAGAAAGACCAGCGCCGCGAGAACAGCAACCAGCAGGATCGAGAATGGCGATCGCAATAAATTGCTGAAATCCACCATCATCTGGGTGAACCAGGGAAGCTCGGCACCGAGATCGTCGAAGATGCCTGCGAAGGTGGGAATGATGAAGATCGTCATCCCCAGAAAAACGGCGATAGCGATCACCAAAACCGCCACTGGATAACCCAAGGCGCCTTTGATCTGGTTTTGCAGCTTGGCATTGTCTTCAAGCAGTTTCGCCAGCCGTTTCAGCGATTCATCCAGCACACCACCGGTTTCCCCTGCTTCCACCATGGCGATTGTGAGGCGATCAAACACCTGCGGCCAGTGACGCATGGACTGGCCCAGGCTGCCCCCTTGATTCACGTCCAGGCTGATGGCCTGCAAGGCCCGTTTAAACAGCGGCAGTTTTTGCTGCGCTGCCATCAGATCAATGCCACGCACGATCGGAACGCCTGCGTTCACCAGAGCAGACATCTTGCTGGCGAAAACCGCTTTGTGTTTGACGGTAGGCTTCGCCTCCAATAGCTTGCTCAGGGAGGCAAGCTGAACTTGACGACCAAGTTGTTTGCGAGCTGCCTGGGATGTTTCTGATTGGCCAACTTTAGCTTTGATGTCAATAACTTTAATGCCGCGTTGACGAAGATTCCGTCGTGCCTGCACGGCATCAGCCGCATTGATATCCATGCTTGCGGTCTTGCCGCGACTGTTCGTATAGCTGGCTGTGTAAACAGGCATTGATTAAAGTTCAGATCAGGTTAATTGGCTGACCAGGCGCTTGAGCTCTTCCGGTTTGCCTGTTTTAGACAGCGCTTCTTCCAGCGTGATCTGCTTGGAAATCACCAGGTCGGAAAGCGATTTTTCTAAAGTCTGCATCTGTGACTGACCACCTGTCTGGATCTGCGAATAAAGTTGGGCAGTTTTGCCCTCGCGAATCAGGTTGCCGATGGCAGGGTTGTTAATCATGATCTCCTGCGCCATCACGCGACCGAAGTGGCCTGGAGACGGGTTGTGCCGTTTGCACAACGTCTGTGCGAACACGGCCACAAGGCTCGTGCTCAGCTGCACCCGGATCTGGGTTTGTTGGCCTGCTGGGAAGACGTCGACCATCCTGTCCACGGTCTGGGATGCAGAGCTGGTGTGCAGGGTGCCGAACACCAGGTGCCCGGTTTCCGCTGCAGTGATCGCCAGCTGAATCGTTTCAAGGTCTCGAAGTTCCCCCACCAGGATCACATCGGGGTCTTCGCGCAGAGCAGCCCTCAGGGCATTTGCGAAACTGCGGGTGTCGTCGTTCAATTGTCGTTGGTGTACGACGCTCTTCACTGACTTGTAGGTGAATTCGATGGGGTCTTCAATGGTGAGAATATGTTCGGCTCGTGTCTTGTTGATGTGGTCAAGAATTGCCGCCAGGGTTGTCGTTTTACCGGAACCGGTGGGCCCTGTCACCAGCACCAGCCCCTTCGGCACGCGGCTCACCTCCTCCACAACGTTTGGTAAGCCAAGCGTTTCCAGATCAGGAATCGTATTGCCGAGCGCTCGTAGACAGGCCGCATATGTTCCACGCTGCCGATACACGTTGACACGAAAGCGAGCAACCCCTTTCAGGCCATAGGAGCAATCGAGCTCCCAGCTCTGTTCAAGTTGCTTGCGCTGCGCATTGTTGAGCATCGAAAAGATCAGCTTGTTGCAGGATTCTTCATCGAGTTGTTCGTCTAGGATTGGTCGAAGTTGGCCGTTGAAGCGGCCGTAGGGCGGTAGGCCCGCGCTGATATGCAGATCGCTCCCACCATCGGCAACGAGCTGATTCATCAGATCCTCAATCATTACGGTCATGCTGAGCCTGGCGAGGGGGAGAAGTGGTGCGGAAACGAGTTGATTCCCAAGTCAGATTCGGCTTCAGCGGGCCAAGACTCGCTGGTTGTTCATGAACCGGGAGGGCTCGGGATCGACATGGCGAGAGATCGGCATCGTTGCTCAACGACTGGTGAGACAGTACGGGCATTCGAGCCATTCTTCCCGCATGCCTGCTCCACAGCCGCTGCAGGTCAGCGTGCTCAGCGATCGGGAGCGTCGTTCATTTTCGAGGCTTGAATCGGTGAGCAGCATCCTTTCCACCTCCGCCAAGGTGGTGTGGCCATCGCGCACCAGCTGCAGGCCATACCCGAGCAGGGTGCGCATGCCGTTTTCCAGGGCCAGTCTGCGGATCGCGTCAGTGCTCTGGCGCTTGGCCACCGCTGCGGCGATCGGGTCGTTCATGCGCAGAATTTCATACACCCCCACCCGACCCTTGTAGCCAGTGCCGCTGCAGACTTGGCAACACCCAGCCACGCCGCTGCCGGTGGTGTTGGCACGGTAGAACGTCACATCGGACTCCTTGCCGGTCAGCAGACCGAACCGGCTCAGTTCCTCCGGCTTCGGCCGATAACTGATCCGGCAGCTTGAGCAGATCCTGCGCACCAAGCGCTGGGAAATGATGCCGAGCAGCGATGCGCTCACCATGAAGGGTTCAACCCCCATTTCGTCCAGGCGGGCGATGGCACTGGCGGCGTCATTGCAGTGCAGCGTGGTCATCACCAGGTGACCGGTGAGGGCCGCTTCGATCGCTGTCTTGGCGGTCTCCCGGTCGCGGGTCTCACCCACCAGCAGCACGTCCGGGTCCTGGCGCATGAAGGCCCGCAGGGTTGTAGCGAAATCCAGCCCCTTCTCACGATTCACCTGGGTCTGGGTGATGCCGTGCAGGGTGTACTCGATCGGATCCTCAACGGTTGAGATGTTGATGCCCGGATCATTGCGCTCCGCCAGCAAGGCGTAGAGGGTTGTCGATTTACCTGAGCCGGTCGGACCCGTCACCAGCAGCATCCCGTAGGGTTTGGCCCCCAGATCCCGCAGGGTTTCCCGAGCTTTGGCGTCTGTGATCAGGGTGTCGAGTCCCAATTGGGTCGCGCCGCTGTCGAGCAGGCGCATCACCACCTTCTCGCCGTTGCGGGCGGGCAGGGTGCTGACGCGGAAATCCATCTTGCGGCCTCGGAACATCCGCCGGATTCGACCGTCCTGGGGAAGTCGCCGTTCGGCGATGTCCAGGTCCGCCATGATCTTCAGGCGGGAGGTGACCGCCGGGGTCAGTCCTCGCGGAAGATCCTCGAACTGTTTCTGCAGAACACCGTCGATTCGGAACCGGATTTCAAGGGCGTTGTCCTGGGGTTCGATGTGGATGTCGCTGGCGCCGCTGGTGAGAGCTTCGATCAGGATCCGGTCGACCAGGCTGACGATCGGTGACGCGTTGGCATTGGTGTTGGCTTCAGCGGCGCTGACCTCCAGATCCTCCAGGTCGGCGACCTCCTGCAGTTGTCCAACGGCAGAGGGCAGGCTCAGGTCTTTGGTGAGCGAGCGGGGCTGGATCGGGGGCTGGTTCGCCGGACCTGTTCCTGTCTGTAACAGCGGGCTCTCCGCGTTCTGGTCGGAGTCGGGCTCGGCGCTGACCTGCTCGCGGCTTGCCGCTTTCTCAAGTGCGGCAGTGATGTCCTCGTCCAGAGCGAGTTGGAAGCGGGGCCTCAGACCATGGGCATTGAGTTCGCCGCTGAGGTTGTCGCGCTCCAGGATCCCCCAGCTGTTCGGCACGGCCACGGGTAACTGGCCTGCCTGAACCGGTTCGGTGGGGCAGGCTCCGAGCTCCCGCCAGCGGCTGAGTGGCAGCACGAGGTCGGCGGCGAGGTCCGGTCGCATCTGCGTGTCGCTCAGCACCGGTTCGCCGCGCAACAGCTCCAGTTCGAGTCTTCGCTGCTCCAGGCTGGTGGGCTGGGGTACCGGTCTGGTCGGAGTGACGGTCATGGGCCGGAGGTGCGGGCTTCCGCCGCTTGTGGGACGACTGCCTGGAGCTCCAACATGTCTAAAGCCAAAGCGACGTCTTGTCAGCCATGACTGGAGCACCTGCAGTGGGGTCCGAATCCGGAAACGGAGAGGAGCTGCAGCCGCAAACGGACGTCCAGGGGGCGGTCTCTGATGCTGAAGCGGCCTGCCCTGAATCCGGTCTGCCCGCAGCCACGGCGGAGCTTCTGGATGCTCAGCACGCTGGCGACCAGACCGGTGGCGCCGGTGTGGCGGATGCACCGGCTGATCTGGATCGGCAGTTGGCTGCCCTGAGGGCCGAACACGAGAACCTCAACGGCCAGTACATGCGTCTGGCCGCCGACTTCGACAACTTCCGCAAGCGCCAGGCGCGGGACAACGACGATCTGCGCGTTCAGATCGTGTGCAGCACCCTCAGCGAGATCCTGCCGGTCGTCGACAATTTCGAACGGGCCCGCCAGCAGCTCACGCCGCAGCACGAGGAGGCTCAGGCCCTGCACCGCAGCTATCAGGGCCTCTACAAGCAGTTGGTCGATGTGTTCAAGCAGCTCGGTGTCTCCCCCATGCGCGTGGAGGGGGAACCCTTCGATCCAAGCCTGCATGAGGCGGTCCTCAGGGAGGAGAGCGATGAGCACCCCGAGGATGTAGTGGTGGCCGAGCTCCAGCGCGGGTACCAGCTCAACGGCCGGGTGCTTCGCCATGCACTCGTGAAGGTGTCGATGGGACCGGGCCCAGCATCCGCCGCGGCCGACGCCGGGCCCGGGCACCGTCTTGAGGATCAGGTATCTCCCACCGACACCGAGGCCTGATCGATGGCCGATTTCTACGACCTGCTGGGGGTCAGCCGTGATGTTGATGCCGACACCCTCAAACGCGCCTATCGGCGTCTGGCGCGCCAGTACCACCCCGACATCAACAAGGATCCCGGTGCGGAGGACACCTTCAAGGAGATTGGCCGGGCCTACGAGGTGCTCAGTGATCCCCAGAGCCGGGCGCGCTACGACCAGTTCGGCGAAGCGGGGCTGGGTGGCGCCGCCGGCATGCCTGACATGGGCGACATGGGGGGCTTTGCCGATCTGTTCGAGACCTTCTTCAGCGGCTTCGGCGGCGCCCCGGGCGGTGGGGGTCCCCGCCGTCGCGGGCCCCGCCAGGGCGACGATCTCCGCCTCGATCTGACGATCAGTTTCCAGGAGGCTGTGTTCGGGGCGGAGAAGGAGGTGCAGATCCGCCATCTCGAGACCTGCTCCGCCTGTCAGGGGTCCGGGGCCAAGGCCGGCAGTGGTCCCACCACCTGCGGCACCTGCGGCGGGGCGGGTCAGGTGCGCCGCGCCACCCGCACCCCCTTCGGCAGTTTCACCCAGGTGGCGGCCTGTCCCACCTGCGAAGGCTCAGGCCAGGTGATCGCTGATCCCTGTGCCGCCTGTGGCGGCCAGGGCCTGCAGCAGGTGCGCAAGAAGTTGCGGATCAACATTCCCGCTGGTGTCGACAGCGGCACCCGCCTGCGGGTGGCCAATGAGGGCAATGCCGGCCAGCGAGGAGGCCCAGCCGGAGATTTGTATGTGTTTCTGAGCGTGCAGCCCCACAGCCAGCTGCGGCGTGACGGCATCCACATCCATTCGGAGGTGACGCTCAACTACCTGCAGGCGATCCTTGGCGACACGATCGAGGTGGAGACGGTCGACGGCCATCAGCAGCTGGAGATCCCGGGCGGCACCCAGCCCGGTGCCGTGCTCACCCTGCAGGGCAGGGGGGTGCCGAAACTGGGCAATCCCGTGGCGCGCGGCAATCACCTGTTCACCGTGAAGGTGCAGCTGCCGACCCGGCTCAACGATCAGGAGCGAGAGCTGCTCGACCAGCTGGCCGGCCATCACTCCAGCAAAGGCCAGAAGCATCCCCACAAGAGCGGCCTGTTCGGTGGCCTGTTCGGCCACCGCGAGTGAGCCACCGTGGTGCTCCCCGACCCCGTACAGCCCGATAATCCGCAGCGGCTCGACCTGCGGGGTACCCCCTGCCCGATCAATCTGATCCGCGCCCGACTCACCCTGGAGACCATCCCGCCCGGCGCCTGGCTCCAGCTTGCACTCGATCGCGGCGAAGCCCAGCAGAGCGTGCTGGCGGGTCTGGAGCAGGCCGGTCACCGCCTGCAGTGCCGCCCCCACCCCGAGGATCCCGCTGCTGTTCTGGTGCTGGTGCAGCCAGGGGAGGGCCAGTCCGGTGGCTGAGCCTGCCTGCGGGCAGGGGCTGGTGGTGGCCCTGCAGGCCAACTATTGCTGGGTGGAGCTTGATCCCTCTGGCCAGTCCGGTCGCCGACGTCTGCTCTGCACCCGCCGCACCCGGCTTGCGAAGAGTGGCCAGATCATCTGTGTGGGAGACCGGGTGGGTGTAAACAGCATCGACTGGACCGCCGGCCGTGGTGTCATCGCTGCCGTCGATCCACGCTCGGTCCTTCTGGTCCGGCCACCGGTCGCCAACGTCTCGCTGGTGGTGGTCGTTGTCGCACTGGCCGAACCCGCCCTGGATCCCCTGCAGCTGAGTCGGTTCCTGCTCACGGCGGAGGCCACAGGCCAGGCTGTGCTGCTGGTGCTCTCCAAGGCCGATCTGCTGCCTGAGCATGCCGTCGCGGCCTGGCTGAGCCGGGTCGCGGCCTGGGGCTACCGGGCCGTGGCCGTGTCATGCCGCAGCGGCAGCGGTCTCGACCGGCTGCGTGAGCGGCTCAGCCAGCCTGGTCTCGCCGTGGTCTGCGGTCCCTCCGGAGTGGGCAAGAGCAGCCTGCTCAACGGCCTGAAGCCCGAACTGGATCTGCGCGTGGCGGCGGTGTCCGGCCGCCTGCAGCGGGGCCGCCACACCACCCGCCATGTCGAGCTGTTTGCGCTTGCAGCGGGAGCGCTCGTGGCTGACAGCCCCGGTTTCAACAGGCCGGAGCTGCCAGGGGATCCCGCCTCTCTCGGCCTGCTGTTTCCGGAAGTGCGCCGCGATCTGCAGCTGGCCGAGTGTCGCTTCAGCAATTGCCTGCATCTGGGCGAGCCCGGTTGTGCGGTGGGCAGCGACTGGGAGCGGTATGGCTGGTATGCCGAGTGGGTGCGCGGCCTGCGTGAGCGATCCGCCAGACCTGAGGTTCATGCACAGGGTCAGCGGGCCGCTGAGCCAGGCCTGCGCTGGCGAGGTGATCGGCTCGAACCTCGGCTGGATCAGCAGTGGCGGCAACAGTCCCGCCGCAGCCAGCGTCAGCAGGCCTGGCGGGAGGGTCGGGACGAGCAGGAGGGTGGAGAGCCGCTCAGCCCCCCAGGCCGGGCAGATTGAGGTTGAGGCCGCCTGTCAGCTCCTCCATGCGTCCCTTCATCGTGCCGGTGGAGTTGTCGTAGGCCGCCTGCAGGGCTTCCAGCACGGCTGTCTCACAGGCTGGTGCGCCTTCGCTGACCAGGGCTGGATCCAGACGCACCCGCAGCGGCTGCTGGTTTCCCGACAGCCAGACGCTGGCCCGGCCGTCCTGACTGCATCCCTCCAGCTCCATCGCATCCAGTTCCTCCTGCAGTTTCTGGGCGTTCTGCTGGAGTTCCTGGGCCTTTTTGAAGGCTTCGGTGAGCTGACCGAAGTTGGGGAGTCCGAAACCGGCCATGGGGAGTCTGTGACTGGGCGCAGGCTACGTGCTGGCCTGGGTGATGGCGAAGCCCAGCCGCTTCACCTCCGGATGCAGCTGGATGGCGTGGCTGGCGGCCACCCGCTCCTGCACGGCCCGGATCAGATGGTCGATGTCACCGGCTGTGGCTGTGCCGGTGTTGACGATGAAGTTCGCATGGATCGGTGAGACCTCCGCACCGCCGATCCGCAGTCCTTTCAGACCCAACCCTTCGATCAGTCGGCCCGCCTTCTGCGGCTCTGGGTTGCGGAACACGCTGCCGCAGCTCGGTTGTTGGTAAGGCTGGGTGCTGGTGCGGCTGTGCAGATTGGCGCTGGTGCGGGCTGAAACCTCCGCTGGGTCATGGCCCGGCTGCAGTCGGAACCGGGCCGACACCACCAGCAGATCTTCGTGCTGAAGGCGGCTGTGGCGATAGTCGAAGGCCAGGTCCCTGGCGCTGATCTCGAACGGTTCCCGCTCAGGCTGGGTCGGATCGAGCACCAGCACCGACTGGAGCCATTCGGCGGTGCAGCCCCCCTGGGCGCCTGCGTTCATCACCGCAGCACCACCGACGGTGCCGGGAATCCCCACGGCCCACTCCAGTCCGCTCAGACCGGCTCTGGCCGCCTTGCGCGCCAGGGTTGGGATCGGTTCCCCGGCCTGCGCTTCCACCCAGCCGTCGCCGCTGTCGATCCGACTTCCCTGCAGGCGCCGCAGGCAGATGGTGAGGCCGGCAAGGCCGCCGTCAGCGATCAATAGGTTCGATCCCGCGCCGATGCAGTGCAGGGCCTGGCCGCTCTCCCTGGCCCAGTGCAGCAGGCCAGCGAGTGCCGCCGCTTCCGCCGGCTCGGCGAACCAGGCAGCCGGTCCCCCCACTTTCCAGGTGGTGAAGTCGTGCAGTCCTACGGCCTGACGCAGGCCGTTCGGGAGAGGGGCGGGGGTGCGCATCGGCCCGCTCAGGCCACCAGCTCGGTGCTGCCCACGTTCAGCCTGGCCAGGCGATCCCAGAGGCTGTTCACATCACCTGCCCCCATGGCCAGCACCAGATCGCCTTCGCTGGTGCGATCGCCGATCTGGCGTGCCAGATCATCGAGACTGGCGCTCACCGTCACAGGCGTCCCCGGGGCCTGGGCCTGCACCGACCTGCCGAGGGCATCGCTGCTGATGCCCGGGATGGGGGCTTCACCGGCTGCGTAGAGGGGAGCGAGCAGCACCGCATCGGCCAAGGCGAGCTCCCGGGCGAAGCCTTCGAGAAACTGGGCTGTACGGCTGTAGCGATGGGGCTGGAACACAGCCACGATTCGCCGGGGCACCGCAGGCAGAGGCGTGCGGCCTGTTTCCAGCATCAGCCTGGCCATCTGCAGCGTCGCCCCCACCTCGCTGGGGTGGTGGGCGTAGTCATCCACCACCATCCGGCCCTGCCAGCTGCCGCGGAAGTCGAAGCGGCGACCAGGAGTGCGCAGATCCGCAACGGCCTTGGCCAGCGCCTCGAAGGGAACCCCCTCCAGCCGGCAGGCGGCCAGGGCGGCGGCGGCGTTGCTGAGGTTGTGGCGTCCGGGCAGAGGCAGATCGAGCTCACCGATTCGTTCACCGTCTTCGTGGAACGCCAGGCGGGTGCCGTCACCGCGCTCCTCGAGGGGGATGGCGGCGAAGGCGACGCCTGCGGCTGTTTCGGTCGACCACCAGTGACTGGCTTCGAAGTGCTGCCGCAGGATCGGACAGTCCCGGTTGGCCAGCAGCCGGGACGAACCGGCGGCGAAGCGCTGCAGGGTGCCGATCAGGGCCGCCAGGTCGGGGTAGTGATCGGTGTGATCCAGCTCCACGTTGGTGAGGATGCCCAGCCGGGGCCTGAACTTCACCAGCGACCCATCCGACTCATCGGCCTCGGCCACCAGCAGCCGGCCGTTGCCGTTGCGGCCATTGCTGCCGAAGGCCGGCACCACGCCTCCGATCACAGCGGTGGGGTCCTGTCCCGTGCCGGCCAGCAGGGAGGCGATCAGGGTGCTGGTGGTGGTCTTGCCGTGGCTGCCCGCCACCGCAATCGAAGCCTGGCCGCTGATCAGGGCCGCCAGCACGTCGGAGCGATGGCAGACCGTCAGTCCGAGCCGCCGTGCTTCCGCCAGTTCGGGATTGGTCTCGGGAACGGCGGAGCTGATCACCACCAGCGGCTTGGAGGCGGTGCCGCTGCAGATGGCGGAAACCGTCGCGGCGGTTTGTTCCTGGAACACCCTCACCCCCAGGCGGCGCAGCCGTTCCACCACGGGGCCGTCCTTGGGATCCGATCCGCTCACGCTGTGGCCCCGTTCCGCCAGGATCCCTGCCAGGGCCGACATGCCGATGCCGCCAACACCGATGAAATGCAGGGGTTGGTGGCGATCAAGCGTCGGGATCAAGGTGGTCTCCGGTCCGGGTGCTGCTGGGGGAAGCTGATGGGCAGGGGTAAACCGGCGGCCATCAGACCCGCCCGAAAATAGGGCCTGTGGCCCGGTTTGCACCCCGAGCGCTCGATACACCGGGGCTGAATCGATGCCATTCGCGATCATCCCGGTTTCCGGCCGGAGCCGCAAGCAGGTGCGGACATTGATTTCTGTATGATCGGCGCCCGAATCTCTCCCGCCGGCGGGCCCCCCCGCCCTGACGCCATGACGCTGAAGGTTGCCATCAATGGCTTTGGCCGCATCGGTCGCAACTTCATGCGCTGCTGGCTCAGCCGCGGTGAGAACACCGGCATCGAGCTGGTGGGGATCAATGGCTCGGGCGACACCCGTACCAACGCCCACCTGCTCAAATATGACTCGATGCTTGGCCCCCTTCGCAACGCGGAGGTGACCACCACTGCAGACACGATCATCGTCAACGGCAAGACGATCAAGACCTTCTACGACCGCAATCCTGCCAACCTTCCCTGGAAGGAGTGGGGTGTGGATCTGGTGATCGAATCCACCGGTGTCTTCAACGACGATGTGGGCGCCAGCAAGCACTTCGAGGCCGGTGCCAAGAAGGTGATCCTCACGGCCCCTGGCAAGGGTGAGAAAGTTGGCACCTTCGTGGTGGGTGTGAATGCTGATCAGTACCGACACGAGGACTGGGACATCCTCAGCAACGCCAGCTGCACCACCAACTGCATGGCGCCGATCGTCAAGGTGCTGGATCAGGCCTTTGGCATCGTCAAGGGCACGATGACCACCACCCACAGCTACACGGGTGACCAGCGCATTCTCGATGCAGCCCACCGCGACCTGCGCCGCGCCCGCGCCGCCGCCGTGAACATCGTGCCCACCAGCACGGGTGCCGCCAAGGCCGTAGCCCTGGTGTATCCGCCCATGAAGGGCAAGCTGAGTGGTATCGCCCTGCGGGTGCCCACCCCGAACGTGTCGGTGGTCGACATGGTGCTGGAGATGGGCCGCGACACCACCAAGGAGGAGGTGAACGCCGTGCTCAAGGCCGCTTCTGAAAACGGCATGAAGGGAATCATCAAGTACTGCGATTTGCCGCTGGTGTCGAGCGATCACGCCGGCACCGATGAGAGCACCATCGTGGATTCCGATCTCACCCTGGTGATGGGCGGCAACATGGTGAAGGTGATCTGCTGGTATGACAACGAGTGGGGCTACAGCCAGCGCGTGGTCGACCTCGCCGAGATTGTGGCTAAGAACTGGAAGTGAGTTTTTCCGGCCCTGCCGGCCGACTCAGGATCCTTCTCACTCCCTGTCAGAGTTCCCAGCCGCCGCAAGGCGGTTTTTTGCTGCGGATTGATTCGCTTGCCATTGCCAAAGCTGCTTCTCGAGATCCTGGGTCACAAATGAGCCGTTTTCAGTACCCCTATGACCTGTAGCAGTGGAGCCTGCCCATCGATAGGGGGTAAGCCTGATCGATTCCTATCGGCTTTGTATGGCCATGGCTGCACGCCAGATCTCGATCACCCTGGATGAGGAGCTGCTTCAGTTTCTCGACCGATCGGGCTGCAACCGCTCTGCGGCCGTTGCCGAAGCCGTGCGCCAGTGGCGCGATCTGCAATGGCAGCGTCACCTTGCTGAGGCCTATGCCGCGCTCAACGAAGTTGAGGCTGATGGATCGCAGACCATCCAGCCGCCCGATGCCCTGGTGGCGGCCCGCGAAGCAGCCGCGCTCAGCTCCTTGCCAGCGTGATGCCCAGCCCCGGTGATCTCTGCACCTGGCCCCGCAACCCCCTGCTGCGCGACAGCAAGCAACGCCCTGTCGTGGTGCTCTCTCCTGCCTACCAAGGCCGCTCCAGCGTCCTTGTCGTTCCGCTCAGCTCGGATCTCTCCTCCCGCAGTCTTCCCCTGCGTGTGGGGATCAAGGCCATTCCGGCCAATGGCCTGGCAACCGACAGCCTGGCCCTGTGCGATCAACTCACCTGTCTGCTGGTGAGCCTGCTGGGGGAGACGTTCGGGCGGGTCGAGGCCGGCTTGCTGGCCCAGCTGAGACAGAGCGGCGCCCTCGCTCTGGGGCTGATGCCCAGTGACCTGGGCCCCGGTGGCGGTTGATATCCCTGAGCCTGCGGTCAGCCACCTCTGCAGCGCGGCCGGCTTCAGACTGCCCCCATCGCCAGATCGCCCCATTGCGCCACTGCCATGCCGCCCGACATCCGCTGGCAGCAGCGTTTCGCCAATTTCTGCCAGGCGCTCGATCAGTTGGAGACTTTCTTCCAGCCGCCTGCACTCAATGAGCGCGAGCGGCAGGGGCTGATCAAAGCGTTTGAGTATTGCTTCGAGCTGGGCTGGAACAGCCTGCGCGACCTGCTGCTGGCGGAGGGCAACGCCGGCCTGATCGGCTCGCGCGACACCCTTCGACTGGCCTTCCGAGTGGGGCTTGTTCGCGACGGAGAGGCCTGGTTAGCCATGGTGCAGGACCGCAATCTCACCAGTCACACGTACAACCGCAGCACCGCCGAGCAGGTGAGCGAGCCGGTGGGGAGTCGCTATCTGCCCTGTTTCCGCGAGCTGCGCCGGGTGCTGAGCGAGCGCGTTCGCAACGCCTCCGGCGAGGAAGGGGATGGCTGAGCCTGCCGCCGCCATCGCAGTGATCCCCGGTGTGCCGCCGGAGGCTTCGGCCCGGCTGCTGGCGGTGTTGAGCGCCGAGCCCGCCGTGCAGGAGGTGTGGCTCTATGGCTCCCGGGCCATGGGCCGCTTTCGCTCCGGTTCCGACATCGACCTCACCCTGGTGGCTCCGGGCCTGAACCACCAGAGCCGCCTGCGGCTGATGGGCGCCCTGGATGATCTGCTGCTGCCCTGGAGCATCGATCTCTCGCTGTTGCACGAGCTGCCCGAACCCTTGGCTCAGCACGTGGCCCGTGTGGGACGGCGGCTGGTGCCCGGCTGAGCGGCGCCGGCCAGACTTTTGTTGCCTGACGCCGATCTGAATGGGTAATGCTTGACAATTTACCCCCCCCGCAAAAACAAGGATAAATACATCCAATTACCATGAAAGCGCATAGTTTTATTGTTCATTTTGCGATCCTTGGCGCTTCGATCGCAGCGGCTTCGCTTCCGGTGCGCGCAGCGATCATTACGTACACTGATCGCGATGGCTTTCTTGCCGCTTTGTCCAGTTCGTCCACTGACAACTACAGCGATCTGACACCTGCGTTTCTAGGCACGTCGATCAACAGAACGATTCCAGGTTACACTTATACTGCTTCTGCGCCAAACGGTATCTTCCCTGGTCCTGTGAACGGAGCCGGTTCGATGGCATTGTCTACTACTGACGCCAACGATGTGTTAACGCTGAATTTCGCGACAGGAGCCCCTACCGCCGTTGGTGGATATTTCTTTGCTACCGACGTCAATGTCAATCTTTTGAATCGCAGCATTACGGTTACTGCTAACCCTGGTGCATCCACCCAATCAGTCGTGACCGGTTCGGCCACAAATTTCTTTGGCTGGCTTGATGACAGTGCAACACCATTCACTTCTCTTGCGATAGTGACCAATACGGGAACTCCCTTTTCTTGGCCAACTGCGGACGACCTTGTTCTCGGCAAGGCTGCGCCGGCATCGGTGCCTGGCCCCCTGCCGCTGATGGGTGCAGCCACCGCTTTTGGCTTCAGCCGCCGCCTGCGTTCCCGCATCGCCGCCGCCCGCCCCCGTGCCTGACGAGGAGCGTCGCGCTCTGGCGCTGTTGCTGGCTGTCGCTGCCCGTGCCCTGGTCTTCGTTTTTGTTGTCGCGGTCGCGGTTCGGTTGTTTCCTGTTCAGCCGTTTCATCCCGCCTGGCAGATGAATGTCTGCTCTGCTCTGCTCAAACAGGCGGCGCTGCCCCTGCTGGCCCTGGTGCCGATGCATGCTGCCTCGGCAGTGCATCCCGCCGACGGTCGCCTGGTTTCTGCTCGCAGGCGTTGGCGCGGCATGGCGGTGGCAGCAACCCTGGGTTTTGCGCTACGGCTGCCGAATGGGACGTTGGCAACGCCGGCGCCCCCTGAAGCTGGGCCGTCGCCAGAGGCAGTTCACCAACGATCCAGGCCGTTACCTCAGGGAGATTGAATCCAGAGATCCCTGATGGCCCTGGCAGATAGTCCCACCTTCCACGCTGCTTCAACTATGTAAATTCCTGGGTGGAGCGTGGATCCGATGCAGAGGGTCAACCTGCATGAGGCCAAGACCCACCTGTCTCGTCTGGTGGCCCAGGCCGTGGCCGGCGAGGGCTTCGTGATCTGCAAAGCCGGGGTGCCCCTGGTGCAGGTCACCCTGCTGGCAGGTCAGTGTTCGATTCCTGATGATTTTGATCGGATCGCCAGCGAGGAGATCGCCGATTTGTTCGCAGGATCTTGCGCTTCTGAGCCGGGTAGGCCCAGTGCCATCCAGGGCGATGGCCGTTGAAGCTGCTGCTTGCGCAGGCGGAATCGGAGGGTTTGTTGTTGATCACCGCCGATGCGCACGTGGCCCGCTACCCGGGTCCGGTGCGGCACCAGACCAGCTTCTGAGCTGGGCCGGGGTCTCGGGTTGCTCAGCCGAAGTGCTGGAAGCCACCGATGCCGCTGGCTGTTCCCGGCCAGGGGCTGCCGTCGCTCCAGCCAAGGTGGCCGGCGCGGCCGCCTGTCTCCAGCCTGCCGATCCCAGTTGTACCGGGCAGGGCCTCCACCAGGGCGCCTGCCCAGGCCGGCTCCAGGGCCAGCACCAGCTCGAAGTCTTCGCCGCCGCCCAGGCACCAGCGCTCCGCTTCCGGCAGGGCGGCCATGGCCGGATCGATGGGCAGGGCGTTGCGATCCAGCCGGGCTGCGCAACCGCTGGCGGCTGCGATCGAGGCCACTGCGGCTGCCAGGCCGTCGCTGCTGTCGCAGCCGCCCACCCGCCAGGCTGTCTGCGCCGGCCGGCAGCCGATCAACGCCCGCACCGCGTCGAAGCGGGGCACGGGGCGCCGATGGGCTGCGATCGCCCGGTCCACGAGATCCCCTCCCATCCCTCCCGGTCCGTCAGCGTTTCCGGCGTGCCCGAGTTCCCCCTGCAGTAGCGCCAGCCCCAGGCGGCTCAGCCCGTGGGGGCCGGTGCACACCAGCAGATCCCCGGGCCGGCCGTCGCCGCGGTGGATCGGCCCGCCCTCGCGGCTCAGCCGGCCCAGGGCGGTGACCGCCAGCACTCGCTGGCCGCCGCCGCTGCAGTCACCGCCCAGGATCTCGCCGCCATGCACCGCCAGGCACTGGCGGAGCCCCCCATACACGCCCTCCACCCAGCTCCATTCCGTGGCGGCCGGCGCCACCAGGCCCACCGTGATCCCCACCACCTCGGTGCAGCCCATTGCCGCCAGATCGGAGAGGTTGGCCGCCGCTGCCCTCCAGCCCACGTCGGCCGGGCTGGTGGTGGCGTCGCTGAAGTGGATGCCTTCCACCAGCACATCGGTGTTGAGCACCAGAGCGCCGCTGCTGTCCGCCTCGGATTCCCCCATCCCGCCAGCGAGCCGCAGCGGCAGCAGCGCCGCATCATCCGCGAACTGGCCAGGCGGCGCGAACGCTCCGAGCCGGCGGATCAGCTCCCACTCACCCAGATCCGCCAGGGTCTCCCCCATGGCGTGGCTCAGGCGTGGGGCTGGAGGTTGTCGGCGCCTTCGATCACCCGGGCCGACACGATCCGGTCGTCAACACCCAGCTCCTCGAGCACGTCGAAACCATCCACCACATAGCCGAAGGCGGCGTTGCGCCCATCCACCAGGTTCAGGCCCGCGGGGGTGAGTTCGGGTTCGTAGAGGAAGAAGAAGAACTGCGACGAGCCGTCGCCCAGGTCTTCGTCGGAGTGGGCCCAGCCCAGGGTGCCGTAGGTGGCGAAGGGAAGGATGGCTTCTGCCTTGTAGCGACCGAGGTCTTCGAAGGTCTGGTTGTAGACGGGTGCCGGATCGCCGGCGATGCGGATCTCCAGGGGCACGGGGCGCTCCTGCTTGCTCCTGGGGTCCACGTACCCCTGAGCGGGGCCTTCGGGATCGCCCGTCTGAAGCACGTAGAAGTCTTCGGCTCGGGTGAAGGGCAGGCCGTCATAGAAGCCCTTCTGCACCAGGTCCACAAAGGCGCCGGCGGTGAGCGGTGCGTTGTAGCCGTCGACCACAACGGTCAGATCCCCCTTTGTGCTGCGGATCGTCACGGTGGCGCGGCCAAGCAGGCGCGGCAGGGAGGCGAACTCAGCCGGAATCGGGAAGGGGAACTCGCCGACGAGCAGCGCCTCCAGCGTGCCGATCGTGCTCAGGGCATCGCGGCGGGCGGCGAGGAAGCCATCGCGGTCCTTGATCGCGGTGCTTTCGGCCACCCGTTGCAGTTCGCCGTCCAGCTTGTCGAGCAGGGCTTCAACGGGGGGCGTGTCGCGGCCCTCGAAGCGCTTGAGCGTGCTGGTGCGCACGCCGCTCAGTTGCGACTGACTGCGCCGCGCCGTGCTCGCCAGGGCCGTCCAGCGCTTGGCGCGCAGGTCATCGCTGGTGGCTTCCAGGCGGTGCTGCAGCTCCTGCAGTTGGGGGGCATCAACCGGAAGGGCGTTGCGCAGGATGGCGGACGGATCCTTCACGGCATTCCCCTGGGGCAGGGCCGCCAGCGCCGCAGGCGTCAGCAGCACCAGGCTCAGCAGGGCGGCGACCAGACCGAACACTGCCTGCAACGGCGGCCGTGGCACCGGCGGCGGGGATGTGCCCGGAAAACGGCCGTCTGCCATGGCCCATGCACGTGTCTGGCTGGACTTTGGCACAGCCATCCCGCTGCCGGTGTGAGCGGCCCGGGCCCGCACCGGTAGCCAGCTCTACAATCCGCCGGATCCGACAGGCCGGAATGATCTCCAGCAACGACTTTCGTACCGGGACCTCGATCGAGCTCGATGGCCAGGTCTGGCGCGTCGTTGAATTCCTGCACGTGAAGCCCGGCAAGGGTTCCGCCTTCGTGCGCACCAAGCTCAAGGCGGTGCAGAGCGGCAACGTTGTGGAGAAGACCTTCCGCGCCGGCGAGATGGTGCCCCAGGCCGTGCTTGAGAAGAGCACCCTGCAGCACACCTACATGGAGGGCGATGACTACGTGTTCATGGACATGGCTTCCTACGAGGAGACCCGCCTCACCGCCAAGCAGATCGGCGATAGCCGCAAATACCTCAAGGAGGGCATGGAGGTGAACGTGGTGGCGTGGAACGGCAAGCCCCTGGAGGTGGAGCTTCCCAACTCGGTGGTGCTGGAGATCACCCAGACCGATCCAGGGGTCAAGGGAGATACCGCAACCGGCGGCACCAAGCCGGCGATCGTGGAGACCGGCGCCCAGGTGATGGTGCCCCTGTTCCTCTCGATCGGCGAGAAGATCAAGATCGACACCCGCTCCGACAGCTATCTGGGCCGGGAGAACTGATCGCCATGCAACTCGATCACGATCAGCTCCATCGCCTGCTCGACCGACTGGAAGACAGCGATATTCAGGAATTCCGCCTCGAGGGCGACGACTTCCGCCTGGAAGTGCGTCGCAATCTGCCCGCCCCCGCAGCGGCAGCCGTGATGCCGGTCGGTGTCCAGGCGATGGCGGCAGCCCCTGCCGCTCCATCGGCCGCCGCCACGGTTGCGGTCGCTCCGCTTACCGAGATTCCCTCGGCTCCGCCGCCGGCCACCGCCGCCAGCCGCACCGACCTGCTGGAGATCACGGCGCCGATGGTGGCCACCTTCTACCGCGCGCCCGCCCCCGGCGAGCCTTCGTTCGTCGATCTGGGCAGTCGCATCAGTGTTGGCCAGACCGTGTGCATTCTCGAGGCGATGAAGCTGATGAACGAGCTGGAGACTGAGGTGAGCGGCGACGTTGTCGAAATCCTGGTGGAGAACGGCACTCCCGTGGAGTTTGGTCAGGTGCTCATGCGGGTCAGGCCCGTCTGAGGGCACGCCGCAGCGCAGTCAGCCCAGTCGCCAGGCCGTCTCGATCGCAGCCGCCATGCTGTCCGGCCTGGCCACACCGCGACCGGCGATCGCGAACCCCGTGCCGTGGTCTGGGGAGGTGCGCAGGAAAGGCAGGCCGAGCGTGGTGTTGACCGCCGCGTCAAAGGCCAGCAGTTTCACTGGAATCAGCCCCTGGTCGTGGTACAGGGCCAGGTACCCGTCAGGTCCGGGTGCCGCGCCGCGCCAGGCGGCCGCCGCGTCCAGCCAGCAGCTGTCGGCCGGTCGCGGCCCCTCCAGGCTGACCAGAGGGTGGTCTGCCTGCCAGCTGCGCAGGGTGGGCTCCAGCCAGTCGCACTCCTCCCGTCCGAGGCCGCCGGCTTCGCCGGCATGGGGGTTGAGGGCTGCCACCACCAGCCGGGGGTTGCTGTTGAACCGCTGGCAGAACTGGAGCAGCTGATCGAGCTTGCGTTGTACCAGCGCCCCGCTCAGCTGGTTCGTGACAGCGGCCAGGGGGATGTGGGTGGTGGCCAGCAGGGTGTTCAACCGCCAGTGCCCTGCCGGTGCGAGGGCGGTGAACAGCATGCCGGCTTCGCTCACCCCCGCCAGCTCAGCCAGGCGCTCGGTCTGACCCGGGTAGAGATGGCCGGCGGCATGCCAGCTTGCCTTGGCGATCGGTGCCGTCACCAGCGCGCGGCAGTCACCGCTCTGCACCAGAGCGGTCGCGGCACTGAGCCAGTCGAAGCTGGCCGCCCCAGCCCCCGCTGTGCTGTTCCCCGGTTGCACCGGCTGGTTCAGGGGCAGATCAAGCACCTCCAGATCCGCCGGATCGCGCAGCGTCGCGTCGCTGTGCTCCCGCAGGGCGCCGTAGCTGTGCTCCAGCCAGCGGCGACAACCCACCAGCACGGGCTCCAGCTGGTCTGGCCGGGGCTGGGCCAGAGCCTTGAGCACCACCTCCGCGCCGATGCCGGCGGGATCCCCCAGGCTGATGGCCAGACGGGGGTTCCTGCAGTTGGATGGAGGCGCGCTACCGGTTGGGTTGCCCATGCTGCGCTGGTTGCTGCTGGTGGGGATGGTGTTCGGCCTGATCACAGGCCTGCGCAACGGCTGGGTCGAGGTGCGCTGGGGCCGGATGCTGCACGACTTGGGCGTGCCGTTCGTGGATGATCCTGGCGCGCCGCGTTGTCCCCCAGCTCAGGGGGAGGGGGCGGCCGAGGCTGCTCCCGAAGCCTGAGCGGATTCCTCCGCAAGGGAGGCGCGGAACCCTTCGCGATAACTGGGGTAGAGCAGGGTATAACCGCGGTCGTGCAGCAGCCGGTTGCTCGTGCGTCGGTTCTCAACCCAGAAGCTGCGGGCCATCGGAGTGAGCCCCGCTTCGATGTCGACATACCGTTGCACCGAGGGCAGTTTCAGACCGAGCAGGTGGGCGGCGAAGCCCAGGGATTCGGTCGATGGGCTGGGGCAGTCGTCGCAGACATTGAGCACGGTCGGCCGGTCTGCGGGAGCCAGGGCCAGCAGGCAGTGCAGCGCCGCCCCGACGATGTCGTCGACGTGCACCCGGGAGAAGACCTGGGCCGGCTTGTGCACCAGTCGGCAGCTGCCTTGCCGCAGGCTGTCGAAGGGGCAGCGGTGGGGGCCGTAGATGGCGGGTAGCCGCAGGATCTGCAAGGGCAGCCCCAGCGCCTGCCAGGCGTGCTCGGCGTCCAGGCGGCGCTGGCTCCGCCCGGAGAGAGGCTGGGTTGGTGAGGTTTCGTCCACCCAGGCCCCGCCACTGTCGCCATACACGCCGGTGGTCGAGAGATAGCCGACCCACTGCAGGGGTTGTCGCTGCAGCATCGCCCCGAGCAGCGGCAGGAAGGGATCACCCTGGGTGCCATTCGGTGCGCCGGTCACCAGCACGTGGGTGATCCCCTCCAGAGCCGCCGCCGCCCCGCCCGACCCGCTGTCGCTGTCGAACTGGAGCCAGTGCAGAGCACCAGCTGCTGCGGTCGGGGGCCTGCGGCTGGTGAGGGACACCGCGAATCCCCGGGCCGCCGCGGCGCGGGCGAAGCGCTGGCCCGTGTAGCCGCCCCCGAGCACCAGCATCTGCTTTCCAGGGTTGACAGCAGGCTCTGGCGTGAGTACATCTGTATCACTCATTGATTGCTCCCATGGCTTCCTCGATCCTGCTTCCCCCTATCGGGCTCGCTCCTGGCGTTTCCGCTGGTTCCGGTCCGAACCGGCAACCGCGGAGTCGGTTTGCTGTGCATGGGCTAGCCGAGCCGCACCTGCGGCCTGATCGTGCGCCTGGCTGGGTCAGTCTGGCTAGTGGTGCAGCGGTTTCTGTCGCCGCTGACCGATCCGGCTGCGAGCGGCTCAAGGCGGATCCCCGATCGGTAGATGGGAGCGCCCGCACCGCGCTTTGGTTGCGTCCGCTGTCCAGCGGTGGTTGGCGGGGGTTGCCGCAGTTGCTGCCGCTGGTGCTCCTGGTGGTCAGTGCGTTCTTCTGGGCGCCAGAGGCCCCCCAGGATCAGGCGGCCATCTGCCAGCGCCACAACGGGGAAGCGGCCTGTCGGGTCTGGTGAGGGTTGCCGGTCCGGTCAGGGATTGGAGCGGGCACCAGCTCCAGCAGTTTCAGGGCCAGTCGCAGGTCACCTTCGGTCCAGGCCCGGATCGCCATCGCCCGGCGCGGGTCGTAGAAGGCCTGGGCGCGATACCAGAAGAACGCTTCCGCATCGCCTTTCTCGCCGTTGCATGCCAGACAGGCCGGCACACAGTTTTCGGTCACGCTTGCCCCACCCTGGGACTTGGGGTGCACGTGATCGATCGATTCGGACTGATCGCCGCAGTAGATGCAGCTGTGGCCGGTGAGCTCGTGGAGGGATTGACGCCAACGGCGCAAACGGAATTTCGGACAGAGATCTTCGAGAAACACGCCGTCGGCGGGTCGTCCATCCCTGGCCTGCATACGACCGATCCGGTTTGAGCCAGTTTGGCGGCATCGGCCCGGGTGGCAATGTGTCAGAGGCTGCCGTTCCGCCGATGCGCTGCCTGATCCGGCTCGGCGCCACTGGCCGCATTGAGGTGGTCAGTCCTTATGACGCCGTCACCCAGGCCCAGTTGCGTGCGATCCGGCCGCGGGGAGAGTGGTGCGGCAACAGGCGTTGCTGGGAGTTTCCCCTGGAGGCGGCTCTGGCTCTGCAGACCGCCTTGGCCGGACGGTTTGCCGTCGATCCGGAACTGGAGCAGTGGCTGCACTGGATGCGCCAGCCCTTGCCCCCGCTGCCGCCCCATCGGGACTTGGTCAAGGCGGCGTGTCTCGACCTGCCCCTGGCCGATCGCCGGTGCCTGTTGGCTCATCAGCGGGCAGCGGCCCGTTGGTTGCTGGCTCGCCGCGGTGCGGTGCTGGCCGATGCGATGGGCTTGGGCAAGACGCTCTCGGCCCTGGCAGCGGCCCGAGCGATGGTGCGGCTGGCGGATTGCCGCATCCTGGTGTTGGCGCCGGTTGGCCTGCATGACCACTGGCGGCGAGAGGCGCTCAGCCTGGGTCTGCAGCTTGATCTGCACAGCTGGTCGCGGTTGCCCGACGCCCTGCCGCCGGCGGGCACGGTTCTGATCGCCGATGAGGCCCACTACGCCCAGAATCTGCAGACGTTGCGCAGCCGTGGGCTGCTCCGACTCTCCCGTCATCCCCGTCTGCGGGCTGCCTGGCTGCTCACCGGCACGCCGATGAAGAATGGCCGCCCTGTGCAGCTCTACCCCCTGCTCGCGGCCATTGACCACCCCCTGGCGCGCAATCGGCACCGTTACGAGGAGCTGTTCTGCCAAGGCCACTGGCGTGATCAGGGGGGGCGCCGGATCTGGCAGGCGAGCGGTGCCAGCAATCTGGCGGAGCTGCAGCGGCTGATCCGGCCGCTGTTGCTGCACCGCCGCAAGCAGGATTGCCTGGATCTGCCGCCTAAAACCCGTCTCCTGCAGCCGGTGGTGCTCGAGCAGGCCGAGGAACGGGGGTTTCAGCATCGGCTTGAACAGAAGGTTGCCGGTTACCGCCGTCGGGTGGCCCGGGGTGAGGTGCGGCGGGATGCTGAGGTGCTGGCGGTGTTCACGGCCCTGCGCCAGATCAGTTCCCACTACAAGCTGCCCGCCGCCGAGGCCCTGATTCGCGCCCTGCTGGCAGAACAGCAGTCGGTGGTGATCTTCACCGCCTTTGTGGCTTCGGCCAGGTTGCTGGTGGAGCGGCTCGGTATGGGTTTGCTGCTCACCGGCGCTGTGCCGGTGCCGGAGCGCCAGCAACGGGTGGATGCGTTTCAGGCCGGCCGCAGCCCGTTGTTGGTGGCCACCTATGGCACCGCTGGTCTTGGGTTCACCCTGCATCGAGCTCGGCATGTGCTTTTGATTGAGCGTCCCTGGACCCCTGGAGATGCTGAGCAGGCTGAAGATCGCTGCCATCGCATCGGCATGGGCGGCGCCCTCACCAGCCATTGGCTGCAACTGGGTGTGGCAGATCAGCTGGTGGATTCCCTGATCGCCAGCAAGGCCGAACGGATTGCGCTGGCGCTGCACCGCGGCGAACAACTGCTGCGGCGTCGCTCCCTGCCCGCCATGGTGCGCGAGCTGCTGCGTCGCTGGTGAAGCCGTCGCCGGCCCCGTCAGCGCCCGGTTGCCGGCCCGGGACCCGCAGGGCCTGTGCTGCAGAGGCGCTGTCGCACGTCTAAATCCGAGCGCAGTTGGGGATCCAGTGTCCCGGCCGGGACCGAACGGGATAACTGCACAGCCCGCCGTAGATCGACGCAGGCTGCCTTGTCGTTGCCTGCAAGGCTGTGGAGCAGGTAGCGGTCGTTCAGCGGCGCGGGCTCGTTCGGGTAAGCAGCCACCACCTGATTACAGCGCTTGAGCCGGTCCTGGAGGTTGGCCAGGGTGACATCCCGCAGGCAGTCGTCGCGGCGCACGCCCTGGTCGGGCAGGGGTTGCTCAGCGCAGCCTCCACAGCCCAGGCCGATGGCCACCAGCAGGCTCAGCAGTCTGGGCCTGCGAGCCACCTCAGGAGCCGTAGCGCTCACCGCGGCTGGTGCCGGTTGCCGGGGTGGTGGTGCCCGCCGATCCCGGCTCGGGTTGACGGAACAGATCACCCAGATAGCGACCGCAATCCGGGTACTCGTTGGGGTTCTGCACAACGGCCTCGGTGATCAGCACGGCGGCGTGCTGGGGAGAGGTCTTGAACAGGGAATCGCTCTGCCGCTTGATCACGGCGTAGGCCGCGTCCCAGCTCACCTGATGGCTGTTGCCACTGTTGCGCATGAAGCAATAGATCTGTGCTCCCTTGCTGGCGGCTTCCCGCTCCTGCGCCAGCAGCGGCGAGCCGGTGATCAGACCGGCAAGCAGGGCCAGGGGCAGAGCTGCAGCTGTCGCCAGGCGGTTCCTGACGGGCTGGTGGCCTTGGAGCGGGGGCTGGACGGGCTGGCGCGGGGCCATGACCATGGCTTCAGAATCGGAAGCAGGGCTCAACTTATCGATCGATCCCACCGTCGTCGAGGGCGCAACCTCATCCGGGTGGCCCGGGCTGGGGCAGCACCAGCCTCACCACCAGGGGCAGCACGATCAGCACGGTGATCAGTCGGATCGCATGCAGCGCCGCCACAGACGCCCCCACCCCGAATTCCGCCCCGACCAGGCTCATGCCGCTGATTCCGCCCGGAGCGGCACCGAGCAGGGCAACCACCGGATCGAGACCGAGCAGGCGGCTGCAGATCCAAGCGACCACCAGGCCTGTGATCACCAGGGTGAGCGTGATCAGGAGGGCCGGTCGCCAAAGTTGCCGCAGATCGTGGAGGGCCGCCGCTGTGATTCCGGTGCCGATCACCGTGCCGATGCCGATCTCCAAGGCGGTGCGAGTTCCCGGTGGCCAGCTGGCTGGTTCCAGTTTTCCCGTGAGACTGACCAGGCCGGCGGCGAGCAGGGCGCCGGCCAGGGGGGCGGCCGGAATGCCGGTGCGCAGTGCCAGCAAGCCTCCCACCGTGCCGGCGAGCACCGGGAGCAACAACGACCAGATCGCAGTCATTGCCCCATCATCGACGCCTGCGGGCTCGCGCCGGCTTGGCTGCCCGGATTTTCTGTGTTGTCATCGGCATCATTCCCGCAACAGCCATGGCATCTGACTCGTTCTCCTTTCGCATCACCCGCAGCGCTGAGGATCTGGCCCAGACCACGCACGCCCTCTCTCAGCGCCTGGTCACCCTCGAGCAGCGCCTGGAGACCCTGGAGCTGGAGCTGCTGCGACTCCAGGATTCCGCTGACAGCAGCGAACCGGAGCAACGCGACAGCCTGGAAACGGTGGAGCGCCTGATGCACGACTGCCGCTCCCTGCTGGGACTGGAGAGCGAGCCCGGGTTCACTCCGTCGGTCTCCGGTTCGGAGTTTGCCGAGGCAGCCTGACCAGTGGATCGGGTCCCCGGGTGGCCCTCCACACCTTGGGGACTGGTCAGCAGTGGCAAAATGAAAAGAAAGTCAGCCATGGCTTTCCCGTCCTCGGCCCACAGTTCCAGCCATAGCTCCAGCGCCAGCTCCGCTCACGGTCCGTCACCCTGTGGCTCTGGCGCTGTGATTCCACCCCTTTCGCGCATCTCCACAGCTACAGCGGCAGTCGGTTGTGTGCCGCTGAGCCGCGTGCGCGGCAGCGAAGGCGAGCATCGACTGGAGAAATTGGAATTTGCTCTTGCCGTTGCCCTCAGCCGCAAGGACATGGCGCGGGTGCAGCACCTGCGCGATCAGATCGATGCGCTTGGTGGCAACGCTGAAGAACCCGGTACCTGACAGCCGGCGTCACCTTCCAGCATCCGGTCGTCGCAACTCAGGTTCGCTGCAAGCAATTATTCACCAGTGATGCCGCCGTGGTTGCCAACGCCGGATTGCTCAGGATGTCAGCCCCAGGCCCGACCGGTGCCACCCATGCCAATGGTTGGGAAACGCGGTTCTTGGGATTCATCCCTTATGGAATCTGTGCTTGAGCGCCTGAATGGTTACTATTCGATGGGTTGTTCGTGGGTTGTCCGGTTTGCTGGATGCTCAGCGGGCTTCAAGCGCAAGCCAGTTGTTCTTTGGCTGATCAGACCAGCTGATCCGGTTGACATGTTTGTTGTGACGCAGCTGAATTCAGCTCAGTTGATGATCGCAGCGCTCATTCGCGGTTCAATCCGCTGCATTGGCTTTCCCCTTACCCATCTCATGGTCTGGGGCCATGGCTTCAGATTCAGCCATGTTGGCTGCTGTTCGTCTGCGCTTGTTCTGTCTGGCTGCGCTGAATGCCTTTCCACATGCCTTTCCAGGCTGATCCAGGCAGTCGGTGCCACGCGGTACGCACCGTTGTCTGCTCCAGCCGCTCTGCATCCCCTGCTGTCCGCTTGATTCCCCTGGTTTGCCATGACTGTCACAGCACGTAAGCCGCTCTCTGAGAAGCCGATTGCGAATCCATCGGCGGGTCAGGGCATCAACAAGCCCCGCCTGGAGGCGGAGAAGATGCTTCTCGAGGAACAGGCCAGGCTTGCCGCCGCCACCGGTGACCTGGATCAGGCGGCCCGAGCCGTTCTTGCCGTGCTGGATTGTGAACGCCGCCTGGCTGGAGCGGGCCCCCAGGTGCTGCAACTGATCAAGCCCCGCTCCTGATGCTGCTCGCTTGATGGGCCAAGTTGCCTGAGCGGCCTACCGAGTGAGAGTCGTGGATCGTGAATGTCTGTGATCTCGTGATTCCAACCGGGCCGCGCAGGGCACATCCGGGGCATGCGCGAATCAATCCTTGAGGGGCTTGCCACAGATGTCTCTGAGCTGAGCAGCAAACCGCTCCGGAGAGCTGTACTGGTCTTCTTGCGAACCTGGCCGAGAAGGACGTACGCATACGCGCGTTTGCATCGCCCGCTCTTCGGCAGAAAGCCCAGGCCCTGCTGGCCAACGACCCCTGTGCCCAACCGCCGTCCTACGAGGCCCTGGCCTCCTTTCAGGAGCAGGTGCAGGCCGTTCCATCCCTAGATCCGGTGCCGTGGTCGAAGCAGCCAAGCCAGCTTTCTCCTCTGGCATTGCATTCAGCGCCCAGCTGGGCTGCGGGTCATCGTGATGCACGCCGGCGGCGCTGAGGTCACCAGCGAGGAGGTGTTACCGGCAATCCGGCAGAGAGGGAGCTACATCGGCCCAAGTGCCCTGCCTACTCCGGCATCTTTGCCCGCAGAGAAGCAGGACTGCGTCGGTGCTCTTCTGCTGATCGGTCAAGCCATCGCACGGCTCCCTGGCGTGAAGGCCGGCATCGCCATGGCTGCCACCCTCAACTGCATTCAGGAAAACACCGGCCTGGCGGTGGAGAGCCTGCGCCGTGCCTTGCCGGCTGCCGAGGAGCCCATCTGTTCGCTGAATGCCACTCAGCTGGGTCGAAAGGTGGGTAGTCGGCCAGGGTGATGAATCAGCACCTGGCGGCATGCGGGCTGCAGACCCGTAATGCCCGCGACGAGTGGGAGCATACGAAGCGAGGTCAGGAGTGGGCAGAGGCCATGCCCTACTGCCGGCATGGCCACAGCGGCTACCAGATCCTCTGGAATCCTGATGTGGTCGACCTCCTTCGGGAGCTGAGCTGATGGAGGGTCAGGACGCACCAGCAACATCCAGTCGTCAGAGGGTCTGGGTGACGACTGCAGAAGCGTGCGCTGCACTGGAAATGAGCCGCGAAACCCTCCGCCAGCTACGGCTGCGGGGGGTGCTCCAGCCAGGCAAGCACTACCGCCGCTGGGGCTGTACCCAGGGCCGGGGGCCGCTGCAGTGGCACCTGGAGAACGTGGAGGCCACGATCACCGGCTGGAGCCGGCGCCAGCTGCGGTTCTGACGCTGCAAAGGGGCGGGACACCAGCTCAGGTGAAATCAGGGACTCGGAAGTAGCCGGCAATGCACTCAGGATTGCGAATGGCGATCTGAGCGTGACTCTTTGCCTTGAAGCCTGACCCTGGAAAGAGATCTTGGCCTTCAACAAAGATGCCGTAGACACTGTCATAGGCTTCGAGGCCGCTCTCTTCCCTGAGCTTGTGAACCATCTTGATCACGAGGCAATCGAGGGGCCGGTAGAGGTAAATACCGTTCTCCTTTGCACCGTTGGATGGCAGCTTTCCGCCCTCGCTTTCGACCACAAGCTTTACTTTCTCGTAGGCGACCCGTAGTTCGTCAAGGGCTCCATAGTCCGTCAGGTTGAGGCAATGTCCTGGGTAAGCGAAGGCTCCTAAGACAGATGGCTCAGCCATCTCTTCTGGCTTCTTTTCTTGTTTCTCTCTCGCCCAAGTCATCGCGCGGGAGGGGCTGTCGACCCAGAAGTAGATCCCTGGCCCCAGCCAGTCGTATTTGTTCTCGCTTGGAATCGGTGAGGTTGCCTTCGAGCACAAGCTCCGCAAGGGATCGATCGCAGCCGTGATGCAGAAGAAGGGGGCCGAGGCTATTTCGAACCGGCTTCGCCATCTTCAGGCCAATACGAGGGATTCCAATGACCCTTGGAATCGAGGAGACCGGCAGAGATCAGGAATTGCTTGGCCCAACCGGGCTCCTTGATCTTCTCATCCACCCAAGCCAGGTTCTCGGACGTCAGGCGCGTCTCTTGGGCGGAGGCTTCGGGCGTGCCCTGGCCTGCTGGATTTTGGTGGGGGGTGAGCAGGGCCATGGAAGCACTGGCCTCGCGGGCCTTGAACTGTAGGTCTGTGGGGTGGTGTTGCGGTGTGGGGCGAACCATTCGCCACGAAGCTCCCCCAAAGATGGCTCGCTCACCGCGACCTGTCATGGGCAACAGGCTCTGCCAGCGGTCACGGGTTTCTGACCGGCCGGCTTCAGGAGGCGAGCAGGCGCTGTTCTGCCTTGGCGAAGGCGTCATCGACCACGTCATCCCCGCACCAGCGGCTGTAGGCAGCCAGGTGGGTCTGAACGCTGTGGCCCATTGCCGCGGCCACCACCTTGGGCGGCAGGTCGCAGATCACGTGGGCCCGGTGGGCGTAGCCGTGCCGGCAGGAGTAGGGCACGAGCTTCTCGCCCTTGGCTTCGTACTCCTGCCGGAGCTTGTTCCAGAGGGGGCGTCGGTGCAGGTACTGCCTGATGTCGTTGCCGCAGAAGCCGGAACGCATCGGTGGGAGATCGCCAGGGCAGAACTGCTCGGCCAGCTTCCAGTCAGCAGCCCAGTCATCGCAGGGCAGCAGCCGCAGGGCGCGAGGTTTGGTCTTGCCGCGGGAAGCCACCTTTTCATAGGTGCACCACAGGCGCCCATCGCGTAGCTGCAGGTGCTGGAGCTCCTCGGGGCGCAATCCGTAGGCGGCCATGAGCCGGAAGGCCAGTCGCCAGCGCGGCTCGGGCAAAGCCCGCACCAACGCCAGGATGTGGCCTACCTCCAGGGGGGTGGTGACTGCTTTTGCGGAGCGTGATCGCCCCACAAAGGGGCTGAGGTCGGTTGGTGGCTCCCATTGGGTCGCTGGGAGTTGGCCCTGAGCCACCGCCCAGCGGAGCAGCGCCGAGGTGGCCTGCATCTGAATCTGCCGGGTCCGCCCACCGGGCTTGTCAGCCCAGTGCAGGGTGAGCCGATCCAACAGCTGGGTGGCGCTTCGGGGTGGCTGTCGGGTGCCGAAGGCTTCCAGCACATGCTTCATATGGTGCCGATGAACCCT
The DNA here is from genome assembly GCA_040399265.1 of Prochlorococcaceae cyanobacterium. Classification (GTDB taxonomy): domain Bacteria; phylum Cyanobacteriota; class Cyanobacteriia; order PCC-6307; family Cyanobiaceae; genus NIES-981. The sequence goes on from JBBASO010000010.1 coordinate 46,197, forward strand.
GGTCCAGGTTGACTCCTTGATTTCGCCGCTGCGGATTTTGTACTCGCGATAGCGCTCGATTAAGACTTTCCAGTCTATCGGCTGTTCAGGACTTGTCCTTTTAGTAGTAGCAGAACTGTCGTCTGATTGCTCTGATGAGGTAAGCGCGATCTTCTTTGCTGCCTGTTCGGGCTCTATTCCGCTGCTGAAATCGTCGTAGATCCTGCAAACGGCCTCGCCAATCTTCTTGGCGTGATCGAAGTGCCAGGGGATCGGTAGTTGTATCTGACGCCGCTTGCCGCCGCCCGCTTTGGCCGTGATGTTCAGTCTGGCGAAGCCTCGGTGCTCCGTGAGCGCCCAGCCCCTTGGACATCCCTTGCGGGACAAGGCGTGAGCCGTCTCGACGCGGATGGCGATCTCCCAGGGGGCTGCCTCAGCCATGTGAGAAGGTCTGCCCTACAGCCAGGCACGGCCTGTCAGGTGCGGTCAGCCGCCAGCAGTACTAAAGCCAGTGCCAGACTGGCCTTAGTAGGGATTTCTCAGGCTTGGACTGGAAGCGGGTGACCGGGCTCGAACCGGCGACGTTCAGCTTGGGAAGCTGACATTCTACCGCTGAATTACACCCGCATTTTAGTAGGTTAACATGGCTATGCCTCTCTCTGGTGGGGAAGTGCAGGGCACAGCCTTCGTGTCAGGGCACAGCCTTCGAGTGGCCTTGCGCGGTCTTCGTGCGACCGTCGTTCTTCAAGGTTTTGCTGCCGCCGGCTCCTTGCAGTTCACGGCGCTGGACAGCTGGCGTCGGGCAGAGATCACCGGTTGAGACTTGGCCTTGAGTTGCACTGCAGCCTGTTCCAGGGTCTGGTTCTTGTTGCTGGCGACTGTGGCCACGTCCCCCTTGAACGTCTTGAGCTGGTTCTGGAAGTTCTTCAGGCGCAAAGCCTCCAGAGTCTGCTCGGCCGTTTCCAGCCCGGCCAGGGCGGTGTCCAGGGCCCGATCGGCAGCGACGGCTTCACCGACAGTCGACGTGGGTTTGAGGGCAGCCACCTGATCGAGCGCCTGGCCCACGGCCGCCAGCTGAGTGCAGATCCTTGCTTCGGTCTTGGCCTCTTTTTCCGCGAGGTTCTGGGTGCCGCAAGCGGCGGCGCTGAAGGCCAGCAGGCCGGCAAGGACGGGCAGGTAGGGGCGCATGGCGAGCGGCTTGTTCGTTCTGAACCATAAGCAGGGGGGGCTGTTCTGCCAGCCCCCGTCCGCTGATCAGCCCGCCGCCAGGGCCGCGGCACAGGCCGCCACGCCAGCACCCGGAGTGGCCTTGTGCAGCCCCAGGTCGGCCAGGGTGGCTTCAATCGCGGCCACGGCGGTGAGCACGTCGCGGTCGCACACAAAGCCCAGGTGGCCGATCCGGAACACGTGGCCCTTCAGATGGTCCTGGCCGCCGGCCAAAAGGATGTCGAACTTTTCCTTCACGGCCTTGCGCAGCGCCTCGGCGTCGATGCCCTCCGGTGCCACGGCGGTGATCGCTGGGCTGCCGTGCCCTTCGGCCGCGTAGAGGGGCAGGCCGATCGCCTTCATGCCGGCCTGGGCGGCAGTGCGGTGGCGGCTGTGGCGGGCGAAGATCGCCTCGAGCCCCTCGGCCTGCATCATCTCCAGGGCCGCCTGCAGGGCGAAGTAGAGGTTGATGGCTGGGGTGAAGGGGTTGCTGTCGGCCTTCGCCGATTTGCGGTACTTGCCCAGATCCAGATAGAACTTCGGCAGATCTGAGCGGTCGTAGGCGGCCCAGGCGCGCTCGCTCATGGCTACGAAGGCCAGGCCCGGCGGCATCATGTAGCCCTTCTGGGAGCCGGAGCCGATTACATCGAGGCCCCAGGCATCCATCGGCACGTTGCAGGCCCCCAGGCTGGTGACGCAGTCGGCGATCGTCAGGGCCGTGCCATGGGCTCGCACATGGCCGGCGATGGCTTCCAGATCGTTGATCACCCCGGTGGAGGTTTCTGAATGGGTGAGGATCACCGCCTTGATCGCCTTGGCCGTGTCGGCCTCCAGGGCGCTGCGGAAGGCCTCCGGATCGAGGGGTTGGCCCCACTCCGCCTTGATCACCTGCACATCCAGGCCGTAAGCCTGGGCCACCTTCACCCAGCGCTCGCCGAACTTGCCGTTGTCGCCGCAGAGCACCCGATCGCCCTTGCTGAGCACGTTGATGATCCCGGCTTCCATCGCCGCTGTGCCGCTGCCGGTGATCACCAGCACGTCGCCAGTGGTCTGGTGCAGCCACTGCAGCTGCTCGGTGGTGCGCCGCACGATCTTCTGGAAGTCGGCGCTGCGGTGGCCGATCGGGTGGCGACCCATTGCCTGCAGGACGGTTTCCGGCACCGGCGTGGGGCCGGGAATCATCAGGGTGAGCTTGTCCTGCATGGGGAGGGGCGAGGCGGTGGGTGTAGGGGTGGGTGTGGGGGTGCGCGGGCGGATGGGGGTCGCCCGATGTCAGCGCAATCCACCAACATAAAAAACGGCCTTCGTCGCAACGGCCCCATTGACCCGATCCGTTCCCACCGACGCTGCGTCCCGCCCCGGCCACGCCAGCGCCGGCGGTGGTTTCACCCTGCCTGTGTGGCTGGCTGCGGCGGCCCGGGCGGCCTTGCAGAAGCTGCGCGCCGAACCGGTGCAGCGCCCCCAGCCCCTGCAGCTGGCCGCTGGTGCCACTCAGCTGGAGGGGGAGAAGGTACTGGTGCCGATCGAGGCGGTGGCTCCCCTGGAGGACGGCTGGGCCCTGGCGATGGTGCGCTGCGATCCTGGGGAGGCGGTGCTCGATCTCACCCGTGGGTTGCTGCTTTGGGTCCAGCTGCGCTGGCTGGACGGGCCGGGGGAGTGGTTGGAGCTGGCGGCGGGCCACGGCGTGGGCCGGCTGGCGGCCAGTGGTGAGGCTTGCCTCTCGTCGTATGCGCGGGACCTGCTCGCCTGGAACCTGCTGCCCCTGCTGCCCCCCGGCCGGCGCCTGGCGCTGCGGATCGTGATCCCGGAGGGCGAACGCCTGGCCGCCCGAACCAGCAACGCCGCCTTTGGGGTGGTGGATGGACTGGCCCTGATCGGTACCCAGGCGACGGTGCAGCGCAGCGCCGCCCCCGAGCAGCTCGAGGCCGCTCTGGTCGAGCTGCGCCAGCGGGCGGCCGGGCCGGACTTCGGCGGTGATCTGGTGCTGGTGATCGGCGAGAACGGCCTCGATCTGGCACCGCGCCTGGGCCTGCCGCCGGAGCTGCTGCTCAAGGCGGGCAACTGGCTGGGTCCGCTGCTGGTGGCGGCAGCGGAGGCGGGCGTGCGGCGCCTGCTGCTGTTCGGCTACCAGGGCAAGCTGATCAAGCTGGCCGGTGGCATCTTTCATACCCATCACCACTTGGCTGATGGCCGCTCTGAGGTGCTCACCGCCCTGGCGGCACTGGAGGGGCTGGCGGGTCCCGACCTGGAGGCCCTGCACGGCGCCGCCACCGTGGACCAGGCCATGGCCCAGCTCAGCCGCCACCAGCCGGCCCTGGCCGGCCGCCTGCAGGGGCGGATCGCGGCCACGATCGAGCAGCGCAGCAGCACCTACCTGGAGCGCCATGGTCAGTTGGCAATGCTGGTGGGGGCTGTGTTGTTCGATCGCGATCGGCGGATCTGTGCCGCCGGGCCGCTCGGTGCCCTGCTGCGGCAGGAGCTGAGCGCAGGTGTTTGCGGCGACGCCGAGGGTGTGTGCGTCGCAGAAGCGGCAAAGGGCGACTCCTAGGCTGGCCCGAATGCCCCCTGGGCCATCCGGCCTGCTCCATGCCCGTTCTTGACGCCGCCTCCCAGTCGACCCGCCATCCGGCGATCGTGATCCTGGATTTCGGCTCCCAGTACTCCGAGCTGATCGCCCGGCGCGTGCGCGAGACCGAGGTGTTTTCGCTGGTGATGGCCTACACCACCACGGCTGATGAGCTGAAGGCCATTCAGCCGAAGGGGATCATCCTCAGCGGCGGCCCCAGCTCGGTGTACGAACCCGATGCGCCGGTGTGCGACCCCGCCATCTGGGACCTGGGCATCCCCGTGCTGGGGGTGTGTTACGGCATGCAGCTGATGGTGCAGCAGCTGGGTGGGGCGGTGGTGGCCGCCGGCAAGGCCGAATACGGCAAGGCGCCGCTGCAGGTGGACGACCCGATCGACCTGCTCACCAATGTGGAGCCTGGCTCCACGATGTGGATGAGCCACGGCGATTCGGTGGAGCGCCTGCCGGAGGGCTTTGTGCGTCTGGCCCATACCGACAACACGCCTGAGGCTGCAGTCGCGGATCACCAGCGCCGCCTTTATGGCGTGCAGTTCCACCCGGAGGTGGTGCATTCCACCTGCGGGATGGCCCTGATTCGCAATTTTGTCTACCACATCTGTGGCTGTGAGGCCGACTGGACCACGGCTGCCTTCATTGAGGAGGCGATCGCCGACGTGCGCGCCCAGGTGGGCGATCGGCGCGTGCTGCTGGCGCTTTCAGGCGGTGTCGATTCCTCCACCCTGGCCTTCCTGCTGCACAGGGCGATCGGTGATCAGCTCACCTGCATGTTCATCGATCAGGGCTTCATGCGCAAAGGGGAGCCCGAATTTCTCACAGAGTTCTTCGATCACAAGTTCCACATCCGGGTTGAGTACATCAACGCCCGCGAGCGTTTCATCAACAAGCTTGCCGGGGTCACCGATCCGGAGGAGAAGCGCAAGCTGATCGGCACCGAGTTCATCCGCGTGTTCGAGGAGGAGAGCAAGCGCCTCGGCCCCTTCGACTACCTGGCCCAGGGCACGCTTTACCCCGACGTGATTGAGAGCGCCGGCACCAACGTCGATCCGAAAACGGGTGAACGGGTGGCGGTGAAGATCAAGAGCCACCACAACGTGGGTGGCTTGCCGAAAGACCTGCAGTTCAAGCTGGTGGAGCCCCTGCGCCGTCTGTTCAAAGATGAGGTGCGCAAGGTGGGCCGCAGCCTCGGCTTGCCGCAGGAGATCGTCGGCCGACATCCCTTCCCGGGCCCCGGTCTTGCAATCCGCATCCTGGGCGAGGTCACCGACGAGAAGTTGAACATCCTGCGGGATGCAGACCTGATCGTGCGCGAGGAGATCCGCGATGCCGGCCTGTACAACGAGATCTGGCAGGCCTTCGCCGTGCTGCTGCCGGTGCGCAGCGTTGGGGTGATGGGTGACAAGCGCACCTATGCCTTTCCGGTGGTGCTGCGCTGCGTGTCGTCGGAGGACGGCATGACGGCCGACTGGTCGCGGCTGCCCTACGACCTGCTCGAGACCATGTCCAACCGGATCGTGAACGAGGTGAAGGGCGTGAACCGGGTGGTGCT
>JBBASO010000011.1:0-3020 GCA_040399265.1 Prochlorococcaceae cyanobacterium
TGTCGTACCACGTCGTCGTCCCCAGCCAGTCGCCATCGAAGCTGGCTCGCATTAACTCCCACTGCCGATCAGAACCTGATCTAGTCTGTTTGGATAAGCCCTCCTCGGTCATGAGATCATCCTTGATTTTTGACTGACCCATTTTGGCAGGCTGATGATCGCCTCAGATGAATGCTTGCCCCTCAACTCCCAGATGCAAGATGATTCCCTTTGGCAGTGGGCAGTGATTATCGTCATCTCTGCAGCAAAACCATGACTGCTTTTCTGCGGCTGATACCGTTCCATTGAGATAGCACTGTTGACCCCAGATCCGGTCATACCATGAAGGGATAGCTGGATCGGTAGGCCATGTCCAAGGTGTGCGGCAAGGTCGGCGTGCTGTTGCTGAACCTCGGCGGTCCTGAGCGCATTCAGGACGTCGGCCCCTTCCTCTACAACCTGTTCGCCGATCCGGAGATCATCCGGCTGCCGAACCCGGCCCTGCAGAAGCCCCTGGCCTGGCTGATCAGCAGCCTGCGGGCCGGCAAATCCCAGGCGGCCTATCGCTCGATCGGCGGCGGTTCGCCGCTGCGGCGCATCACCGAGCAGCAGGCCCGAGCACTGCAGAGCAGCCTCCGCCAGCGCGGCATCGAGGCCACCAGCTACGTGGCGATGCGCTACTGGCATCCGTTCACCGAGTCGGCCGTGGCCGACATCAAGGCCGACGGCATCGATCAGGTGGTGGTGCTGCCGCTCTACCCCCACTTCTCGATCAGCACCAGCGGCTCCAGCTTCCGCGAGCTGCAGCGCCTGCGCCAGGCCGATCCCGCCTTCGCACGCCTGCCGATCCGCTGCATCCGCAGCTACTACGACGACCCCGGCTACATCGGCGCCATGGTCGAGTTGATCGCCCGCGAGATCCGCGCTTGCCCTGAACCCGCCACGGCCCATGTGTTCTTCAGCGCCCACGGCGTCCCCAAGAGCTATGTGGAGGAGGCGGGCGATCCCTACCAGCAGGAGATCGAGGCTTGCGCCCGGCTGATCATGGAGCGGCTGGAGCGGGATCTCAGCCACGCCAACCCGTTCACCCTCGCCTATCAGAGCCGCGTCGGCCCGGTGGAGTGGCTGAAGCCCTACACCGATGACGCCCTGCATGAACTGGGGGAATCGGGGGTGAAGGACCTGGTGGTGGTGCCGATCAGTTTCGTGAGCGAGCACATCGAAACGCTCGAAGAGATCGACATCGAGTACCGCGAGATCGCCACCGAAGCAGGCATCACCAACTTCCGGCGCGTGCCGGCGCTGGACACCAGCCCCGCCTTCATCGATGGCCTCGCCCACCTGGTGCAACACGCCCTCGAAGGCCCGGAAGTGAACCTGGATCAGGCGGCGGCCCTGCCCACCAAGGTGAAGCTCTATCCCCAGGACAAGTGGGCCTGGGGCTGGAACAACAGCTCGGAGGTTTGGAATGGTCGCTTGGCGATGGTGGGTTTTTCCGCTTTCCTGCTGGAGCTGATCAGCGGACGGGGCCCCCTCCATACGCTCGGCCTGCTTTGATCTCGGACTATGCAGGGTAGTGACGATCCAGATCAAATAACACATCGTGGATATAAGCTTCGGTCCACTCGGCACCGTGGAAGCGGCTGAGCATTCCGCGCGCGGGATCCTTCTCTGCGCGATAGTGGGTGTAGCGCCGTTGGCCATCAAGCAGAAACCTTGAGCGCTCTTCTGCTACCGGTTGTGCTTCGCGCACTAGATCGACGTAGAGATTGAGGTACTCAGCAAAAGCATCGAATAGAGTGCTGCTAATTAGTGCATCTGAAGATTCACCCAGTGGCAGGCGAGCCCAGAGGAACGCTGGAGAGAAGTATGGCTCTGCTTCCGCAGGAATTGGCCCACCATGGGGCAAGAGTGGCTTCCAGCGCTCAAAGATGGGCAGCAAACGATTCCAGACAGGCTGTGTGTGAAGTGGATCCCCACGGTCGACCGGTTGCAAATCCAACGCCAGCAGGTGTCCGGAGGGCAGGGTCACCAGATCGGCGCCGAAGAACGGCAGGTCGTACCGGCAGCTGGGGTTGATCACCAGGTTGAGAACGGAAGCCGCTGCTCCAGCTTCCACACAGGCAGCCCTCACCTGGCGCAATTTCTCGGTTTGACACGCCCAGGTGGCGGTGTGGACTGCTACGGGTTGGGCCTTGGACCCAGTAGCTCCGGATTGCTCAAGAAATTGTTGGGGTATCGGGTAAGCGATGGGATTGAACTGCTGAAGCACCTTGACCGCATGCTCCAGGAAGGGCTGCCATCGCCAGTTCGAGAAATTGACGGGTTCAAGACTGTTGGAGCGGGAAGAGGTCATGGCTGACGGCTTGCGGGGAACAGGAACTCGTGCAGAAAACGATCAGACCAGGCCTTGCCAAAGTGGCTGGTGAAGAGTCCGTGGGCTGGATCGCGCTCAGCGCTATACACGTCGTAATCCTCCTGCAGGCTTTGAACCTTCTCAGCGGTGATCTGTGAAGTGCGATGGTCGGCTGCAGCGCTGAGTTGCCAGTAGCAGTCAAGAAAGAGTGTAAAAGCACTGGGCAGTGATCCCTGGGCCTGCTCAGCTCCCCCACGGCAAAAAAGCAGCCATGGTGAAAAATACTGATGAGGATCAAAGGAGCGCATCGCCTCGGCACCGTGTAGATCTGGGTAATGAGTGATTAGCTCGCGTAGCCCTTGATAATAACAATCCAGGTAGTCTTGATCTTGGACCAGTGGCTGAAAATCGAGCACGGCAACTAGTTTTCCGCGGGCACCAAACCAGAGAAGATCGATGCCCAGCAAAGGCTGATCATTGGAGAAATCGGGATAAGCCACAGAATTGAGCACCTGCAGGCTGTCACCGGCATCCAATCTGGTCACGCGCCAACGCCGAAATCCTGGCACCTGCCACAGCCAGCTTCGAATCACGCTCTGTTGCTTCTGAGATCGACATTCGGCCAGCCCATCGGGCGGTGGCAGGGGATGGCCCCCCGACGCTTCCAATCTGCTGGTCAGTTCCT
>JBBASO010000011.1:3120-8282 GCA_040399265.1 Prochlorococcaceae cyanobacterium
TCGGGCGGTGGCAGGGGATGGCCCCCCGACGCTTCCAATCTGCTGGTCAGTTCCTGGAGAAAGGGATCAAACATCGTCGAGCGCAGCAGTTCAGTGGGTCAGGGACACGAGACGGGTGGCCAGGGCCTCGGCACTGGCTCGAACCGCTTGAAGATCCTCAACAGATGGGCAACGCAGCTCCGTGCAATAGGTGGTCATTGACACACCATCGAGGCACTGCACCGAACTCACCCGCATGCGCACCTGATCTGTCACAAACCAGCAGCGCTCCGTGCCCACATTGCTGTCGTAGCGGGTCGTCACCGTCATCACGCCATCAGGGGAAAAAGCGTATTCACTGAGCACCGGCTGTTTCTCCACGTAGCCCTTGTCCCGCACTAGGAATCCCCGGGATGGATCGTCTTCGATCGGGATGTCAATGACTACAGCGGCCTGGTCTTCGGTTCGGGCCAAGGGTTTGAGATTGCTCTCCCACCAGAAGCGAGCTCCTCCAGCGGCCAGGCCTGGGTCAATGTCGAGGGCCTGGCAGATCTGCTCCACGGCAGGATCAAAACAGCTGAAAGGCTCGATCACGAGGTTGGAATCGCCAGATTCGTCGTCCTGATGGTCGAGGTGATGGACAGCTCGACGAGTCAGCCAGACCCCACGACTGGCCTCCAGGAACTCACGCATGGATTGGGCAGGTGCCATGGTTGCAGAGGCAGCAGTGAATGGGAAAGGGCTAGGCCAGCTCAGCGATCTGGAGCTGGAGCTGGGCCAGAACCGACTCGATCCTCTGAAGCTCGGGATGCTGGGACAGGGTGAAGGCCACCTGCTGCTGCGGCATTTTCAGCTTCTGGCCCATGCCCGTGACGTCGCTCACAATCCGATCTCGGAACGCCATGAGCTGCTCAATGGCCTCCTGCAGCTCCTCGCGGCTCGGAGACGGCTCAGCAATGGCGTCGGCCGTGACCGGATCAAAACTGGCGCTGGACATGGTGGAAGCTCACTGGCGTGCCTCAGCTTATTGGCGAGCTCTGTCCATCAAACGCCAACCCCTGTGAGCACCGGGCACCAATCCGGAACAAAAAATAAAGAAGCCGGTTTTCCCTGGCAATGGCGAGCGGCATCTCCGCCCACCGCCTCCCAGAACCACTGCGAGCACTAGGGCCAGAGAGTTTCGGCGACGGGAATGACGAAAGTTTGCGTGATGCATCGGATCGGGAAAGGGCTGGGGGGGATGGCCGTAGTTTTTGCAAGTGCTCAGGTCAAAAGAGCGGGAATCGCCAAGTCCTGGTCTTTCTCCACATCGGGGCCACCCGACGCTCCGCCTAAGCCTTCTCCTCTCGTTCCGACCCCCATGCTCGACGCCTTTTCACGCGCTGTCGTCAGCGCCGATGCCAAAACCGCGCCCATCGGTGGCGGTGAGTTGGCCGCTCTCCGTAACTACGTGGCTGAAGGCAACAAGCGTCTGGACGCTGTAAACGCCATCACCAGCAATGCCTCCTGCATCGTGTCCGATGCCGTGACCGGCATGATCTGCGAAAACACCGGCCTGATCCAGGCTGGCGGCAATTGCTATCCGAACCGCCGTATGGCTGCCTGCCTGCGTGATGGCGAGATCGTGCTGCGTTACATCAGCTATGCCCTGCTGGCCGGCGATGCCTCCGTGCTGGATGACCGCTGCCTGAACGGCCTGAAGGAAACCTACATCGCCCTCGGCGTACCCCTGCAATCGGCTGGTCGCGCTGTGGCCATCATGAAGGCCTCTTCCACGGCTCACATCAACGAGACCAACACCAGCGGCACCAATCCTGTTGAGACCCGTTTCCGCAAGATGGAAACCGTGAAGGGTGATTGCTCGGCCTTGGTTGCTGAAGCAGCCTCCTACTTTGATCGCGTGATCGGCGCGCTGAGCTGAGCCCACAAGGTATCAGCTTTGATCTTTTAACAATCCAAACTTCTCCTGCTGAGATCCACAATGAAATCTGTTGCAACCACTGTTGTGACCGCCGCTGATGCCGCTGGTCGCTTCCCCTCCCAGAACGACCTCGAGGCCGTTCAAGGCAACATCCAGCGTGCCGCTGCGCGCCTGGAAGCCGCTGAAAAGCTTGCCGAAGGTCTGGACAAGGTGACCAAGGAGGCTGGCGACGCATGCTTCAGCAAGTACCCCTACCTCAAGCAGGCCGGTGAGGCTGGCGAGAATCAGACCAAGGTGGACAAGTGCTACCGCGACATCGCGCATTACCTGCGTCTGATCAACTACTGCCTCGTGGTTGGCGGTACCGGCCCCCTGGATGAGTGGGGCATCGCAGGCGCTCGCGAGGTCTATCGCACCCTGCGTCTGCCAACGGCTGCCTACGTGGAAGCGCTGACCTTCACGCGCGACCGGGCGTGCTCCCCTCGTGACATGAGCCCCCAGGCTCTGAACGAGTTCAAGTCCTACCTGGACTACGCCATCAATGCGCTCTCCTGAGCCTCATTTTTGATGATGCCATCTGGGGGCCCAAAGGCCCCCTTTTTCATGTCTTGTTTCAGGCTTTCCATCGGCGGGTCGTGGCGGTCTAGGTTCCCCTTCCCAGCCTCAAAACAGTGACTACTTCAATGCCACACCCCCCCGATCTCGATCAACTGTTTGCAGATCTTGCCCATCCCAACCCCTACATTCAAACGCGCGCCTTCACAGCTATGGTCGAACATTGGCCAGACGAAGCAATCCCGCGTTTGATCGAGCTCCTGGATCAGCCGGATGTGTCTCTGCGTCGAGCTTCTGTTCGGGGGCTTGGGGCCTTCGGCGCACGCTCGATGCAGCCGATTGCTGAGTGCTTCAGCACCAGTAGCGATGACACGGTGAGGGCAAGTTGCATTAAAGCCTATGCCCAGTTGGCTTCCAACTACGCAGGTCAAGCGTTTACTGAGCAGGCCATGGCGGTTTTGCGTGAAGCCCTTGATGATCGCTCACCTGTGGTTGCGGTCGCAGCCGTCATGGCGTTAGGTCAGGTGGGTCGCCAAGCGGTGCCTCTCTTGCTGCAGGTGAGTCGCGGTAACAATCCTGCTCAAGGAGTTGCAGCGGTCAATGCGCTGGCACAGATCGATCATCCTGCTATTGAGCCAGCCTTACAGCAGCTGCTTGATGACCCGGCAACTGATGATTACGTGCGGGAGACCGTGAGCACGGCCCTAATCAGGATCGAGGATCTAAAGGCGCGTCAATACGGTAGCTGACTTGGCATGAGGATCAAGATCAGATCCTTTCGAGCTGGCTAATGGAAACTCGTAAAACGGCCGTCACATCTGGTTCGTGCTCGCACTGGAGGTGCTCGCGCAGGGCTGGTAACGCGTCGCTTGCTTGAAGCTTCATCAGTGAAAGAGCTGCGTTCTTGCGCACCTGGCCCGCTTCGTCATTGAGGAGCGGGATGAGGTGTGGTGTTGCCCAACAAGAATCATGCAGCTTGCCGAGCAAGGTGGTTGCCTCGGCCCGCACATCGACATGCTGATCGCTGAGCGCACGAATCAGGAGATCTCTTGCGGATTCATCCCCCTGAGCCTGGATTTGATCGCCCAATGCAGCAATTGCAGCAGCTCTGATCTCCGCATGCTCGGAGCCTGCGGCCTCGCGCAAGGCTTCAGGGGCCCGCGCGCCAACAAAAGCAAGCCCCCAACTGGCCAAGCCCAGCTGCATTGAACTGCTTTTGGGGTTGATCAGGACACCCAGGAGTGCATCAACGGCTTCCGCGCCCAGTGCAGCCATAGCACCCACGGCAGACCCCTGAACCACTGGGTCAGGGTCATGCAGGAGGGCGTTCAGCAGGACTGGTAAAGCCTGTGGATCTTCGATCAGCGTGAGGGTCTTGGCGGCAGCACGCCGCACCGTGACGTTGTCGTGGCCTTCAAGGGCCTTGCAAAGGGCTGGCACGGCTGCTTTGCCAACGACCCCGAGGCTTTCAGCGAAGGTGAGTCGCATCAGACCACGCCGGTCACCCAGGCCCGCCACCATTCTTTCGATGCTGATGCTGTTGGCATCTGGCACCTGTCCACACCGAAGCTGGTGCTTGAGCTCCTCCGCGAGTTGGCTGGCTTCCTCTTCGCTCAGTTGGAGGGGTTGCCCGCTGATCGGCGAGCATTGGCTGTCATTCACGGTTGCTGGCTAGCGGGTGGAAGCATTATCAAGTTCCATTGGCGGCCGCCTAGGGTCGTTGTAACACACGGCATCGGCATGACCTGCTTCGTTCTGTCCCATAACCTCCAGGTACAAGAGCCGGGCGTACCACCCTTCAACGCGGTGGACCTTGCAGCAGGGTTGAAGGCGCACGCTTCTGCGATTGTTTCGGCAGAGCCGTTGGATCATCCCCATTGGCTCATTCGCATCGAATCGGATCTGGCACCTGCGGATCTGGCCCTTGACTTGATCCAGGCATGGCGGGGGTTTCGGCGGGCCTGCGGCCATACCGATGGGCATCAATTGCTGGCCCTTGGCGGGCGCAAGGACAGTCCCAGCTCAGCGGGTTCTCCCCTGACGCTGGGGGCCTGGGGTGTGGATGTGGTGGAAACGATGGACGGCCCAACGTTTTTGCGCGCTATCGGCTGGGAGGCCCTGAAGCAGGGGCGTCCTGCCGATGCCGTGTTCGCGATGCAAGGCTGATTAGGAGACGCGCGACCGACGCTGCCTCGTTCCAGCAACCCGAGGCTGTTTCTCCGTTGACACCGCTGTAGGGGGGGTCTGGGCTGGAGGGGCTTGAGTGCTTGTGGCCCCCTGCACGGACACATCCTGCACCCCTGCTCCTTGGTGATTGATGAGATCCAGCGTGCGGCTGAGTAGTTCGTAAGGAACGCACAACTGTTGTGGTGAATTCAGCCTTGCACCCTTGCCAAGGCTCAATTTGATCACAAAGGAGCTGGTTAGAAAAGGCCCCATGCTGGCAGGAACAACGATGTCCCATGGTGCACCAACATCAAGCAGACCGCCAATATATGGAAAGTTCTTAACGAACGGCCTGCTTGGGTAAGCTGACCTGCAATGGTACTAGGTGTGAATCTAGGGCCCGCCCTGCAGCGCCATCCGTGAGCCGTTTCGACAACATCCATCTTGGCCTCACCCAGCAGGAGGCTCTGCGGATTTTAGAACAGCCTCTTGAAGCACTTGAATCGGCCAGCGATTACTACATGGCGGCCTCCCACCTGAT
>JBBASO010000011.1:8382-18649 GCA_040399265.1 Prochlorococcaceae cyanobacterium
AAAGCCTCCAGAACGATTCCAATCCTGGTGTGCGCGGGGCAGCTCTGTGTGCCATTGCCCAGCTATCAGGTCAGCGTGATCAGCTACTGGCCCTTGAAGACCATCTCACTCTGCCAAATCAGATGGATCGCCAGTCTGCTATCCAGGATGTGATCAATGCTGGTGCTATTAATCTTCTCCCGAGTGTCCTCCAGGCACCGGTTTCCCCCGTATTTCGGATGCGTGCTCTTAAGGCTCTCTGGCCGGAGAGTGCCACGTCCTGTGAGGGCATGGTATTGACAGATGCGCTTGATGCCTTGGTGCGTGATGATCCAAGTACTTTGGTGTTGGTACATCGCTATGACGATGAGCCTGACAATGCATTCCTGATCCAGGAGTTTTTTGGAACTGACTTCAGCCGTTGCTATCTGGCACTTCAGACACTGCGTCAACGGCCAGCTGAGGCTCTCTGGCCGCTGTTGCGGCGAGGCTGGCTCGAGGATGCGCATAACGATTATGGTGCGCATTACTTTTTTATTCGACTTTTTGGTTCCCATAAACGATGGCCGATGGAAGCCATGGCGATGATTACAGAGTGGCTCGTCGAGGCGGTTGATAACCAAAGGCCGCAATTCGTCAAATCAAAAGCTGCAGCCCTATTGGCTCTGGCCTCATTAGATCCCCTGCTGTGTAAGCGGCATCTCAGCCGATGGGAAGATGTCGATCGCACGTCCTGGTGGGAATGCCGCTACGCGGCAGCAATGGCTCAAGAATTGATCGATTCTGGCGAAGATAGTAAAGTAATCAATGGCAAAGAAACCCATCCCTACGTGGAGGCTCGCCTTCAATTGTTGCAGGGCATCAGTGGTTGATTTCCGAGAAACGTGTGCTCCTACCTCCACGGCTGGCCCAGTACTGGACAAGTTCTTCTCCGCCAGGCCTTGGTATAGATGCCACAGCTCTCAACACTTTGAATGATCGGTTAGGTCCCATTGGCCAGTTTCCCACGGCGCGCACTTCCCTCACATGTCCACCACAATCCAGCATGCACTGCTCGAATCGTTCCACGTGTGATTGATCAACGGTTTCAAAGATGAAGTCCGTGCCTAGGCAGATCAGATGCTGAGAGCGGATCCACGCTTTGAGCAACTTATGTGCATCATTTGCGTGCATTAGAGCGCATCTCCACGGATCATCTTGTTATGATTGCACCCAGCTTTCGTCTAACTGGTCCGAAAAGGATGAAATCCTTGCAAAGCGGAGCATCCCATGCTCTGAACCCCAGATCGGGGCGTCAGTGAGTGGGTCAAACCCACGATCTCGGCTGCTCCAACGGTCCTGATTGAGCTCCACTTCGCTGACGAGATAGGTGAGTTTCCCATCGCGGGGAATCAAACACTTTTGACCCGGCTCAAGTTCACCAAGGTAGGAGCCAGGCTCAACACATCGAAAATGCATGGCGCAGCCGCATCTCTCGATGAGGGCATTGGCATCAATCGTTTGGAGAAGTTCAGGATGCAGCCCAGCTCCGGCGGTCCGTTCCGGCTGCTCAAGCCCAAAATTCTCAACAATGTGAATATCATCACATCGGCTTAGGCGATGAACTCCTTGTCGGTATGGGCGCCACGGATCATGGTCGAAGCTCTGTTCAGAATAAATGCCCGGTGCACGGAGCACCTCCCAGGGGAGGGGCATGAAGAAGATATTAATGCGCGCGAATTTTGAAGGATCTTGCTGGGCCTGATCAAGGTTGCTATAATGGCCGCAAAGAGTTTGGGCGAAGAGTAGAGAGGAGTCCACGACTAGAACGGCTCTTATCTTAGAAGCTAAGCCGCCGGACTTCTGAAGAAAATGAAGTCTGTAGAACACCAGAGCCTTCCGAGGTCCTCAGCACCGAGGAACGACAACGCACATGTTCTGATACGAACCAGATTCTCTCCTCTGCAATGGATTGCCCATAGCATGTTGTGAGTGTAAACGTGCCATCGGAAAGAAAGCAATATTTTCCAATAGCTTGCTCAGCTTCAGCATAGCCAACACTGCGAAGCAAAAGTCCTTCTTCTGCATTTGTAGGGAATGGCACCAACACACATGATCCCTGACTGACGAGCGATGGATCATCAGGCTCCCAGTCACTCTCCGCACTCCACTCCATATAAAAGGGTGAGCAAGGCTTAACTTTTGGCTCGTCAGCGGTTGCTATCAGATCGGTTACCCGTGGATCATCAAGTGAAAGCCGCTTGATCGTAATATGGCTCAGCACTTCCTCAAATTGTCGAAAGGCAAGCGAGTGGCCACTCCTCATGGAGCGCCAATTCCCTTCGCTATGAAAGACAAACTTTTCGAGATTCATACTCAGCCTTGAACTAGAGCCATCTGATTCAACGTGATACTTTCTGCGGAGCTTGAGAATTGTGGACCATGTGAACCAAGGTTTCCACCATTAAGGCCATTGCCACGGAGACACCATTCCGTGGATGGCCTGGGGACTTTTCAGCGTGGCTCTTGTCCTGATGGTATTGGCGCGGCGATAGGGGCACTTAATTTGTCCTGATCAGAATTCGGCGGCCATTGAGATTTAGGGGAATGATTCCCAGCTAACCGTCCTTACACAAGGCTACTGGAGAGGGGGCCTGGATTGACTCCAGGCCCGTGGTCGTTAAGTGTTTGCAACAGAAAGGATGCGTCCGCCTCGTTTCTGGATGCCTTGAATCGCTGTCGTCAGGGAACTGTAGGGAGCGATCGATGTCTGCACGGAACGGCGACGCATGCCCACTGGGTTCGCAGTGGTCCAGGTGATGGCGTAACGCTTGCTGTCTCGATTTCCAGGTCCTGGGACCTTGCTGCCAGCAAAGAATGCAGTGCCGGTGCCAATGCTGCTCAGAAGCACGGACTGATGGCTTCCGTCAAATCCGGCGAAGCCGTTGCCAAGGGCCTTCGAACGGACGTAAGTGGCGTTGCTTTCACCGATTTGGCTTTGGCTGCCGCGCATGTGGGGTACATCATCGAGCCCAAAGGCGTCGATGTATTCCACGCTGAAGGTGTAGCTGTTGATTTCAGCTTCATAACCTTCGTTTGCAAGTCGCTGCACATGCTCGCTAACCTCAGCTTGATTGCGGGGTGCGCGACCTAGGAGGTGCTTGAAGTTGAGCTCCACGAAGCGATAGGGTCCATTCTTCTCCAGGAAAAGACGGCGGTAGCTGTCTGATAGGGCAAGGGCGGTCACCAGCCCCTGGACGTTGAGATCGCCGTTGATGTAAAGGCTTTCTGCAGTGGCGTTACGATCTTCCTCCATCAGATGGGCATTGCCGAATACCTGGCGGTAGGCCGCACGGATAATGGCTTGTGCCGACTCTTGACGGAGACTGGCATCAGCTATAGCGATTGTAGCTTCAGGCATGGGAGGAGACAGATTGAATGTTTTTGAGTTGGCGAGAACGTAGTCTTGATCGCCTTGTAGCAATCAGAGCACTTCAGTGATCGAGAGGATCCGACCACCTCGGCGATGGACATAACCGAGCTGGCTGGTCATGTCTTTCCCTGAGACGAGATAGGTCGCATTCGGCGTGCGCTGCCGGCCTCCCGCAGGCTGGGCCTGAACGACAATCCGATAGCGCTTGCCTGTTGGCTCGGTGGTGCCAGCGTTGGCACCGATGCGGTTGATCCTTTGCGACGTGTTAGACCAATTGCTGGGCACCGTATTGGTGGCCACCGACATCACCAGATTCGATGCAGATTGGACTGTGTCGCTCGATGCATAGCCCCCTACCAGCGAAAGATGACGGTTGAATGCTAGTTGGGAGCGACCTTGTTCTGAGCTGATACGAGCAAACGGGATGGTGTTCTCGCCAAACAGATTCTGGTATTCATCGCCGTCAATATAGCTGTTGATTTCGGCTTCGTAGCCTTCGTTGGCGAGTCGTTGGATGTGCTCGCTTACCTCTGCTTGAGTGAGTGGAGCTCGACCCAGAAGATGTTTGAAGTTGAGCTCCACAAAGCGATAGGGCGCGTTGCTCTCAAAGAAGCGGCGCCGGTAATCAGGAGAAAGAGCAACTGCACGTACAAACTCACGCGTGTTGAGCCGACCCTCCGCGAACTGGCTCTCTGCTGTGAGGCTCCGCTCGCTTTCCATCAGATGGGGGTTGCCCATCACCTGGCGATAGGCTGCACGTATCAGCCCGGCAATTTGATCAGCGGACTCACCACCGCTGCGCTCAAACACCTCCTGATCTCGTTGGCCAAGACCGAAGCCGACGTAAAGATCGCCGCGCATCGGTGCGGAGTCACCCCCATCGGCATTGATACGCCTGACGGGCTCAAACATCCCACGGGTACCTCCCGCCAATGATCGATTCACGCTGCCTGCGTTTCCAGACCTGTAGACTTGAGCCGGGACCTTGATCGAGAGGCTGTAGCCTCTTGCAAGGTTACCCAATAGCTGACTCTTATTCCCCACAGCGGTATCACTTCCTGCGAAGTTCTGCTCAAGAGCCGCCATCCGGTTGAAGGCAGACTGTGGCTGACCCAGTGGAGAATTCCAGCTGGTGGGATAAGGAACAGTGTCTTCACCAAATGTCTGCAAATACTCATCGGAATCAAGGTAGCTGTTAATCTCACCTTCAAAACCAGAGGTGGCAACCGTTGCTACATGGGCACTGATCTCGGCCTCGTCCTGCGGCGGGCGACCAAGTAGATGCTTGAAGTTGAGTTCAACAGCACGATGCGGAGACACCGCATCAAAATAGCGAGAGCGATAAAAACTTGATAGCGCAAGGCGGCGCACGAATTCACGAACGCTGATATCTCCATTACGGAGTTGTGATTCGGCATTCAGCAGACGCTCACTCTCCATCGGCTGAACATTGCCGAATACTTGGCGATAGGCAGCAATCACCGCTAGCTGATAGGAGGCGTTATCGCTGGCTGTGAACGCCCCAAGTCCGTTCAGATCTTGCTGGTTTCTGTATCGATCATTGCTAGTTGCTGCATCTGTAGCCTGATGGTTCGGCCTTCGCGAAAAGCTGGCAGGTGAGTCTAGTAATTGAATAGCACCAAATCCAAGTGCCGGAGATTGATTCATTGACATGGCTAGGGAGGAATGAGGGACTTGGTGTGGTCGTCCTGGCATTTAACAGTCTTTTAGAGCTGTCATAGTGCTGACGTGGATGCACAGAAGTCTATGGACATTCATGAAAAAGAGAGCCGATCTCTGCCCGCACTCGGAACTTGTCAAGCAGGGGTAATGCTAGCTATTTTCCCTCCCTCACGATGAATGCGCTGATACTGCTCTGACAGCTTGTTGTAGGGAACAAAATAGACACGATTGGACTTCGTGTATCGGGAGACACGCCGCACATTATTTGCACGATATGCTGTGACTTCAACCCGATAGACCTTTCCTTCTTGCCCTGCGCCAACGCCACTGCGAGTAGCGGCATCGCCGAGGTTTGGTGATGGACGAAAACTCCATCCCTGTGAATCGATCGATGACGGTGCCACCACCGGGAGTGGGCGGTTTTGGTAGGCTGCACCGCCCAGCCGACTCTGGATCCCAGCGAGGTTTCCCTTCAGGCTGCTGCTGCTGTTTCCCCGCAGTAGCTGGAACGACCATGTGAACTCCTGGAGAGTGGCGCAGGATTCAGTCCTCCAGCCCCGCTGGTACGGGACTGTCCATTCACCAAAGGTGTTCTGGTATTCATCAGAGTCGAGAAAACTGTCGATGTCTGATTCATAGCCGCTTGCATCAAGTCGCTCTGCGTGGCGGCGCATTTCCTCAAAGCTAGCGGGCGCACGCCCAAGCAAATGGCGAAACGCCAGTTCTATATAGCGGTATCGAGCGCACGCATCAAAAAAACGTGTGCGATAGAGTTCACTTTTTGCAATGGTGCGCACGAATTCACGCACGCTGATCTCGCCTAATTTGAATTGTGATTCGGCAACCAGCTGACGCTCGCTGTCCATGACATAAGCATTTCCGAGGACCTGCTTGTATACAGCACGGATCAGAGCTTCCTTGGTGGCGTCATCATCACCAGGCGCCAACTCCAGGGGTGCCTCGCAGTCTTGAGCGAAGCGTTCAACACCGAGAATCGAGGCGGGGCCGAATGGCATGGGTGCGTGGGCGAAGCGATATCATTATCCAAGACTCATCGGACAAGCTTGCTGGTTGCTTTATAAAACTCAACTCCTTCTGACTGACTGCACCCTCCAGTGATGTGGGTGCCCTTTTGTCCCTTGGACGCCCTAGTTGGCAGTTCAGCGCTTCGCAGTTTTCGTGTCGCTTTCCCTCAGCACCGAAGCGACTCCAGAGAGGCCCGAGTTGTCGTACGAGTGAATGGGTTCCAGCAATCAAGCTCGGTGTGTGGCCGTGATAAAAGGTTTGTCAGTTGCTCAGAATTGATCCCGGAGGCCCAACTAAAATCAGCCCCCTGAATGCTCTCTGCAGTCTCTATGGATGTGTTACTGAAATCAGCCGCGCGTAAATCGGCCTGATTCAGCTGGCTACCCGTAAAGCGTGCTCCTTTACAGCTGCACCCCTGTAGCTTTGCAAAGCGAAGATCAGCCCCCACCAAGCATGCACCAACTAGCACAGAGCCACTAAGGTCGCAGCCACTGAGATAGGCCCCCATGAAACTACTTTCAGTTAAGTCCATACTCCTTAAGTCGGCACCATTAAAAAATGCCCCATTCAGATAAGCCTTGGGTCCGACTGCTCCAGATCTGAATTGATTAAATCCCTCGGGAAACTTGCTGTTCATATCATAACGAGCTAACTTGAGATTGCAGCCATCAAGCTGGCAGCCAGAAAGATCAGCGCCCCTTAGATCAGCTCGGCATAGTTTAGATTCTCTTAGGTCTAGAGGGGTTAGTACTCGATGTGACCAACGGGCTCCGCGGGCATCAAGCGGCACTTGATTGACCATTTCAGGTTCGCAGGTCTCTGGGGGATGCCATTGCTGTGGATTCTCTGGTAACAAAGTGATTTTGAGTTGGGCTTCAGGATGCATAGGAAGAGTTCTTTCTGGTTGTCTTAAGAATTTCTTATACCTCTTGCATTCTAGAGGACAAATCGGGTTGGCCGAATGTCCTGCTACAACCTTAATGCCTGATGGTAGTTCTCGAGTAGTCATTCACTCTTTGGGTTTAGCGCGCATATCAAGTCATCAAACGCACCTTGAGCGCAGGTACTTTCACGCTCATAGCCTGATCTTCTAAGTCTATTGACTGAAAGATTCTTTAATTCTGTCAAGACGTGCAAAAGCGCTTTTACGGGAACTCCCAATACCATATAGAGTTCCAATAATGATTTCATACCTGCCTTGTCGGTAATTACCGTGCAATTAGACGCCACCCCATAAGTCACTACTCTGATAAATTGCTCGCAGTCTCTCCAGCAGGCCGCTGCTCTGTGCTCAGGAAAAAGCTCTCCCCCTTGCGCTATCAATCCTGGTTGCTTGTGTAGTAGCGACGCGCTCGCTTCAGCAATCATCTTAGGCGACTTCTCGATTAATTCGATAACAGCTTTCTCTGAACCTTTGCAAATCGCACAGATATATTCTATCTCGTTTGGGCTCAGTGGACGCCTTGCTGAATCAGCAGTCCTGATAATCGTTCGAACTTCAACGGGTATCGTCTCTCTTGAGCCAAGTCCGCATACATTAGCCTGCCTGACAAGAAGTTTAATCTTCGCTCTATATTCGGTTTCTGTTGTTATGAACATGAGCCGAGTGGAGTTGCGGACAATGTCTTGTTGCGGTCCAAGTAGAATGCCCATACAGTCGATTCGCCTAATCCATAGCAGCGATCGCAAGCTAGGCTGGCTAGCTGGGCTACTACACCGATTGCTTCCAAAAGCGCCTTGGCTTCTTTCTTTCCAGACACAAAAGTTGTCCGAATAGAAGAACCTACGACCCAGGTGAGGCGCGTCTGCTTTAACTCGCCATCGCCATCCTCGCATGCAACGAGAAGATTAGCTTCACTGGGATCAGTCAAGAAATGAGATCTCCAAAGTGATATGTCGTCACTCCTGAGGTCAATGCGAAGACGCATAGCTCCTGAGTTGTATATAATCTCCGCTCCTTCTCCTGCTTGCTTTATTAAGTGTATGATCTGCTCGGGCTGCTGGAACGTCATGTTCATGAAAAGATGAGGTAAAGACAAATGCGGAGGCTTCTTTGCTTATCAGAATGATATCGAATGGTCCAACAGAATAATCTATGCCCTCAAATAGTAGTGCGCAAATGCTATAGCAGATGGCATGCATTCTTGCCTGAGCTGCACTTGCTAGCTGCATTATTGTTTTATAAACTGCAGCTTCAAGCCCTAGCCTTCAAAAGAAAGGGCTCCCACATGGGGAGCCCGAGAATGTAAAAATCCGTTATATGCAATCAAACTAGGGCGTTGATTGCATAGTCCAGGTAGTTATTGGCTTCAGTGGCTGGCTCACCAGAAAGTCCATGATTGGCTTTAATATAATTGAGAGCTTCTACGTACCACGAAGGAGACAGCTCAAAGGCACGGTTGATTTCATCAATGCCAGCAATCAGATACTCATCCATCGGCCCAGTGCCACCAGCTACGAGGCAATACGTAACCATTCTCAGGTAGTAGCCGATGTCACGGCTGCATTTTGCTTTGCCACGGGCATCAGCAGCGTAGTTGGCACCCTGCATCTGGGTGGTGTAAGGGAACTTGCTGTAAACGGCTTGTGCAGCACCATTGACAAGACTGTCCGCATTCGCTGTTAATCCCTTTGCTGCTGCGAGGGCGCTCTTTGCACGGTTGTATCGACCGAATGCCGAGTTGATCTCAGTGTTGCTCAGAAAGCGGCCTTGGGAATCAGCTGCTGAAACAGCTTCGGTGAGAGGGGTCTTCATGGGAGTACCTGACTAAAAAATTACTTTGTGCTTAAAATTTAGGCTACTGCCGCAGCGGCACGATCGAAGTAGGTGCCGATCTCGCTCATCAGTGCAGAGCAGTCGCCGGCGGTAATGCCGTTGCGATCATTTGCGATCGAGATGGCGGATTCTTTCATCTTACGGACGCCTTCTGCAACGGAAGCGCCGGGCACGCCGAGGGCGAGATAGGTCTCACGCAGGCCATTCAGGCAGCGATCTTCCAGCACGGAGGAGTCGCCGTTGAACACGGAGTAAGTGACGTAGCGGAGGATGATCTCCATGTCGCGCAGGCAAGCAGCCATGCGGCGGCTGGTGTAGGCGTTGCCACCCGGGGCTGTCAGGGCAGGTTGGGCCTCGAAGAGACTGCGGGCAGCGTTGGTGACGATGCTAGACGCGTTCGAGGTGATGCGGTTCACGGCATCCATACGCTTGTTGCTCTCGGCCACCATGGCGCCTAGGGCGTCGAGCTGACCGGCGTTGATGAATTCGCCACGGGCATCAGCCTGGGCGACCACCTTTGTGAAGGCGTCAAACATTGGGGGGAGGCTCCTGTTCTCGACTGGGTCAGAGAAGGGTGAAGAGGGGAATGTGAGCCCTGCCGGCAGCGGCAGCTACCAGGGGATCAAGGCACCAAATCGAGCGAGCAGGCCGAAGACCGCCTCACCGCTTGGCCCACATATTGTTGGCCCTACCTATGGCCCCTATCAGCAGCGCTTAACAAACAGTCATTGGCAGGCTCAGATCGCCTGCGCTGCAAGGCCTCTACAGGATGAAAGCTGGTTGCGAAACAGCCCGAAGCGGGTGTCTTGGGAGCCTTGTGTGCCCCACAGAACAGCGCGAGAGGTAGCACGCACCCTTCCCCGCCTGTCCCCGATCCCTCCTGTCCAGCGCGCAGCCATGAAAAAGCCCCCTGCAAGAGGGGGGCGAGGCCACGATCGGGGCCTTGGCCCGCTTACTTCTTCTGGCCAGCCTTGGCCGGAGCCGCAGCCTTGGGGGCATTGGTGTCGATGCCACCGCTGACGTGAACGCCGGTGATCTTGCCACCCATGCGCTGCACCATGCGCATGGTTTCGTTCATCCGGGTGTAAGGCACGTTTATGACCACATCCGCCGTGCGGGCGTAGTCGTTGTTGGCGATGACAGTCACGGCGAATGTCACCTGACGGTCATTGTTGAAGCTGGTGCCGCGGTTGCCTGCAGAAACCTTCATCGGAGCTACGGGGGTAACGGGGAAAGAAGGATCCGGTCAGTTGACCGGAGTGACACTGGCGACCCGGCCGCCTTCGCGGTGGATTTGCTGCTGGTACTCGAGCAGCTTGTTGAAGGGGATGAAGCGCACGCGATTGCTGCGCTTGTGCAGGCGGAAGTTGTTGAACCCGGTGATCTCCACC
>JBBASO010000011.1:18749-24339 GCA_040399265.1 Prochlorococcaceae cyanobacterium
CACGCGATTGCTGCGCTTGTGCAGGCGGAAGTTGTTGAACCCGGTGATCTCCACCCGGAAGGTGCGGCCCTCTTCGCCGGAACCCACACCCTGACGGGTGACGCCATCGCTGGCGACCTTGCGGAAACCGGCGGCCTTGGAGCCCGGAGCCACAACGGGCATGGGCTGCTCGGCATGCACCGCGGGATTCAGGCGGGACTGGTTCTTGAGGATGTTGCCCTTGACGGAGGCGGCGGCACCGCGGGCCAGTTGCAGCATGTAGGAGAACTGCAGACCCTGCTGACCCACGGAGTAATTCCAGCCGTGGAGATAGGGCACACCCTCTCCACCGAAACGATCCTGATACTCGGCGCTGTCGAGATGGGAATCGATCTCGGCGTCGTAGCCCTGCTCCTGCAGGATGGTGAAGTGGTGCAGCATCTCTGCCTTGTTCTGGGGCGCGCGGCCCAGCAGGTGCTTGAAGTTGAGCTCGATGAAGCGGTAGGGATTGCTGCTCTCGAAGAAGCGCTTGCGATACAGACCGATCTTGGCCACCTGACGCACGAGCTCGCGCACGCTCAGGTAGCCGCGCTTGAACAGTGATTCCGGACCTTCAAGCCGCTCACTGGCCATCACGTACTGGTTGCCGAGAACCTGCTGATACACAGCACGGATCACAGCTGCTTTGTCGTCCGACGAGGCGGACATCCAGTTTTCGTTGACGCGGTTGTTGGCGTAACGCTCGATGCCCAGGTAGGCAGCGTTGGCGAGAGTTATGGGACTTCAGGGGCGGGCTTGCGGGCCAGGGGAGGAGCAGGGCAGCACCGAGGGAGATGCCGCACCGAGGGGCAACCTGCGCTGTTGGTGCCAGAGCCGGATCCTATGGGGCCCATTTGCCGCCGAACACGGGCTTTCAGAAACGTTACAAAAAGCAGGTCTGGCGCCTGGGCCCTGCGCCGATACCATCCGCCCAAATCCAATTGGCCCGAGGGATGTCAGCTGCGTCTTCCGCTTCGCTGCAGCAACGGATCAGCGAGCAGCTTCAGGCCCTCAGCCAGGTGGGCGAAACCCTCACGCTACGGCTGCTGGAGCTGGAGGAGCGGCTAGCGAGCCTGGAAGAGCAGATCGGTGAGCTGGGCGCCAACCCAGACGACGACCCCGCACACCTGGAATCGAATGCAATCTTGGCCCATACCGAAGAGCGCATCGCCCGCCTAGAGGAGCTGTTGAACGAGCAGCACCGCAGCGCCCAGGTGCACCCCTTCCCGCCCAGGAGCGAAGAGCCTGAGCTGGAGTTGGAGCTGAACCCCTTCCCAGACGAAGAGGAACAGCCCTTTATGGATGAGCTGAGCGCCTGAATCAGCCGGCCGACCCGGTGCTCAGCATGGCCCCGGCGGTGGTCACCAGCACCCGCACCAGTTCCAGGGCACCCACGCCAGCCAGGGCCAGCCAGAGGGTCTGCGCAAACTTGGGGGGTGACCGCCAACCCAGGCAGGAGACATCTGACCGCCGCTGAACTGGGCACCACCACCGGCATAGGGGTTGGCGGGAGCACGCTTGGCGCTGATCTCACGCCAGTAGGCGTCATAGCGGTGAGCCTTCTGGTTGAAGGGCAGTTGAGCCTTGGCATGGCCGGCCAGCACCCGGGAGCGCTGATAGGGCACTTCATCGGTGCCGAACGCGTCCATGTATTCGGGCGATTCGAGCAGGGCATCCACAAAGCCCTCAAGCCCCTGGTTGGCGATCACGATCGACCAGGCGATGCGTTCCTGATTGCCGTGCACCTCACGGCCCAGCACCCGGCCCACCACCTGCTCCACCACGCGGTAGTTGCTGTTGCAGCGATAGAAGCCCTCGCGGAATTTGCGGGAGAGCAGCAGGCCGCGCACGAACTCCCGCACGCTGATATCGCCGTTGCGCAGCTGCATCTCGAGCATCGGCTCGCGATCCACCTTGAAGGCGTGGAAGAAGATCTGGCGGTAGGCCTGTTCGATCTGCTCATCCACGCTCACCTAGGG
This sequence comes from Prochlorococcaceae cyanobacterium, assembly GCA_040399265.1. Taxonomy (GTDB): domain Bacteria; phylum Cyanobacteriota; class Cyanobacteriia; order PCC-6307; family Cyanobiaceae; genus NIES-981. The sequence continues at coordinate 20,747 of JBBASO010000011.1, forward strand.
ACGTGGAGCTTCGTCGCTGCCGATGGCGAAGTTGTTCACCCGGGCGTTCTGGGTGATGGGCCGGGTGGCCAGCAGCGGCAGTGCCATGGGATGGGAAGAAATCGGAGCCGAACTTACGGTTTTCCTGTACGCCTCCCATGCGAGGCCGCCAACAACTCACACAGCTTCACCATGCCGTGAAGCTGTGTGAAGCCAGGCCCTCTCAGGCGGCCAGCCACTCAGCCGGCAGCTCCTGGCTGTAATCCTCGGTGCGCTCGAATTCGAAGGGCCCGGCCAAGGAACCCCAGAGTTGCTCGTGGCTGGTGGGATCGTGGCCGCGGTCGATCGTGCGCATGCCACGCTCCGTGAGCTCGAAGCTGCTCACCAGATAGGAGAGCGCTCCCTTGCGCTCCACCATGCAGCGGCAGCCAGGTTCGACCTCGCCACTGAAGCCCGCCGAGGTTTCGCGAACCACGTAGGCGCAGCCCTCCAGGGAACGCAGATCTTCTGCGGTGATGGCCGCGCGCTTGGCTGGGTCGTCCACGGCCCCCCAGAAGCGCTGATCCTCATGCAGGGCCTGGTTGTGAATGATCAGCCCCTCGCCCTGCTGTTCTGCCCGCAGCACCCGGATGCGATAAGGGGCCGCCGGGTTGATGGCGTACGACTGCTCCAACAGCAGCGAGCCCGACTCCAGCTGCGGCAGCGGCCGGAACTTCACCAGGATGTGGGCGTAGAGCGGCGGGTTCTCGAATGCCTGGGCCTGATTGCTGTACCCGGCGCACAGCATCCGCACGAGGCGGGAGAGTGAACTGCTCATGGTCTGGGAGGGCTCGTCGGGGAGGGGCTCATAGACCCAGAAGACGGAGGCGGAATTCGGCCACCTGCCTGGCCATCTCCGGATTCTCCTTCAGAAACGGATGATCGCTGACCCGCTCCAGAATCAGGGGCAGCTTGGCCTCGTTCTCCAGTCCATGCTCCGGATCGGAGAGGCTGTGCTCCTTCCAGGCCTCATCAAAGGTCTGGGCGAAGCTGTCGGCGTTGTTGAAGATCTGGTCCCTGAGGATCGGATCGGGCCTGTCTCCCATCGACACCGGTCGATCCATCAGCGCTTCTGTGTGATCCGCGCACTGCATCATCTCATCGGGGAGGACCGGTCGGTCTTCCGCACTAGGGAGAATCGCCTCTGCGGCCCGTTCTTCGTCCTACATAGGAATCAGCCGGAATCAGGCCCTTGAAGATCACCCATTGCGGAGACCAACATCTGCTCTGCCTCAGTTCCGAGGAGGTGGCCCTGCTTGTGGATCTGTGTCACGCCGCTGCCATCTCCGGACATCTCTCCTCCCGGAAGGCCCAGCAGCGTCGGCTGCAGGGCTTCATGGCCGATGTCCAGACCTCCCTGTTTCCCACGGCGCAGTCGGTCTGGCAGCGGGAGAGGCAGAAACAACAGACTTAAGCCCCTAGAGGAGGCCCCCGTCTGGAGGGAAGCTTGGAAGGAGGCAATGCCAGGACCCAGATTTGAACTGGGGACACGGCGATTTTCAGTCGCCTGCTCTACCAACTGAGCTATCCCGGCTCGCCGGTGGGAGTCGCTCGCCACGGCTTGCTGATCTTAGATCACGGTCTGCCCGCGTCGGTTCACCGGGGTGCGGGCCAGGCAGATCAGGCCGCTGACCCGCCAGCCTTGGCTGTTGAGGGCTGCTGCCGCCGCGCAGGCGGTGGCACCCGTGGTGAGGATGTCATCCACCAGCCATACCCTGCGTCTCGGCTGGTGAAGGGGACGCAGGGCCGTGAAGGAGCCGCGTTGGTTCTCCCAGCGGAGTTCACGGCCGAGCCGGTGCTGTCCAAGCACCGGTCTGCTGCGGATCAGGCACCGGACCTCCAGCGGCCAGTGCAACCGCAGACTGAGCTGGCGCGCGAGCAGGGCCGGCAGTGGGTTGGTGGACTGTTTTTTCCAGCTGGGGATCGGTACCAACAGACCCGGGCTCAGAGGCTGAAGCCGCTGCAACAGGCCGGGCAGCAGAGCCAGCAGCCGGGGGGGGCTGGGGGTCTGCCGCAGCGCCAGAACCTGCTGGCGAATGGGGCCGTTGTAGGAAGCGGCGGCCCACCAGGGGAGTGGGGTGAGACCCTGCAGCCCTGCCGGGGGCAAGGCGCAGGGGTCAGACGTTTGCTCGGGCTTCAGCAGCCAATCCAGCGGTAGCAGCCCCAGGAGCCAGTGCGGTGATGGCTGGGGAAGCGTGGCCATGCCAGAGGGAGAGTCTGCCCTCAGGGTTGCCACGCTGACGGTGCATCCGCTGGCCTGGAATCACTCCCGCGGCAAGGCCCTCAACATGGCCACCAGGGTGCGATGGGCATCTTCGCTGTCGGTGAGGGTGTGGTCAAAGGGCACCTGCACCAGGCTGCCATCCACCTCCAGTTCCATGGCATCTGGTTGAATCGCCAGCATCCGCGCCTCACGGGCCGTGCTCACCGCGGCGTAGTGCCTGGCGTAGGCCAGCACAGCCTCGGGGTGATCCTCGTTCATGTGCTTGCAGATCCGATCGCTCACTGCCGGTGTGATGGGGTCGGCCGCCATCGTGCTTTCCAAAGGGGTTGGCTGGATTCTGGTGGGTCGGCTCAGGCGGCGGCGAAGCGCTGCCAGAGCAGCCAGCCCAGTCGCACGGCGCTGAAGCCCACGTAGCCGGTCAGCACCACGAAAAGGGTCATCGACACCCAGGTGCGCAGCTGATCGTTCATCGCGGGGAGGGGAGGGCGGATGCGGCCAGTCTGGCCATGCCAAGGGCGGCGCTGCAGCGGGGCCGGTTGAGCACCGGGATGCCCAGCTTCCGTTCTCTCAGCCGTCGCCACTGCGGGTTCACGGCACCGCCGCCGAGGCTGATCACCCGCTGGACCGGCGGCGCTCCCAGGGCTGCCAGCCTGCGCCAGCCCGCCGCTTCAATCGCTGCCAGACCCTCCAGCAGCCCTTGCAGGTACAGCGCATCGCTCACAGGCCGTGGCTCCAGGATGGGTTCAAGCGCCGGGTCCTCCACCGGAAAGCGTTCCCCGGGGGCAGGCAGGGGGCGCAGCTGAAGGCCGCTGGGTCGTTCCGGATCGATCTGCCGGCTCAGCTCGACGAGTTGCGCGTCGTTGAAGAAACGACGCAGCAGGCCACCGCCGGCATTGGAGGCCCCTCCCACCAGCCAGCGTCCACCGATGCGGTGAGAACTCACTCCCGCAGCGCTGATCGGGGCGGTGTGCCATTGCTTCAGCACCAGTGTTGTGCCAAGCACCGTCACCCCATCGTGGTCCCCGGGCTGGGCGGCGAGCACGGCCGCATTGGCATCGGTGCTGCCTGCCACGACCAGGCAATCCGCGGGTAGCCCGATGCTGGCTGCGGCTTCAGCGCCAAGCGGGCCCAGCACGGTGCCACTGGGCCGGATCTGCGGCAAAGCATCGCGCCAGACCTGGGCGGCGATGCTGCCCTGCCAGCGTTGCTGCTCCAGGTCCCAGCCGAGACGGATGTTGTTGCCCTCTTCGCCCCAGCGCCAATCCCCCAGCAGCCAGCCCATCAGCCAATCGGCCTGATGCCGCAGCAGCCAGGGTCCGGCCTGGCCGGTGCCCGCCGCCAGCTCCAGCAG
>JBBASO010000011.1:24439-31061 GCA_040399265.1 Prochlorococcaceae cyanobacterium
CCGCGGCCGAAGTGCCCGTAGGCGGCCACATCTTGATAGAAGCGACCACCTCGCTCCTGCGGCAGCTGGCGGAGCTTGAAGGTTTCGATGATGGCCCCGGGGCGCAGATCAAAATGGTTCTGCACGAGGGTGGTGAGGTCGGCGTTGCTGATCACACCCGTGCCGAAGCTCTCCACCAGAATGCTGACCGGGCGCGCCACACCGATGGCGTAGCTGAGCTGCACCTCCGCTTTGCGGGCCAGGCCTGCCGCCACAAGGGCCTTGGCCACGTAGCGGGCGGCATAGGCAGCGGAGCGGTCCACCTTGGTGGGGTCCTTGCCGGAGAAGGCGCCACCGCCGTGGCGGGCGTATCCCCCGTAGGTGTCCACGATGATCTTGCGGCCTGTCAGGCCCGCGTCTCCCTGGGGGCCGCCCACCACAAACTTGCCAGTGGGGTTCACCAGGAAACGGGTGTCTGCCTGGCTGGGCTTGAGGGTCAGATCGGCGGTAGCCGGCTCGACCACGTGGCTCCAGAGGTCGGCGGCGATGCGCTCCCGCAAGGCCTTCTCCTCACTGATTGAGGTGCCATCCGGCAGGGTGATCTCGGCGGTGTGCTGCGTGGAGATCAGGATCGTGTCGATCGCCACCGGCACGTCGTTTTCGTACACCACGCTCACCTGGGTCTTGCCGTCGGGCAGCAGGTAGCCCAGGGTGCCGTTGTGGCGCACTTCCGCCAGCCGTCTGGCCAGCCGGTGGGCCAGGCTGATCGGCAGGGGCATCAGCTCGGGGGTCTCGTCGCAGGCATAACCGAACATGATGCCCTGATCGCCTGCTCCCACCAGATCGAGTGGGTCCCCCTCGTGGTCGTCGGCTTCGTTCACCCCTTGAGCGATGTCCGGCGACTGCTGGTCGAGGGCCACCAGCACCGCGCAGCTGTGGGCATCAAAGCCCCCGGCTCTGGCGCCGCTGTAGCCGATTTGCTCGATCACGCCGCGCACGAGGGCGTTGAAGTCGACCCTTGCCGTGGTGGTTACCTCACCTGTGATCAGGCACAACCCGGTGTTCACTACCGTTTCGCAAGCCACGCGTGAGGCCGGGTCCTGGCTGAGCAGGGCATCCAGAACCGCATCGCTCACCTGGTCACAGATCTTGTCCGGGTGCCCTTCGGTCACCGATTCGGATGTGAAGACGTATCGGCTTGACATCTCAGGCCACTGAGAAGGGGGCCTCACCCTATGCCCGGCCGAAAAACAGGATTGGCTTTCCCGATGTTGTGGATCGGTATTTCGGTGCTGGCAGGGGTGTCCCCGCGGTCAGGGTTCGCTGTTCAGTGGGGCCATGGGGCGAGCTCGAGTTCGCGCCAGTGGTGCAACTGCAGAAAGCTGGGATCAAGGGGTGGACGCTGGCTCCAGGCGGCTGTGTAGCCCAGAATCACCGCCACGCCAGCTTCCCGGGCCATGCGCAGGTCACTGTTGGCGTCACCGATCAGCGCACACGCCGTGGCGGGGACCTCCAGCTCTCGGCAGAGGGCGTGAACGGCTGCAGGGTCCGGTTTGCGAGGGGTGTGGTCGGCGCTCCAGCAGGCCTGGAAGCGCTGGCTGATCCCCGCGCTGTGCAGAAAGGCCGAAATCCCTTCCATCTGATCGTTGCTGATCACGGCGCAGCGCAGTTCGGCTGCCGCCAGCTGCTCAAGCAGCACATGCAGACCTTCAGTGGCGATCGGCCGGTGCCTGCTGCCCTGGCCGTGCAGCGCGTCGGTGGCTGAGAAGACTGCTTCTCCCAAGGCCAGGGCCTCCGGCCAGCCCAGACCCAGCTGGGCCAGCACGGTTGCGGTGGAGATCAGATTGTGATCACGGCTGGCCACGGCGGTGGTGCCGGCGGGATTAACACCGCCAACGTCCAATCCATAGGCTCGTCGCAGCAGTTGAGCGAGGTTGTCGGCCGCTGCGACCGCCAGTTGCGGATGCCGCTCCTCCAGCAGGCGTCGGCAATGAAAAACCCTGGACTCGGCCAGGGCTTGGAGCATGGGCTCACTGATCGACAAGGTGCCGTCCTTGTCGAACAGCACCGCACGGATTGGCTGATCATCCGGGCCAATCGGCTGGCCTCGCAGCTGCAGACGCACCACGACTGGTGATCAGTCGACCGTGACACCCATGGGCTCTTGATCTTCTGCCTGCTCCAGCAACATCTGCTTGTATCGGGCCGCCATCTCTTCAGCTCGGTCAAACACTTTCTGGGGGTCGGTGAGCATATCGCCAGGTTCTGGCTCGAGTGCCTTGGTGGAGAGAGAGATGCGGCCGCGCTCGGCGTCGAGGTCGATGATCATCACCTTCATCTGGTCGTTGACATTGAGCACCGTGTGCGGGGTCTCGATGTGCTCGTGGCTGATCTCCGAGATGTGCAGCAGCCCGCTCACGCCACCGATGTCGATGAAGGCGCCGTAAGGCTTGATGCCGCGCACCGTGCCCAGCACCACTTCGCCCACCTCGAGGCGATTCATCTTGCGCTCCACCAGAGCCCGGCGATGGCTGAGCACCAGGCGGTTGCGCTCCTCATCCACCTCAAGAAACTTGAGAGGCAGGAAGTCGGCCACCAGCTCTTCCTTGGCCTTGCGGGTGCTGATGTGGCTGCCTGGGATGAAGCCTCGCAGGCCTTCCACCCGCACCAGCGCACCACCGCGGTTGGTGGCAAACACCTCGCTGTAGATCGTTGCGTCTTCTTTCTGCAGTTGGCGCACGCGCTCCCAAGCCCGCTGGTACTCGATGCGGCGGATCGAGAGGGTGAGCTGGCCGTCTTCGTTTTCCTCACTGAGGATGAAAAACTCACGCACCTCGCCTGGTTCCAGCACGTCGCTGAGACCTTCGACGCGGTTGATCGACACCTCCTGAAGCGGCATGAAGGCTGCTGTCTTGGCGCCTATGTCGATCATCGCCCCCTTGGGTTCAAGGGCAAAGACCGTGCCGTTCACGACATCGCCAGGCTTGAAGTTGTAGTCGTACTTGCTCAGCAGCGACGCGAATTCATCCAGCGTGAAGCCAACGCCATCCATATCCCGGCTGCTGGCACGGCTGCTGGGGTCGTCTGCCGTAGGGACATCTTCCGGGATGTCGAGGTCGAGTGCCGCCTCTGAGGCGAGATCCAGATCGACCTCAGTGCTGACGATCTCGGAAGGGGTGACGGTCATGGAAATGTGGCGGACTGCCTGAGGCAGGACGATGGAGTCGGCTATGGCACCCGCCTGTGCGCACCAGCCGAATCAACCACTCTATCAAGCTGCCAGCCCTTGGACTGAAGTGCGTACCTGCTGTGGAGCGATCAGGGCAGTGCCGCTAGCAGAGGCTGTTCTGCGGGGCTTGCCGCTCGCCGGTGCAGGCCCTCAAGGGTGGCAACGAAGTCGCTGACGCTCTGGAATTGCCGATACACCGAGGCGAAACGTACGTAGGCCACTTCGCTCATGCCTCGCAGCTGATCCAGCACCATTTCGCCAATCTCACTGCTGCGCACTTCCCTACCACTGCGTTGCTGAAGCACCAGCTCGAGGTCATCCACCACGGCTTCCAGCCTGGCTGGTTCCAGCCCAGTCTTTTCGCAGGCTCTCAGCAAACCATGCAGAAGCTTGGAGCGATTGAAGGTTTCGCGGGCGCCGGTCCGCTTGACAACAGTGATGGGTACGGTCTCCACCCGCTCATAGGTGGTGAAGCGGAAATCACAGTTCAGGCATTCCCGCCGCCGGCGCACACTCCTGCCCCCATCTGCCGAGCGAGACTCAAGCACCCGGCTATCTGTGTGTTGGCAAGAGGGGCACTGCATGCCCGTAGTTTCGAATGTTCTTTGCAGAGTTTAAGCAGACATACTTCCGCTGAAAAGGGCCTGAGGGGCAGGTCGTGACACGGTCTGACGCTGCCAGACCACCGACAACATCAAAAAGCCCCTGCCGGTGCAGAGGCTTTGGTGATCAAAATTGGCTCACTTGCCGATCTTCGGTGGATCGCGAAAGGCGATGGCGAAGAAGAGGGTGGAAATGGCCAGCGCCAAGATCAGGATGTAGGCAAAGCTCTCCATGGGTTCTGCTCCAGGTCAGCTGAGGGTGGAGCCTGCAGGAGGAACGTAGCCCTCCGGTAGGCGGCGAGTCGACTTGTCACCCAGTTTCTGGAACAGACCGAATTCAACCTGTTCACCGAGATCGGGGTCGATACCAGCGAACACGTCGCGGTAGAGCGTGCGTGCGCCGTGCCAGATGTGGCCGAAGAAGAAGAGCAGGGCGAAGGTGGCGTGCCCGAAGGTGAACCAGCCACGAGGCGAGCTCCGGAAGGTGCCGTCGGAGTGGTAGGTCTCACGATCGAACTCGAAGGCTTCACCAAGCTGAGCCTTGCGGGCCAGGCGCTTCACATCGGCAGGATCTGTGAAAGTCTTGCCGTTGAGAGCTCCGCCGTAGACCGTTGCTGTCACACCGGTCTGCTCGAAGGAGTACTTGGCTTCAGCACGGCGGAAGGGGATGTCGGCTCGAACGATGCCGTCTTGGTCCTGGAGCACCACCGGGAAATTCTCGAAGAAGTTCGGCAGGCGACGCACCTGGAGGTCCCGACCATCCTTGTCTGTAAAGGAGATGTGCCCAACCCAGCCGGTTGGCAGGCCATCACCGTTCACCATGGGGCCGACGCGGAACAGGCCACCTTTGGCAGGGCTGTTGCCAACGTAGTCGTAAAACGCCAGCTTCTCGGGAATGGCGCCGTAGGCCTGCTCCTTGGTGGCACCGTTCTCAAGAGCTGTCTGAACTCGACGGTTGATTTCAGCCTTGAAGTAACCCTGGTCCCACTGGTAGCGGGTTGGGCCGAACAGTTCGACCGGGGTTGCAGCTGCGCCGTACCACATGGTGCCAGCCACCACGAAAGCAGCGAAGAAGACTGCGGCAATCGCTGAGGCAAGAACTGTTTCGATGTTGCCCATGCGCAGGGCCTTGTAGAGGCGCTCCGGTGGACGCGTGGTGATGTGGAAGATGCCGGCGATGATGCCGACAATGCCAGCCGCGATGTGGTGGGCGACGATGCCCCCGGGATTGAACGGGTTGAATCCTTCAGGTCCCCAGGAGGGCTGCACCGGCTCAAGATGGCCGCCAAGTCCGTAGGCATCGCTGACCCACATGCCGGGCCCGAAGACGCCGGTCAGGTGGAAGGCTCCGAAACCGAAACAGGCCAGACCTGCCAGGAGGAGGTGGATGCCGAAGATCTTGGGGAGATCAAGAGCAGGTTCGCCGGTGCGTGGGTCCTGCCAGATCTCAAGGTCCCAGTAGGTCCAGTGCCAGATGGCGGCGAGAAAGAGCAGGCCACTGAGAATGATGTGGGCGGCTGCGACCCCTTCAAAGCTCCAGAAGCCAGGGTCGACACCGGTTTCGCCGGTGATGCTCCAGCCGCCCCAGCTGCCGGTCACGCCAAGGCGGGCCATGAAGGGCATCACAAACATGCCCTGGCGCCACATCGGGTTGAGCACCTGGTCGGATGGATCGAAGATCGCGAGCTCGTAAAGCGCCATCGAGCCGGCCCAGCCGGCCACCAGCGCGGTGTGCATGAGGTGCACGGCGAGCAAACGGCCCGGGTCGTTGATCACGACCGTGTGCACCCGATACCAGGGCAATCCCATGGGAGATGTTCTGGGGTGGGTTGGGCGATCGTAAGGGTGCACTGGCACAAGCGGCGGCCCAGGTAACGGAGCGCAACGGCCCGGCTCAGAATGAACGCAGCCGCTTCCACCTCCGATGCCCGTGATCCGATTCGTGCGTGAGGGCCTCGACCTGGAGTGCTACCCAGGTGAAAACCTGCGCGAGGTGGCGCTCCGGGCGGGGGTGCAGCTGTATGGCCTCAAGGGCGCGCTCGGGAACTGCGGGGGTTGCGGCCAGTGCATCACCTGTTTCGTCGAGATTCCTGAGGCCTGCTCGGAGCAGGCCCTCACGCCGCGCACTGCGGTGGAAGAGCAGCGGCTGAGGCGACGGCCTCAGCAGTGGCGTCTTGCCTGCCAGGCCCTGGTCCAGCAATCCTTGCTTGTGATCACAAGGCCCCAGGTGGGCCTGCCTGACCGGGATAACCAGGTTGTTGCGGCCCTCGCCCAGCCCCTGCCTGCCGGCCCCACGGCCTGGCCGGCGGCCCCTGGCGAAGTTGATTGCGAAGCTGATGCGACTGCCCAGGAGCCGGATGCGGCTGAGCCGCTCCGCGCAACGGCCGATGAAGGTGATGAATCTGCGCCTGCCGACCGGTGATACCCTCCACCCAAAGCATTGCTTCGCCCAGGATCAGCCATGGAAACCAACGACCTCGGCTTCGTAGCCAGCCTGATGTTCGTCCTGGTTCCCACGGTTTTTCTGATTGTTTTGTATATCCAGACCAGCAGCCGTCAGGGCGGTTGAGCACCAAGGGGTGATCCTGGGCATCACTGGCTCCAGCATCAATCGCTGGTGAAGGCTGTCTCTCCCACCCCATCTCCAGCTGCAACCGTCTCGTGGTTTGCAGTTGGGCGTCTTGCCAGCTCTAACGCCACAGGCATGAGGAGTCATGCTTTAAGCCACGCTCAATGACGCGTCCGCGCTGAAGTTGGCGGCAAGCTCCGATCGGCAGTGAGCTCCGATCGGCAGTGAGCTCCGATCGGCAGT
>JBBASO010000011.1:31161-47478 GCA_040399265.1 Prochlorococcaceae cyanobacterium
CGGCAAGCTCCGATCGGCAGTGAGCTCCGATCGGCAGTGAGCTCCGATCGGCAGTCAGTGAGCTGGGTTCTGGACCTCTGTTTTGTTTGCATTCTGGCTGCGCCAGCGTTAGCGACGCCCTTCCGGCTCCCGTACCAGCAGAACTGGAGCAGGAGCGTGAACGCGGATGTAATCGCTGACGGAGCCCCCTAACAGACGATCAAGGTCCACCAGCCCCTTTGCCACCACGGGGCGACGGTCTTGGGAGGCGATCACCAGCAGGTCTGCATTCAGTTCACCCGCAGCCGCGCAAACCGTGCGGCCGACGTCGGCCCCTGTGCGGTGCATCCCTTTCATCTCCACGCCGAAGGTGCGAGCGCGCTGTACCGCCTTGTCGAGCACCTCATCCGCTGGCGATTTGCCACCTCTGGAGGGTGTGATGTCCTGCCGGCTTACATGTACGCCGATGAGTGCACCGCCTGGGATCTCCCGCACCAGTTCGCAGGCCAGCCGGATCGCGTCGTCGCCGACCCCAGTGCCATCCACGGTCACCATCACCCGATTGATGTGGCGTACATAGAGGTCGTCGCGCACCAGCAGCATTGGCCTGGTGGAGAGTTGAAAGACGTACTGGCTGGCGCTGTTGCCAAGGATCGACTGGAGCCTGTTCAGCCCCCTCGATCCCATCACGATCAGATCGGCATTCAATTCCTCGGCGACCCTGAGCACCGTTTGTTTGGTGTCGCCCTGGCGGATGATCGTGTTGACATCGGAGGGATCGAGCGAGAGGCGCTCGACAGCCGACGCCAGAATGCCAGCCGCGCTTTGCCAGTGTTGCTGCACGTCTTCGCTGGACTGTTCAGGGACCACATGCAGCAGATTCACCCGGGCCTGACGCACCACGGGGATGTCGCGCAGCATGCGCACCATCTCCTCCACGTGGCCCTTGCCGGAATCGGCGATCAGAACATTGCGGAACACAGGCCCTCCACCAGCCTTTCCGGCAGCCTATGGCGATTCCTTGATGCACGTCATCGGACCATGCAGACCGTGACTGAGTGTGGTGAAAACTGAAAGCGGCGACTGGTTGCTGCGGCGCCGGGTGCTGCCACAGCACACCGATCACGCCGGCGTGATGTGGCATGGTGCTTATCTGGCCTGGCTTGAAGAGGCCCGGGTTGAAGCGCTCGCCTCTGTCGGGCTGGCCTACAGCGATCTCTCGGCCCGGGGGCTGGAGATGCCTGTTGTCAGTCTTGCTCTCGATTACCGGCGCGCAATTCTCCATGGCGAGCTGGTGGAGCTGCGCAGTCAGGTGCTGCCCCGTCGCGGAGTGCGCCTGCCCTGGCGAAGCCGGTTCGTGCTGATGGATGGCTCTGTGGCCGCCGAGGCCCGGGTGGAGCTGGTGCTGTTGGCCAGCCCGTCTGGTGGTGGGGCTGCGCGCGTTCTGCAGCGCCACTGGCCACAGGAGCTGCGCACGGCGGTGGAGAGACTTGCCCTCGGGCCGAGATAGAGTCAGTACAAATGTACTGATTGCATGGCTGACGCAGGGCGCAGCGCACGATCCGCGTCTCCCTCTCCGCCCTCCTCCGCGCCTCGATCCGCGGCTGCCCTGGCGTTGTCTTCCGCTGATGCGGGTGTCCCGGCTGGGCCAGCCGCGCCGGTGCAGCCTGGCCTCGCTTGGTTCCAGGTCGGCCTCTCCGGCGATCTGCCAGGTGCTCCCCTGGCTGCGATCCAGTCTGATGAAGCTTCTCCTCGGCCTTGGGATCAGGAGCGGCGTCTCTGGTGGTTGCTCTGGTCAGCCTGTCCAGGCGTTGGCTGGGTGCGGTTGCGCCAACTGGAGCGGCGCTTCGGCACCCTGGCGGAGGCCTGGCTCGCGCCGGCGGAGCATCTGGAGCAGCTTGGCGGGGTCGGTCAGGCGTGGTGTGCGGCCGTGGATGCCCATCGCACGCGCTGGGGCCCCTCTCCTCTGCCGTGCTGGGCGGAGCAGGTGCGCGGCGGGCGGGGGGTGCTCGTGCCCGGGGATCCTGCATCGCCTGCATCTATGGCCACCCTGGAGCGCCCACCGCTGGCGCTGCATTGGGCAGGCAGCGGCAGCAGCTGGCCCCTGCTGGCCCGTCGCCAGGCCGTGGCGGTGGTTGGCACCCGCCGGCCGTCGCGCCATGGCCTGGCTATGGCCGATGCCCTGGGTGCGGCCCTTGCCCAGGCTGGATGGCCCGTCGTGAGCGGTTTGGCGGACGGCATAGATGCCGCTGCCCACCGAGGCTGTCTTCGCGCCAGCGGTCGGCCGATCGCGGTGCTGGGTACGCCCCTGGAACGGGTGTATCCGAACCATCACCAGGGTCTGCAGGCAGCGGTGCGGCAGCAGGGTCTGCTGATCAGCGAGCAGCCGCCTGGTGGCGGTGTCTGTGCGGGCCACTTTGCCGCTCGCAACCGTCTGCTGGTGGCTCTGGCCAGGGCCGTGGTGCTGGTGGAGTGTCCGGAGCGCAGCGGTGCTCTCCATTCGGCCCGACTGGCCTGGGAGCAGCAGCTGCCTCTTTGGGTGGTGCCTGGGGACGCGGCACGGCTCTCCGCCCGCGGCAGCAACGGCTGGCTGGCCAAGGGGGCTTCCCTGCTGCTGGAGCCCGCAGACCTGATCCGCCAGCTGGGTGAGGGGCCGCTGGCCGTAGCGGCTGTGGGAGCTCGGTCCGACGGCGCTGCTGTGGATGCCGAACTGCTCCAGGCTGTGGGCGGGGGAGCTTCGCTTGAACACCTCTGCCAGGTATTGCACAGCCCGGCTGCGGAGCTGGCGCCCCGGCTGCTGGCCTTGGAAATGGCTGGGGCGATCCGGGCTGAGCCCGGCCTGCACTGGCGTGTTCTCTAACCTTTTTAGTAGAGAGCCCAAAGGGATTGGTCAGAGAGCAGCCGATCAATGCGGCCTGTGGTGAGCCGATTCCCCCTGCAGCCGCTTTCGATCGGTTTCCGGAAGGGGATGATCAGGCCTGCCAGACCGTCTGTGGTGCCGATCTGCTGAGGTGGCGTCGGACGCAGCTTGACCAAGGCGGCCGCAGCGTCGATCTGGATTGGTTGCTCCGGGAAGAGGCCGGTCTCGACTGGGCGACCCTGCAACGCCTGCGCATCGACCCAGGCCGTTCCGTGAGCCTGCGCACAGGCTTTGCTCACCTGGAGCGTCTCTGGCGCCGTCATTGCCTCCACCACGAGCCGCTGCAGTACCTGGTCGGTCGCTGTCCCTGGCGCGATCTGGAGCTGGACGTCGCGCCAGGGGTGCTGATTCCGCGCCAGGAGACGGAACAGCTCCTTGAGCTTGCCCAGGATTGCGGAGGCACTGATCCCCCTCGCTGCTGGGCCGATCTGGGTACCGGTTCAGGCTGTCTTGCGGTGGCGATGGCTCGGCTCTGGCCTGATGCGGTGGGGTTTGGCGTTGACCGCAGCGCGCTGGCGCTGAGCCAGGCCCAGCGCAATCTGCAGCGCTGGGCGCCTGGTCGGCAGGTGCACCTGCTGGCGGGCGACTGGTGGGCTCCGCTTCAATCCTGGTGGGGCAGCCTGGAGATGGTGGTGACGAATCCTCCCTACATTCCGACGCACACATGGGCTGCTCTGGAGCCGGTTGTGCAGCGGCATGAGCCCCGTCTCGCTCTCGATGGTGGAGCGGATGGTCTGGCGGCGATTCGTCTGATCGTGCGTGATGCGCCCCGCGCCCTCGCCCCGGGAGGGTGGCTGTTGCTTGAGCACCATCACGACCAGAGCGCGGCCGTGCAGCAGTTGCTTCATTCGGCCGGGCTGCAACAGATCAGTGCCCATCGCGATCTGGGAGGGAACTGGCGCTTTGTTGTTGGTCGCCGTGCTGGAGGGGGGCTCGCCCCCTCCGTTTGCCTCACTCGGCCTGCGTCGCGCCATGGTTGATCTGCCGGCCCAAGACCGCCGCAGGCTTCCGGCCGGGGCATCCGCTCCAACGCTCGCCGGGATGCTCGGTGGTGGTGCGCTGGCCCTGATCCCCACCGACACTCTGCCGGCCGTTGCTGCTCTGCCCCGGTTCGCCGAGCAGATCTGGCGCTTGAAGCAGCGCTCGGCGGCGAAGCCCCTGATCTTGATGGCTGCGGATTTTGATCAGCTGCACACGGTGCTGGGTGTGCCCTGGCGCCAGGAGTGGCTGGAGCAAGCCCGAGCGGGCTGGCCTGGGGCCCTCACCCTGGTGTTGCCTGCCAGGGGGGGCTGGGTGGAGCATCTCCATCCCGGTGGCACGAGCCTCGGTCTGCGCATCCCGGCCTGTGCGCTCTGTCGCAGCCTGCTGCGTCTCACCGGTCCTCTGGCGACCACGAGCGCCAACCCTTCCGGCAGGGCGGCAGCCAACGATGCCTGGGAGGCTCACAACTACTTCCCTGATCTGCCTCTGCTGGCCCCGTTGCCCTGGCCCGCAGCCAGCGGCCAGGCCAGCACCGTGCTGGCCTGGCAACAGTTGCAACAGGACCCATCCCCGTCCGCTCAGGCGTGCTGGCAAGTGGTGCGCGCCGGTGCTTTTCTGCCCCCACACCTGGAAGCCTGAAAGCGGCGATGGCGGCCCTTCTGCTGATTTTGCTGATCACCATGGCGGGTTATGCCTGGCTGTTCGGGCCCTTGCTCGACTTCGGCACCGGGTTGCTGCGGGCTGTCTGGTTGCTCTGGCTGCCCGTGCTCCTGGCCATCTGGCTGCTGGCGAATCACGACTCCTAGGGTGGATTCCGCCCTGATCGATGCCATGGGCCTTCCTGTCTGCTCCCGGTTCCGGGCTCTGCTGCTGGCCTTCGGTGTGGCTGTGATCAGCGTCGGTGCCGCGCCTGCCCAGGGGCCGCCTCCCCAGCCGGCGGTGCCTGTGGTGGCTCGCTCCCGTGCAGAGCTGAGGGGTGTGTGGCTCACCGCCAACGACATGCCTGTGCTCCGCGACAGGGAGCGCATGCGCCAGACCGTGGCCGAGCTGGCGCGGCTCAACTTCAACACGCTCTACCCCGTGGTGTGGAACGGTGGCACTGCTTACTACCCCAGCAAGGTGGTCGGCGAGCGCCAGATCCAGGACTTCAGCTTCCGGGGGCTGCAGGGCCAGGACGTGATCGGCGAGCTGATCGCCGAGGGGCGCCGACAGGGTCTGCTGGTGATCCCCTGGTTTGAATTCGGTTTCATGGCCCCGCCCGATTCCGAGCTGGCCAGGCGCTACCGCGACTGGCTTACCCGCAGGCAGGACGGCGGGCTGACCTCGATCAGTGCAGCTGGTGAAGTGGTGTGGCTCAATCCCTTCCGGCCAGAGGTGCAGCAGCTGATCACTGATCTGGTGCTGGAGGTGGTGGGGTCCTACGGGGCCGACGGCATTCAGTTTGACGACCACATGACCCTGCCCCGGGAGTTCGGCTACGACCCCTTCACGGTGGCTCTCTATCGCAAAGAAACGGGCAGGCAGCCACCTGCCAATCCGGCCGATGCGGCCTGGGTCAAGTGGCGGGCCGACAAGATCACCGCCTTCATGGATCGGCTCAGCAAGGCCGTTAGGGCCCGTCGACCGGGCGCGCTGATCTCCATTTCACCGAATTACTACGACTTCGCCTACAAGCTGCAGCTTCAGGACTGGCGCAGCTGGGTGCGTCAGGGCATCGCCGATGAACTGCTTGTGCAGATCTACCGCCCGGACCTGGAGAGCTTCAGCCCCCATCTCGTTCGTCCTGAGGTGCAGGAGGCCCGTCAACGGATTCCTACGGCCATCGCGATCATGAGCGGTCAGCGCAACCGCCCCACTCCCTTGCCCCTGCTGCAGCAGAAAGTGATGACGACCCGTCAGGCTGGTCTGGGCGTGGCCTTTTTCTATCTGGAGAGTCTCTGGGCGCTCGGCCCGGAGCCGGCCGATCAGCGGCAGGCGCTGCTGGAGCGGTTGTTTTCTGCTCCCGCATCACGATTCGTTGCCGGCGCCTCAGGCTCTCTGCCTTCAGCCGCTCCCACAGTTCCTGGCTGGTCACCGCTGGGATTTCCGGCCTTGCCCCCGCTCGGCCCTGCCGGCCGGCCTGCTGCCCTGCCCCCCTTGCCCTGAATCACTGGACAGAGTGCAGGGATCACAGGTCCGCCTACAGGCCTGAACCTGGAAGCCGGCTAACGGATTTGAACCGATGGCCTTCGCTTTACAAAAGCGCTGCTCTACCGCTGAGCTAAGCCGGCACTGGCGTGACGCCATCCGGAGCTTATCGCTCAACCGGCAGCCCGAGTGCCCAGAGCAGCAGTTGCGTGCGGCTGCCGCAACCGGTTTTGGCCAGCAGGCTGGAGATGTGGCTTTCCACGGTGCGTGGGCTGATCACCAGCCGATGGGCGATGCCGCGATTGCTGAGTCCATGCCGCAGCTCTGCCAGCACCCGCTCTTCGGCTGGCGTGATCTCACAGGCTGGGCAGAACATGGTCGGCAGGTCTTTCGACCCTCAGGGTTGCCACAGCAGCGGGAGGCTGGGTGAAGCCAGTGCGCCCAGCACCGGCATGGCTCTGAATCAGACCTCCAGGCGGGTCTCGCTGTCGGTGGTCGACTCGGCAGCCGGCGTCGTTAGCTCCTCAGCGGCGGCGTCGCCCGCTTCGGCATCGTCCGGTTGATCCGTCGGTGGGTCCGTGGCTACTGGCATCGCTCCGGTTTCGGCCAGGGGCCGGGTGCGCCGGATCGGCAGGTTGGCCACCAAGGCCGTGACCCGGTCTTCGGTGGCCAGGCTCACGTCGCCGCCCTCCACGTCGATCTCCACGTAGCGGCTCACCACCTCCAGAATCTCCCGTCGCATCTGCTCCAGCAGTTCGGGATTGAGGTCACTGCGGTCGTGGGCGAGCACGAGCTGCAACCGTTGCCTTGCCATGCCCGCACTGGCGGCCTGTCGGCCCAGCAGTTTGTTGATCAGGTCTCGCAGGGTCATCGGCTCAGAAGATCTTGGTGTTCATCAGCCGGCCGATCCGGGCCCGCAGTCCCTGCCGTTCCTTGCTGGGGTCGATCAGGGGGACCTCCTCGCCCAACAGTCGGCGGGCCACGTTGGTGTAGGCCCGGGCGGCAGGCGACTGGTTGTTGTTCAGCGTGAGGGGTTCGCCGCGGTTGGTGCTGACGATCACCTGTTCATCCTCCAGTACCAGCCCAAGCAGAGGCAGGGCGAGGATGTCGGTCACGTCATCGACAGACAGCATGTCCTGGTTGGCCATCATGCGTGGCCGCACCCGGTTGAGCACCAGCTGGATCGGTTTCACGTTCTCACTGTTGAGCAGGCCGATCACCCGGTCGGCGTCGCGTACGGCCGAGACTTCCGGAGTGGTGACCACGATCGCTTCCCGGGCTGCCGCCATGGCGTTGCGGAAGCCCCCCTCGATGCCGGCTGGGGCATCGATGAGGACGTAGTCATGGGCCTCGCCGAGCAGCGTGGCAATCCGCTCCATGTCTTCCGGCGTCAGCCACTCGAGCATGCGTGGATTGCCGGCGGGCAGCAGGGCGAGGTTGGGCTCCTGCTTGTGCTTCACCAGCGCCTGCTCCAGGCGGCAGCTACCGGCGAGCACCTCCTGGGCGGTGTAGACGATGCGGTTCTCCAGACCCAGCAGCAGGTCGAGATTGCGCAGGCCGAAGTCCGCGTCCAGAACCGCGGTACGGACTCCCTGTCTGGCCAGGGCGATGCCCAGGTTGGCGGTGAGGGTGGTCTTGCCCACGCCTCCCTTGCCGGAACAGATGAGGATGAAACGACTGGACGCGGCAGACACGGCTTGGCCCGAGGTCGGGGCAGGTTAAGGCCAAACCGGCGGCTGGGGGCTTACAACGGAGCTCGACCGGCCCGAACTGCACCCGTGCGTCACACCCTCCAGAGCCTGATGGTGATGCCCGACGACGGGGCTGCCGCTGTGGTTGCCCTGATCGACCGAGCCCGCCAACAGTTGCGCCTCAAGCAGTTCAAGCTGCAGAGCCCCCAAATCCTTGAAGCCCTGCAACGCGCCCATGGCCGGGGGGTGCGGCTGAGAGTGATGCTGAACCCCCACACATCCGGAGGGGATCGCTGGAACGACGACACCTTCAACCATCTCAAGGACTGGGGAATCGAGGTGGCCTGGGCCAGCGAGGCCTTCCCTGTCACCCACGAGAAGTCGCTTGTGGTCGATCGCGATGCAGCCTTGATCGCTACCTTCAACCTCTCCGATAAGTACTTCACCGAAACCCGGGACTACGGCGTGGTGAGCCAAAATCCATCCGTGGTCGCGCAGGTGATCGCTGGATTTGAAGCTGACTGGAACCGTGAGCCCTTTCAGCCCGATCTTGATGTGGGTCTGGTCTGGAGCAGCCGGCACAGCCGTGGGCAGATGGCTCGCATCATCGACATCGCCCAAAGCACTCTCTGGATTCAGCATCCGAAATTCGTGGATGCGGTGATCCTGGAGCGGATCATCGCGGCCAGGGAGCGGGGTGTGAAGGTCAGGTTTCTCTGTGGCGGAAAGCATGGCATTTCCGATTGGGATATCTACGACACGTTTTCATCGCTGCGCATCATGGAGCGTTTTGGCGTGAAGGTGCGCCGTCAGAAGAATCTCAAGCTCCACGCCAAGCTGATCTTGGTTGATGATCACTATGCGCAGACCGGCTCCATGAATATCGATCGCAGTGCCTTTGACCTGCGCCGGGAGCTGGGTATCGAATCGGATGCGCCGGCCGTGGTGAAGCGCCTCCGCCAGACCTTTGAGGCCGACTGGGATCAGGCCAGCACCTATCACGCTCCTGATCCTCTCGATCCTTCTCTGCACGAGGAGGGTGAGCTGCCGCCCGACCCCCATTTCGTGCATGACTGAGCCCGCGATTTCCTCCCCGGAGCAGCTGGCGCCGCGGCCGGGATTACGGGAGCTGTTCATCGGCATGCTGCAGGTGGCTCTCTCTGCGTTCGGCGGTGGTCTGTCGGCCTGGAGTCAGCGGATCGTGGTGGAGCAGCGCCGCTGGATGAGCAATGAGCAGTTCCTCACCGGGCTGACGGTGGCGCGCCTGCTGCCGGGGCCGAATCAGATCAACATGGCCGTGTACATCGGTGCCGAATTTCGGGGCCTAGCCGGCGCGGTTGCGGCTCTTGCGGGCATGCTGCTGGTGCCGTTCAGCCTGTTGATGGCCTTCGGCCTGATCTATTTTCAGATTCACGAGCTGCCAGCTGTGGATCGCCTGCTTGCCGGTGTCGTAGCGGCGGCAGCAGGGATGGCCCTGTCGATGGGATTCAAGATCCTTGACCAATACTGGAAAGATGCGGTGGCCCTGCTGCTTGCAGCCGCTGTTTTCCTGGCCCTGAGCCACTTCCATGCCCGATTGGTGCCGGTGGTGCTGATTAGCGGCCCCCTGGCGATGATCTGGTACTGGCCTCGCTCGGCGGCCGGCCGCAGGCCATGACCGGCAGCCAGCTGCTCACTGTCGCCTGCCGGCCCGAGGCCCTTTCCGATCTGGGTCGGTTGGTTCAGGTGGTCTCCCAGTTCCTGGGGTTGTCCCTGTTTTCCCTGGGCGGTGGCAATACGTTGCTAGCGGAATACCACCATCTCGCTGTGGATCAGTACTGCTGGCTCACCGCCAGGCAGTTTGCCGATCTCTATGCCCTGGCCGAGGCGGCGCCGGGGCCTAGTTCGATGATCGTGGGCCTGCTCGGATTGGGTGCGGCCTGGCGTGAGGGGCCTGGCTGGGCCCTGCTCAGTGCGGTGGCCGCCGAGGTGGCAATTCTGTTGCCCTCCACCCTGCTGATGGTGCTGGCCTGCCTGAGCTGGAAACGGCTGGAGACCTCGCCAGCGCGGATCGCCTTCGAGCGGGCCATGGGCCCGATCACGCTGGGCATCCTGTTCGCGGTGGGGCTGAAGATCCTGCGCACCGCGGATACGGACCCAGCTGGTGTGGTCGTGTCGATCCTGGTCTGTGTGCTGATGCTGTGCACCCGGATCTCCCCCCTCTGGTTCATGGTCGTGGCGGGGATGCTCGGTGGATTCGGCTGGATCAACCGTTGACTCTGTCCTGCAGGGGCCAGATCGGAGGAGCGGGCCTCAGCTGAATGGCGCCGTTGATCAGCAGTGCCTGTTCGGCCAGTCCGGCGGGCGGCAGCTCATCGGGCCCCCGCGCCACCGCAGCAGCAATGCGCAGCTGCAGCGGGCGGAGCTGCAGGGCCACGATGCTGGCGCCACTGTCACCGCGGCAACCGGCATGGGCGCTGCCTCGCAGCCGTCCCCACACCAGCACATGCCCCCCGGCACTGACCCTGGCGCCGGGATTGACATCGCCCAGCACCAGCAGGGAGCCCTCCACGTTGAGGTGGTCACCGGCCCGTAGGGTGCCCTGGTGGAGGGTGAGCCTGCGGGCAGGGGCAGCCATGGCCACATCGGGGAGAGGAGCCGAGCAGGGAATCCCGAGGGCGGCTGCCGCCACCCGAGACTGCGGATCCCGGCTAGTCAGCCCCACCAACGCCACCCCATGGCCCGCCAGCCCCTCGGCCACAGCACGCAGGGCGCGCACATCAAGCCGCCAGGCTCCGCTGGCAAGCACCACCGTGGCGGGAAGGGTGCCGTGGTTTAGCAAAGCCGCTTGCTGAAGGGCTCGTTCCACCTGCTCACAGGCAGATGCACCACCGGCGGGTTCCGCCAGAACCACCAATCCGGGCGCTCCGCCCCACGCAGCGCCATGCACCTCTGCACCCATGCCAGCCGCCTGCATCAAGCGCCGATCAACCGCCGCAACTTAGGGGCCACCTCCGCCGGATGGATCAACCAGGCGAGCTCCAGTGGCTCGGCCAGGCTGCGCACAAGGGCCGAACGCTGTTCCAGTGCCTGCAGCCGCTTGCCATCCCACAGCCGCAGGCCGCCCTTGTAGGCGTGGTATCCCCGGCTCTGGCGCTGTTGCAGGCCGCAGGTCAGCTCGGCACAGAAACCCTCGGCTTCGGCGAGGCGGCGAGCCTGCGCGAGCAGTTCCAGCCGTTGGTCCGATGGCAGATGACTCACGGCCGTTGCCTTCAGCAGCTGCCGCTCAAGCAGCCGTCGGCAAAGTCCTGCCAGGTCGGCCGGCCCATCCTCGAGCCAGCGCATCAGGTGATAGCCCGTGCGGATGTCGTCGTTGGCGAGAAAGGTCTGCAGGTCGAGGTCCTGGGGTGTCCACAGCCACCGGGTCATGACAGGGTCGGCCCAGACCAGACTCGGACCAAGCCGGCGAGCCAGGTTGATCGTTTGCTTCAGCAGCCAGTTGCACACCACGTTCAGCCTGTGGTTGTACACACTGCGATACATCAGGTTGCGCACCACCAGATAGTGCTCAACCGCCATCAGCCCTTTCGGATGGATGGCCAGAGACCCATCCGGCGCCAGGGTGAGCGCGGCCAGGATCCGCTCCAGATCCAGCTGTCCGAAGGAGGCACCGGTGCTGTGGCTGTCGCGCAGCAGGTAATCGAGCCGGTCGCAGTCGAGCTGACTGCTCACCAGTGCCGCCATTGCTTTGCAGGGATGGCCTCGGCCGGTGAGCAGTCCGGCAACGGTCTCGGCGCTGTTGGGGGCCAGGGCCTCCAAGGGGTCCCGCAGGGCCGGATGCTCCTGGATTAGCCGGGCCGACCAGGTCTCGTGCTTGAGCCCGAACATCTCCTCGCCGGTGTGGCTGAGCGGCGCATGGCCCACGTCATGCAGCAAGGCAGCCGCATAAAGCACGCCTCGATGCTCCCAGAGCTGCTCGTGGTGCCGCCGCAGCTGCTGCAGAGCCTGCCGGGCGAGTTCCAGCACCCCCAGCGAGTGGGTAAACCGGCTCGATTCCGCTCCGTGGAACGTGAGGAATGCCGGTCCCAGCTGACGGATCCGCCGCAGCCGCTGGAACGGGGCCGTGTCGATCAGGGCCATGGCCGCGGCCTCGGCCGGATCCCGCTGGCTGAGGCTGATCGCCCCATGCAGGGGGTCGTGATAGGTGCGCTCTTCCATCGACTCAGTGGGTTCCGGAGCCGTTGAGCGGAGGCGACGGGCTTGTGACGCTGGCGCCGGGCAGTTCAAGGGCCAGCGTCCTGGCGGCCTGGTCGAGCCAGGCATCGCCATCCCCGCCTGGATTGAGCGGCTCCGGTGCCGGCAGCGGCAGATCCGGCTCGATCCCAAGGTTCTGGATATCCCGACCGCTGGGGGTGAGATAGCGGGCCACGGTGACGGCCAGGCCGCTGCTGTCGCTGAGGGAGAGCAGGGTCTGGATCAGTCCCTTGCCGTAGGTACGGCTGCCGGCGAGACGGCTTCGTCCGTCGTCCTGCAGCGCGCCCGCCAGGATTTCGCTGGCGGAGGCAGTGCCGCCATTCACCAGTGTCAGGATCGGTCCGTCGTAGAGCTGTCCGGCACCCGACTGCTGCGGTGAGCTGAGGCCATCCCGGTCTTCGGTCTCGACGATCGGAGCCCTGTCGAGGAGGCTGTCTGCCACCGCAAGACCGGCGCTCACCAGGCCACCTGAGTTGTTGCGCAGATCGAGCACCAGTCCCTCGATGCCCTGGGCCTGGAGATCCTGCAGAGCTTCCTTCACCTGCTGGGGCACGGGGTCGGCGAACTGAGTGATGCGCAGATAGCCGAGGGTGTGCCCCTCCACCCGCAGCCGCCGGCTGCGCACCGGGCGCAGATCCACCTGCCTGCGCTCAAGTTCCACCTCCCGGTTCTTCCCCCGGCTGTCGGTGAGGTCAACCACCACCGTGCTGCCGCTCTGGCCTCTCAACGCTGCAGCGGTCTGATCCAGGCCCAGTTCCGTGGTGGCGATGCCGTTCACCCGCAGCACGGTCGTGCCGCTGCTGATCCCAGCCTCGGCCGCGGGGGAGCCGTCGAGGGGAGCGATCACAACCACCTGCTGGTCGTCGCCGTGCAGCCCGAGTTGGAGCCCAACGCCGCTCACCGTTCCCTGGGTGTTGGAGCGCAGCGCCGCGTATTCGTCGGGCCGCAGCAGCCGCGTATAGGGGTCGCCCAGAGGCGACAGCATCGCGTCGATGGCGTCGTAGGCGTCGGCGGAACCGCGGATTGGCTTTTCCAGCGCCTTTTGACGCAGTCGGCGCCAGTGCACCTGCTCGAAACGACCAGGATCCACGTAACTCTGGTTCACCAGCCGCCACACCTCCACCACCAGCTGCTGGGGGTCACTGAGCGCGTTCGCCGGAGTTGGCGATCCGAGCAGCCATAGCCCGCTCAGGAGCAGGCAGAGGGCTGCGCGCAGCAGCCGACCGGAGGCTGAAGAGGGCGTTGACGGACGGGTCGTCCGGGGTAGAGGGCGCACGGCGCTCACGCTGGTATCGAGGCAGTGCGTAGACTCTCGCAACCCATCCATCCAGCTGCATGGCGAACACTCCTGCTGGCAATCCCGGGGGCCCTGCCAACCCGGTCTACAACTGGTTCGAGGAGCGCCTTGAGATCCAGGCCATTGCCGACGACATCTCGGCCAAATACGTGCCCCCGCACGTAAACATTTTTTATTGCCTCGGTGGCATCACCCTGGTCTGCTTCCTGATTCAGTTCGCGACTGGCTTCGCGATGACCTTCTACTACAAGCCCACTGTGGCCGAGGCCTATGCCTCTGTTCAGTATCTGATGACCGATGTCAGCTTTGGCTGGCTGATTCGCTCAGTGCATCGATGGAGTGCCTCCATGATGGTGCTGATGTTGATCCTGCACGTGTTCCGCGTCTACCTCACGGGTGGTTTCAAGCGTCCCCGTGAGCTCACCTGGGTCACGGGTGTAACCATGGCCGTGATCACGGTGAGCTTTGGTGTAACCGGCTATTCCCTTCCTTGGGATCAAGTTGGCTACTGGGCTGTGAAGATCGTGAGCGGCGTTCCTGCAGCAGTTCCGGTCGTGGGTGACTTCATGGTTGAACTGCTCCGCGGTGGTGAGAGCGTTGGTCAGTCAACGTTGACCCGTTTCTACAGCCTGCACACCTTTGTGATGCCTTGGTTGCTTGCGGTATTTATGCTGATGCATTTCCTGATGATCCGTAAGCAGGGTATTTCCGGTCCCTTGTGACCTTGCTTGGTTTTGGGTTGCTTCGATTGTTACTGAAAGATGGCAGCCCCCTTTTTCTACCAATTGCTTTCAGCTCTCCTAACCTTCCTCAACCTGGTTGATCCCCATGCACATCCTCAAGAAGCCTGACCTCAGCGATCCAGCTCTGCGCGCCAAGTTGGCCAAGGGTATGGGTCACAATTATTACGGTGAGCCAGCCTGGCCCAACGATCTGCTGTATATGTTCCCGGTTGTGATTCTCGGAACCATCGGCTGCATTGTTGGCCTTGCTGTTCTCGACCCGGCGATGCTGGCCGATAAAGCAGATCCTTTCGCCACCCCACTGGAAATCCTCCCAGAGTGGTATCTATATCCTGTCTTCCAGATCCTTCGGGTTGTACCCAATAAGCTGCTTGGAATTGCTCTTCAGACCATGATCCCTCTTGGTTTGATGCTTGTTCCGTTCATTGAGAGCTTTAACAAGTTCCAAAATCCTTTTAGGCGCCCGGTAGCAATGGCGGTATTCCTCTTCGGTACCTTCTTTACTATTTATTTGGGAATCGGCGCAGCTTTGCCCATCGATAAATCTCTCACTCTCGGTCTTTTCTGATTCTTAATATTGTTTGTCTGCTTAATCATCAGCCGCGACTTGTCGCGGCTTTTTTTATGGCTGGTCAGTCATTGCTCGTCATCTCGTTTCCGAGAGTTAGCAAGGCCGCGTCCCTTGGCTGCACTCTAAGAAAATGGTGCAAGAGAAGGAATCCTACGATGGTCCAGGTTTGATAGGTTCTGGCTTGCTGCCCGACCCAGGTTCCAGTGGGTCCATCAAAATATTCGGCCCATTGTTGCTTTGGTAGTTGATTCAATTGGCTCCAGTAGCACTCTTCCAGCATGGCTCGCATTTGCCCCATCAGCAGCACATCTGCTCGTGGATTGCTCTGCTCATGAATGAGCACCGCACCGGTTAGATACCAGAGCAGGCTGGGCCAGTGCCCGCCGTTGTGATAACTCCAAGGCCAGTTCTTCGGATCGGATCCTGTTTTGTCAGCCCATTCCTCAAGGTCCATGGGCGGATGACAGATCCGCATCGGCATCTGCGCCATCAGATGATTGCGGTTGTGAAGCACCAACCGGAACAGAGCTCGCTGCTGCGGAGCCGTGAGGATGCCGAAGAGGCAAGCCAGCGCATTGCCAAGGCTGTAGAAGCGGAAATCGGGCCTGCCCGTTCGCATGTTGCCGATCAGGTAGCCGCCGCGGTTCTCCAACCAGTCCTGCAACCATGGTGGGATCACCTGGGGCTGCACGTTGAATTCGTTCTCATGTTGCTGGTCTCCATATTGTTCAGTGGGTCGGCGCCGCAGCACCTGCATCGTCTTGCTCGTGACCCAGTAGTGCTTGAGCAAAAAGCGCCTCAGATCGTGCAGCCACTGCCGCGTCAGGATCAGGCGCTGCTCAAGCAGCCGACTCTTTGATTGTTTCTGCGCCAGCTCCATTAGCTGGCAACAGCTGCGCAGGCAGCCGTAGAGCAGCACCTCCACTTCCAGAGGAGCTCCCCATACATCCATGGGGCGATCGATCATGAATGCACAGTCCGGTACAAACAACACCGGCGTGCCTTCAAATGTGGGATGAAGCACCAGATCCAGCAACAGCTGCACGCCCCGCTGTACTCGCTGACTGGTGCCGAATTCCACATCGCCGCTGCGCTTCACGTACAGCCAGCAGAGCACAGGCCACCAGAGGCTGGCATCCACTGATGTGATCCGGCCGATCGACCGCTGGCCATAGTCGGCCAGAAGTTGCCCTTTCTCTTCCACAAAGCTGGTCGGGAATACCCCTCTGGTCTGGTATGCACTGCTTTGCAGATCGAGACACGTGCCCAGAAAGTTGCGCACGATCTCGGTGCGTCCCTGGAGCAGCAGGTAGGCCATCACTGGCACGTTGTCCCTCAGGAACACCTCGCCGTAGTTAGCCGCGTCGCTGCGACGCGGATGCTCAAGTGCCGCAACCGACCCCACCAGTTCGCCTCGCACCCGCACCAAGGTGCGTTCAAAGTGCTCGCGGGCGCTGCTGACCACGGCCTCTTCGCGAGAGCTGGGCCGAACCCGCAGTTGTTCCTGGCTGAACTGTCGTGCCATCGGCTGTGTCGGCATCTGCTGCCGGTGCCACTGCATCGACCCTAGAAACGGTGTCAGGATCTGCCAGCTTCTCGTCAGATCCAGGCATGCATCGGGGAGGATCCGCCTGTCAGCGTGCTTCTTGGCTGTTTCGTTTCAGCATGTGAAGCCTTGCCCGGCCGCTGCGCCCCTGTCGCGGAACTTGTGGCCCAGAGATGTGGTAAGTTTTTGGACTGCGCAGATCCAGAAGGACGAGCGCGGCTTGCAGAGC
>JBBASO010000012.1:0-45737 GCA_040399265.1 Prochlorococcaceae cyanobacterium
GTGGATCCGGCTGAGCCCAGTATCAGCTTGTCCGTATCACCGGCCTCTGTCACAGAAGATGGCGCCGCCAACCTCGTCTACACCTTCTCCAGAACTGGTGCCACCACCGGCGCCCTGAGCGTCAACTACACCGTTGCTGGCAGCGCCACGCTCGGCACCGATTACACCGGTATCGCCGCTGCAGGCACCACCAAGACCGTGGCCTTTGCAGCAGGTTCCGCTACAGCTGTCGTCACTGTCAATCCCACTGCCGATACCACCATCGAGGCCAAAGAAACCGTTGCCCTCACATTGGCGGCTGGCACCGGCTACACCGTTGGAACGGCAACGGCGGTGAGCGGCACCATCAGGAATGACGACATCAAGTCTGCTATTACAGCAAAGCTTGACCGTGATCAGTCGTCACTGTTGCTGACAGGCACCAACCGAATCAACGGAACCGGCAATGCGCTGAACAACTCCATCTTCGGCAATACCAGTAACAATCGCATCCTCGGCGGCCTTGGCAAGGACATACTTACCGGTGGCGGCACGACGGACAGCGACACGTTCGTTTATAACGCCCTGAACGAATCATTACTCGGTGGATACGACGTCATCACGGACTTCAACAGCCGAGACCGCATTCTCACTCCTTTTAGCGTTGAAACAGCCACATTAACCGCAAGTGTTGGCAGCAGCCGAGATTTTACTGCTGCCAATATTTCGAGACTACTGACAACATCAACATTCGCCGCCAATACTGCCGCAGCCTTTGCGATTACAGGCGTTTCAGGAACGCTTATTGCACTCAATGACAACCGCGCCGGATTCCAGCCGGATAGTGATACCATCATCCAACTTCGCTCATATACGATCAGCTCGTCTAACGCTGTAGAGCTTATTTAGCTCTATGCCGCCTCTCCACTGGTTTCAGCAACGAAGTTCAGCAACGAAGCTAACATTGCCACCACCGGTGGTATATCCACCATCTCAGTTAACAATGGGTGCAGACCCACCAGCCCCGTCGGTGCGGGAAAAGGTGGCATCAATGGCTTCGCTTTCAAGCCGATGCCCGCCTCACAGCGGGCGGTGCATCCTTCAGACCCTCAGCCCTGCAGCTGCTGGCTGAGGATCTGGTTGGCGAGCTTGGGATCGGCCTTGCCGCCGGTGCGCTTCATCAGCTGACCCACGAAAAAGCCCTGCAGCTTGGTCTTGCCGCCGCGGAACGCCTCCACCTCCTCGGGGTGGGCAGCCAGCAGCTCATCCACGATCGCGGTGATGGCGGCGGGATCACTGATCATCCCCAGGCCGCGCTGTTCGACGATCGCCTTAGGGGAGCCCCCCTGCTCCAGCAGCTCCGGCAGGATCTCCTTAGCGATCTTGCCGCTGATCACGCCGCCGTCGATCAGCTGCACCATCTCCGCCAGCTGCTCGGGGCGGAAGGGCAGATCGGCGTAGCTGAGGCGGTTGGCGTTCACATGGGCGGCGATATCGCCGGTGATCCAGTTGGTCAGGCCCTTGGCATCGGCGCCGGCGGCAACGGCCGCCTCGAAGTAGTCGGCCATCGGCCGCTCATCGGTGAGCACGCGGGCGTCGTACTGCGACAGGCCCAGCTGCTCGGCATAGCGGTGGCGCTTGGCGGCCGGCAGCTCCGGCAGCTCGGCCCGCCAGCCCTCACGCCGCTCGGCACTCACCTCGATCGGGCCCAGGTCGGGGTCGGGGAAGTAGCGGTAGTCGCTGGCGCCCTCCTTGGAGCGCATGCTCTTGGTGAGCTGTTTGCCCTCATCCCAGAGGCGCGTTTCCTGCACCACAGGCTCGCCGGCTTCGTAGGCCTTGATCTGGCGTTGGATCTCGTACTCACAGGCCTTCTGAATGGCCGAGAACGAGTTCATGTTCTTGATCTCCACCTTTGTGCCGAAGGGGGCATCAGGCCCGCGGCGCACCGAAATGTTCACATCGCAGCGCAGCGATCCCTCCTGCATGTTGCCGTCGCTCACGCCGAGGTAGCGCATGATCCGGCGGATCTCCGAGGCGTATTCGGCCGCTTCGCGGCCGGTGCGCAGATCGGGCTTGCTGACGATCTCCGCCAAGGCCACGCCGGCCCGGTTGTAGTCCACCAGCGAGTGCGTGGAGCCGGCCAGGCGGTCGCTGCCGGCGTGCACCAGCTTGCCGGCATCCTCCTCCATGTGCAGCCGTTCGATGCCGATTGTCTTCAGGTAGGTGTCTTTGCCTTTTTCCGCCACCTCCACCTCAATCGAGCCGTCCTCGGCGATCGGCTCGTCGTACTGGGAGATCTGATAATTCTTGGGGAGATCGGGATAGAAATACTGCTTACGGTCGAATTTGCTGTGCTCAGCGATCTTGAGATTGAGGGCCATCGCCGCCTTCACCGCGTACTCCAGCACCGTCTGATTGAGCACCGGCAGGGTGCCCGGCAGGCCACACACAACCGGATCGATGTGGGTGTTGGGATCGTCGCCGTAAGTGGTGGAAGCACAGGTGAAGATCTTGCTGGCGGTGCCCAGCTGCACGTGAGTCTCCAGGCCGATCACAGCCTCCCAGGCAGCACCGGTGCCGGCCCTGGCCGCTGTGGCGGTGCGGGGCTCAGCCGCTGTGGGAGCGCCCGTCTGCGCCATGGCCGTCGCTGCAAGGTAGGAAAAGCGATCCTATGGGAGCCGTGAGGCAGATGCCTCCCCGCCCGGCCCCGCATCGCCGACGAGCCCGAGCCGGCGGCACACCCAAGGCAGGCTGAGGCCCTGCACCAGCAGATTCATCACCACCACGGTGAACACAATGCCCTCCACGTTCGCCGCCAGGGGTGCTGCAAGCGACGGGGACAACCCAGGCAGGCGTGGAATGGTGTGCACAAGCTCGATGGCCAGCGCCAGCGGCACCGCCCCACGCAGGCCGCACCAGGCCACCAGCAGCGACTCCCGCAGGCTGAACGGCGAGAGCGGCTGAAACAGCAGCACGCTCAGGGGGCGGGCGACCAGCATCATCACCAGGCCCACCAGAAGCCCCTCCGGAATCACTGGCAGGATCAGTTCCGGTTCGGCCGTCAGGCCGAACACCAGAAAGATCAGCACCTCCATCATCGTGTTGAACGGTGCCAGCACCTCCTGCAGGGTGTCGGCATTGATGCGGGGGTCCGTGTAGCTGTTGTTGCTCAGAAACAGTCCGGTCACATAGCTGGTGATGAACCCGGATCCCCCCAGGATCGTGCTGCCGCCGTAGGCGATGGCCGCAAAGGCGATCGCAAAGATCAGCAGCTGCTCCCGCTGCTGGGCGAGCCGGTTGAGACAGAAGCGGAACCCATAGCCGAGCACCACACCGATCAGCAAGCCCGAACCGATGTTCTGGATGAACAGGCGGGCTTCGCTGAGCAGCACCCGGTCGGGCGCCGCATCGGCCTGACCGGCCAGACCCAGCACCAGACCGAGAAACAGGATCGCCGCCGGATCGTTCAGCGACGACTCGAACTCCAGCAGGTTGCGCAGGCGGGCAGGGATGCGATCGCGCACCTGCTCCAGCACGCTCAGGGTGGCGCCGGCGTCGGTGGAGCCGAGGCAGGCCGCGATCAGCATCGCCACGCTGAGGGGGATCTGGTTGAAGCCCAGTTCCAGACCGGAGCCGGTGGAGGACAGGCCAGCCCACATCAGCAGACCGAGCAGGCCCGAGGAGACCACCACGCCGCCCACCGCCAACACAACGCCGTACTCGAGGAAACCGCGGATCGAGCGCAGTTCGGTCTGCAGACCGGCGAAGAACAGCAGCATCGCCAGGCCGACGGTGTGCAGGTTGGCGATCGTGGTCTGGTGGAACAGCTCCAGCTGATCGGGCAGCAGCAGGCCGAACAGCAGCACCCCCAGGATGGCTGGAGCCCCCAGATGCAACGAGAAGCGGCGGATCGCCAGGGTGGCAAGCAGCAGCACGCCCAGCACCGCCAGCACCACCGGCAGGGACTGGCCCTGCACCAGCAGCGTCGGCTCCAGATCGGCCTGCACCGTGGCCTGAGCACCGACCTGAGCGGTGGCACCCAACCAGAAGGGAGAGGCGAAGCAGAACGGTGCTGGCATCGGCCCTGAAAGCTCCCGTTGGGGCCGATCTTATGGGCAACCGCAGCTCGAGGCTCAGGCCTGCGGGAACCACCGCAGCCGCAGCAGAGCAAGGGCAGGCTGTTCCAGCCGATCGCGCCCGGCCTCCACATCCGCCAGCGTTTCGCACAGGTAGGCGGCGATCAGCTGCTTGTGCTGCTGCTGAGGCCAGGCGGCGGTCCGACCGATACCCAGCAGCACGGCGAATTCAACCTCCAGGACCCGTTCAAACACCTCCAGCCGGCCGGGGCAGCTGAGCGACCATCCGACTCGCCTTACAGAATGTTCAGTTCAAGGTGAAGGGGCTTGGGAGGCGTGTGGCGAATGGCCGCAGCTGAGTCCGTGTTGATCGCTCCGATCATGGGGCGACGCTGCCGGCGCGGCAGGCCTGAAACACTGGATTGCCCATGCCACGCCGCCAGCGATGCGCACCGTTGATCGCCTGCCGGTCCTGATCCTGGGCGGCGGCCTGATCGGGCTGGCGATCGCCCACCAATGTGCCCGCCAGGGCCAGGCGGTGACGGTGCTCAGCCGCCGGCGCAGCGAGGCCGCCGGCTTCGTGGCGGCCGGCATGCTCGCTCCCCACGCCGAAGGGCTCAGAGGCGAACAGCTGGCCCTGGGCCAGGCCAGCCAGGCGCGTATCCCCGCCTGGGTCGAGCAGATCGAAGCCGACAGCGGCCTGGCCTGCGGCCTGCGCCCCAGCGGCATCGTGGCGCCCTTCGCCACGGCGGCCGAACGGGATGCCTACCCCACCGCCGCCTGGGGGGAACCACTCGATCGGGCCGGCCTGGAGCGGGAGGTGCCGGGCATCGGCCCCTCCTGGCAGGCGGGGTTGCTGTTCGCTCAGGACGGTCAGATCGACAACCGCCGCCGGCTGATGCGGGCCCTGGAGCGGGCCTGCGCGGGCCTGGGGGTGACCTTTGAGGAAGGCACGGAGGTGCTGGCCCTGGAGCGCTCGGCCGCCGGGGATCTGCAGGGCGTACGCCTGCGCCGGGCCGACGGGGAGGAGATCAGCCTGCCCGCAGACCGGGCCGTTCTGGCCTGCGGCGCCTGGAGTGCCCGGCTGCTGCCCCAGCTGCCGGTGTTTCCGGTGAAGGGCCAGATGCTCTCGCTGCAGGGGCCGCGCCAGGCGCTGCGGCGGGTGATCTTCGGCCCGGGCACCTACCTGGTGGGCCGGGAGGACGGACTGGTGGTGGTGGGGGCCACCAGCGAGCCGGAGGCCGGCTTCAGCGAGGGCCTCACCCCCGCCGGTCAGCGGCAGCTGGAGGCGGGCATCGCCGCACTGCTGCCGCAGGCCCGCCAGTGGCCACCGATGGAGCGCTGGTGGGGCTTCCGGCCCTGCACCCCCGACGAGGGTCCGCTGCTGGGCGAAAGCCCGGTGCCGGGGCTATGGCTGGCCTGCGGCCACCACCGCAACGGCGTGCTGCTGGCCGCGATCACAGCTGGGCTGCTGGCTGACGCGCTTGCCGGCGGCAGGGATGCCGAAACAACCCGCTGGCTGGCGGCCTTCAGCTGGCGGCGTTTTCAGGGCTGATGGTGGTGCTGGGCGGGCTGATCCGCAACCCTCGCAGCCCATACACGGCGATCGGACGCGACCATCCCTCCAGCCGGTGCTCCCCGAGGGAGTCCACCTCCAGCTGATCCGGCAGCAGGGCCAGCACCTCACCACTGATCAGCACGGGGCAGTGCGGATAGCGACGGCTGAGCCGCTCCAGCCGGCTGGCCAAGTTCACCGTCGCCCCCACCACGCTGAACTCGAGGCGCTCGGCAGAACCGAGGTTGCCGGCGATCACCTCGCCCACATGGATGCCGATGCCCTGGCGCAGGGTGGGCTGCCCCTGGATCATCAGCTCGCCGTTCAACCGTTCCAATGCCGCCTGCATCGCCAGGGCGGCCCGCACGGCCGCCAGGGCCTCGGCGGCATCGCCGCGGCTGCGGGGCACCCCGAAGTCGGCCATCAGCGCATCGCCAATGAATTTGTCGAGCAGACCCTCCTCAGCGATCACCGCCGCCGCGATCGCCTCGAAGTAGCGGTTCAGCAGGGCGAACAGGGCCGGGGGAGGCAGCCGCTCGCACAGTGGGGTGAAGCCCACCAGGTCGGCGAACAGCACCACGCAGCGGGTGCGCGAGCCACCCAGCTGGGTGCCGAGCGGGCCGGGCTCCCGCAGGATATCTGCCAGCAGAGAGGGGGAGATCCGCCGGGCCAGAACCTGGTGCAGATAGGCGCGCTCCCTGCTCTCCCGCAGCCATTGGCCAAACGCCCGCCCGCCGCCACCCACCAGGGGGGCAGCCAGGAGAGCGGTGACCGGCAGCCACCAGCCCGCCAGCCAGGCCAGCCAGCCGCCGCCCAGCCCCACCGCGGCCAGCGCCATGGCCGTTGCGGCCGTGCCGCCGGCCTGGCCCGGCCGGGCCAGCAACACCAGGGCGAGCGCCCCCCAGCCCAACAGCAGCAACGCCGAGCCCGGCAGGGGCAGGGGCCTGAACCCGCGACCATCCAGCACGGTGGCCAGCGCGGCCGCCTGCAGCTCCACGCTGCTGAGGGGGCCGAAGGGCGATGGCCGGCGGTCAGCAAGCCGTGAGGGGGTGCGGCCAAACACCACGATCCGCTCCCGCCAGAACCCCGGGGGCTGCTGCAGCACCTCCCAGGCAGACACCACCGGTACGGTTCCGGCCGGGCCGGGAAAATCAATGCCCAGGTCGGCGGTCGGCGGCGACCGGCGGGCCGAGGCGTAGGCCAGGGCTGGCGGATGGGGTAGGGGGAAGCCGGCCAGCGCCTGCTGCTGCCAGGCACCTCCAGGGATCGCTTCCATCGAACCGCCAGGGCCCTCCAGCAGGGCATCAAGGCCCACCGGGCCCAGCGCAACCACCGGACGCCGCAGCTGCAGCAGCTCCAGCCCGGAGGCGGGATCGCGTTCGAGGCCATAGCCAGCCGGCAGCACCACCCGTTCCCGCCAGGGCCGCAACCGTTCCACGAAGGCCTGGTCATCCGCTGTTCCGAAGCGGCTGGGCTGGGGATAGAGCAGGGTGAACACCACCTGACGCGCACCCCGTTCGAGCACCAGAGCAGCCAGCTCCGCCTGCAGCGCCCTGGGCCAGGGCCAGGCGGCGTTCATCCGTCGCCAGAGAGGCGATGCGGCGATCTGCTCGGGGGGAAGACGATCCGCCACCCCCAGCGAAGCTTCGTCCACATCGAGGATCACCAGCGCCGGCGGCGGCCGCCGCTGTCCGCGCAGCCGAAAGGCGAGTGAATGCCAGTGGGCATCAGCCGCCTCGACCAGAGGTGCAGCGACGAGCGACCCCACCAGCGCCGATCGCCAGACCCAGCCCCAGCGCCCCAGTCGGCAGGATGCCATCAGCGCGTGAAGCCCAGCTCCTGCTCGATCACCGGCAAGGTCTCCATCGGCGCGTTGAACCCGTTCAGCAGGATGCTTTTGACCCGCCGCTGATCGAGTTCGGCGCGGCTGAGGCGCGTCGGCCCCTCCCAGGCCTCCCCGCCGGCAGCACTCGCCCGGTGGCTCACCTGCTCACCGCTTCGCAGCACGAAGCGCTGGCCGGAGTCGGTGGTCACCGCCACCGTGCCCTCCCAGCTAAACAACTTCACATCAGTCTCGGTGGCGTCGATGAACACGGTGGTGCCCTCGATCGAGGCGGTGCCGACCCTGGTCTTGATCCGCAGCGGCGGACCGCCACCGCTGCCGGGATTCACCCAGGCGATGATCTGGCCCCGGCG
Source organism: Prochlorococcaceae cyanobacterium (assembly GCA_040399265.1). GTDB lineage: Bacteria > Cyanobacteriota > Cyanobacteriia > PCC-6307 > Cyanobiaceae > NIES-981. The sequence goes on from JBBASO010000012.1 coordinate 7,807, forward strand.
CAGATCGAGGGCCCCTGCCGACAGCCGCAGCAGCGCATCCCCTCCCAGGCGGAAACTGCGTCCATCGGCGAGGCGCACCTGCAACCGACCGGGCTTCTGGGTGCGCAGCAGCGTGTTGGGCAGCAGCAGCTGGCCCACCCGCGCATCGGTCTCAGCCCGTCCAGGTGGCTGCACAAAAGCGGGTCGGGTGGGCACATCCACCACCGTTGGGAGTGAAGGCGCCGATCGGGCGCCGACCTTCACTGAGGCGGCAAGTGCAACAGCGGCCCCTGCCGAAACCGAGAGGGCCGTGGCCCGGACCAGGCCACGGAACCTGTTGCGACCCCTGAACCGGGGCAGAGCGGAGACGATGGATTGGCCTGACATCGGCGGAGGGGACGCACGCAGACGCCCCAGCCTGGCGGGTCAGCCCTCCACCCGCCACACCTGATCGGCGGGGGTCCAGTCGCTCAGCTCGGAGGGCTGGAACCACAGGCCGATCTCGAATTCGGCGGTTTCGGGGGCGTCGGAGCCGTGGATCACGTTGCGGCCGATGTTCACCGCCAGATCACCGCGGATCGTGCCGGGCTCGGCCTCCAGGGGTTTGGTGGCACCGATGAGCTTGCGGGCGCTGGCGATCACGCCATCGCCCTCCCACACCATCGCCACCACCGGACCGGAGGTGATGAACTCCACGAGGCCGGCAAAGAAGGGACGCTCGCGGTGCACGCCGTAATGGCTCTCGGCCAGCTCGCGGCTGGGGGTGAGCTGCTTGAGGCCCACCAGCTTGAAGCCCTTGCGCTCGAAGCGGCCGAGAATCTCGCCCACCAGGCCGCGCTGAACGCCATCGGGCTTGATGGCGATGAAGGAGCGTTCGGCGGCCATGGGCGGGAGACGTGAATGGAGCCATCGTCCAGGGCAACCCTGCCGCTTGGCAAGCAAGCGGCCCGGGAGTGCGCACGATGGGGCTGACTGTGATGACGCTGCCAGGGGGCAGCCATCAGGATGATCGGTCGGTGCCCAGGCCCCCGGGCGGCGATCGGGAGAGAGACGGGACCGACCGGGCCGCCGGATCCTCTGGATTTCCCGCACCCGAGCCTGCGGCAGACGCCACCGCGCTGCCACATCAGCCATGGCTCACCGCCCTGCTCGGCGGAGCGATCCGGTGAGACACAGCCACTAGATTCGGCCGACCGCTCTCCCGCGTTCCACGGTCCGATGGTGCTCGCAGATACCACCGGCACCGCGGCCGCCGCTGACCAGGGCAGCAGCGACTGGAGCAGTGCCGAGAGCGCCGCCCTCTACGGCATCGACCGCTGGGGCGAGCCCTACTTCGCGGTGAACGCCCGCGGCCACGTGACCGTGCAGCCCCGCGGCGATCGCGGCGGCAGCCTCGATCTGGTGGAGCTGGTGCAGGAGCTGCAGGGGCGCGACCTCTCCCTGCCGCTGCTGATCCGCTTCGACGACATCCTCGAGGACCGGCTCGAGCGCCTGCACGCCGCCTTCGAGCGGGCCATCGCCCAGTACGGCTACGCCGGCCGCTACCAGGGCGTGTTTCCGGTGAAGTGCAACCAGCAGCGCCACGTGGTGGAGGAGCTGGTCAGCAGCGGCGGCCGCTGGAACTTCGGCCTCGAGGCCGGCAGCAAGGCCGAGCTGCTGATCGCCCTCTCCCTGCTCGATGACCCCGAGGCCCTGCTGATCTGTAACGGCTACAAGGACCGCCGCTACATCGAAACGGCGATCCTGGCCCGCCGGCTCGGCCGCCGGCCGGTGGTGGTGATCGAGCAGGCCGATGAGGTGGAGCGGATCATTGCCGCCAGCCGCGAGCTCGGTGCCGCCCCCTACCTCGGCATCCGCGCCAAACTCTCCACCCGCAGCACCGGCCGCTGGGGCAGCTCGGTGGGCGAACGGGCCAAGTTCGGCCTGGCCATCCCCGAGGTGCTGGCCACGGTGGAGGCCCTGCGCGATGCCGGCCTGCTCGACGACCTGCGCCTGCTGCACTTCCACGTGGGCAGCCAGATCAACGACATCGCCGTGCTCAAGGACGCCCTTCAGGAGGCCGGGCAGATCTACGTGGAGCTCACCCGTCTGGGCGCGCCGATGGGCTATCTGGATGTGGGCGGCGGCCTGGGCATCGACTACGACGGCAGCCGCACCGCCAGCGCCGCCTCCACCAACTACTCGCTGCAGAACTACGCCAACGACGTGGTCGCCACGATCCGCGAGTGCTGCGAGCCCCACGGCATCCCGCTGCCCACGCTGGTGAGCGAGAGCGGCCGGGCGATCGCCAGCCACTTCAGCGTGCTGGTTTTCGATGTGCTTGGCGCCGGTGGCCCACCCGCCGCGGTGCCACCGGCAGGGGAGGGGGAGGCGCTGATCCTGCGCAACCTGCGCGACACCCACGCCGCCATCCTCTCCGCCGACAGCGACGACGGCGCACCGGCGCCGGAGCGGCTGCAGGAGGCCTGGAACGACGCCCTCAAGTTCAAGGACGACGCCCTGGCCGCCTTCCGGCTGGGCTACCTAAGCCTGCCGGAGCGGGCCCTGGCCGAGCAGATCACCTGGGCCTGCGGCCAGGCGATCGCCGAGCGGCTGGGCCGCATCCGCGATCCGCTGGCGATCCCGGAGGAGCTGCGGGCCCTGCCCGCGGCCCTGGCCAGCACCTACTACGCCAACCTCTCGGTGTTCCGCTCGGCGCCCGACACCTGGGCGATCGATCAGCTCTTCCCGGTGCTGCCGATCCACCGGCTGGGGGAGCGACCCACCCGCCTGGGCAGCTTCGCGGATCTCACCTGCGATTCCGATGGCAAGCTGGCCCGCTTCATCGACCGGGGCCAGGCCAAACCACTGCTGGAGCTCCATGAGCTGCGCCCGGAGGAGCCCTACTGGATCGGCCTCTTCCTGGGCGGCGCCTACCAGGAGGTGATGGGCAACCTGCACAACCTCTTCGGCAGCACCAACGCCGTGCACCTGCGCCTCGGCGCCGGCGGCAGCTATGTGCTCGAGCATGTGGTGAACGGCGACACCAACGCCGAGGTGCTCAAGGCGATGGAGCACGATCCCGAGCTGCTGCTCGAGCGGCTGCGGCTGGCCAGCGAGGCGGCCATCGCCCGGGGCGACCTCGCCATCCGGGATGCCCGCCGGCTGATGGCCCACCTGCGCGCCAGCCTGGAGCAGACCACCTACCTGCAGCCCTGACGATGGCTGGATCCGAGCTGCGCTGGCGCCAACGGCTTGAAAGCCTGCAGCGGGCCCTCGCCCTGCTGATGGCAGCGCTGGCGGCCCTAGGGGCCGATCCGGGCAACGAAGTGATCGGCATCGCCGTGATCAAGGCCTACGAATTCAGCTTCGAGCTGAGCTGGAAAACCCTCAAGGATCTGCTCAGCCATGAGGGAATCGATGCCCTGCTGCCCCGCGAGGTATTGCGCCAGGCCTTTGCCACCGGCCTGGTGGACGACGGGCAGCTGTGGATCGACATGCTGGAGCAGCGGAACCTGATGGCCCACACCTACGACCTGGCCCGTGCCCGCCAGGCCCTGGCCCTGATCGAGGAACGGTTCGCGCCGGCGCTGCTGGCCCTGGCGGCCGATCTGGAGCAACGGCCTTGACCCACTGCAACAGCGTGGGTGGCCTGCCGGAGCGCACCCTGGCGGAGATCGAGGGGGTGCTGCAGCGCTTTCCCCAGATCCGCTGGGTGAAGCTCTACGGCTCACGGGCTCTCGGCCGGCAGCGACCTGGCTCCGACATCGACCTGGCCTTCAGCTGCCCGGAAGACTGCAGCGCAGCCCTGGCAGGCGCCCTGGAGGAGCTTCCGATGCCCTACACGGTGGATGTGACCCACTGGGAAAGCCTGGAGCACGAAGGCCTGCGCCAGCACATCGCCACGGTGGGGATTCCGCTCAGCAACGGTTAGGCCTGAGCCCTATCCACGATCAGGATCGGCTGGAGATCCACGGCCCCCTTCAGACACAACAGCCTCGAGACTCCCCAGGAGCGAATCGGCAGGGGCAATCCGGCCTCCAGAGCGCCACCCTGTCGCTCGTTCGCGGCAGTGAGAGGCACGCTCTGGTTGAGGGTCGGACGCCGCGGGCCCTCCGTAGTGCCGGCGGCAGGCAGGAGGAGGCCAGGGCCACCGCAAGGGCCTTGAACCCCACAAGGGCCTGCGCCTCGAACCGCCACGGTGATGCAGGCGATGGAGCACGACCCCCAGCTGCTGCTGGAGCGGCTGCGCATGGCCAGCGAAACGGCGATCGCCCAGGGGCAGCTGGCTATCGGCGATGCCCGCCGGCTGATGGACCACCTGGAAACCAGCCTGCGCCAGACCACCTACCTCCAGGGTTGAGGCTCAGGCCGGCGGCGGCGGCGCCTGCAGAAAAGCCGTGATGTCGACGTGATCGATCTGTTCAGGGCGAAGAAAACGCTCGGCATAACGGCGGTAGACGCCGCTGGTGAGGAAGAGATGAAAAAGATCGGCATCGATGTGGCCCCGGTCTCGAAAGCCCGAGAGAATCCGGATCGACTCCGATAGGGTTTTCGCCTGTTTATAGGGGCGATCCGCCGCAGTGAGAGCCTCAAAGATATCAGCGATGGCCATGATCCGCGCCGGAACCGACAACTGTTCGGCAGGAAGACGACGGGGGTAGCCATCGCCGCGCAGCGTCTCATGGTGGGTGCCCGCATACTCCGCCACCCGCGCCAGTGAAGGTGGAAAAGGCAATCGCTCCAGCATCACGATCGTCTGCACAATGTGATCATTGATCAGGAAGCGCTCCTCCGCCGTGAGTGTGCCCCGGCTGACGCTCAGATTGTGCAGTTCACCGAGATTGAAGGCCGCCTCCGGCACCTCCATGCGGAACCCGAATCCGGGATCGGGCTGCTTGGCCGGATTGCGGGGGATGTGATGCCAGGGCTGATCGGCCAGCAGCAACTCCGTGGCGGGCAACGCATCACCGGCCGGGGGATGGCTGCAGCGGCGCTGATGCTCCTCCCAGGCCAGGCCGAGGGTGTCGTCGAAATGCCGCTGCCAGGTCTGGGAGCCGATCTGATGCAGACGCTCCACTTTGGCGGCATCGAAGAACTCGCCGCCCAGATTGCTGGCTGCCACGAAGGCGAACTGCTCCTGGAGCTCCGCCTCCCGTTCAGCCAGACGGCGGTCGAGCTCGTCCGGATCACCGCCCGCCAACAGAGACTCAAGGCGCTCGATGCGGGCATCGCGCAACAACACCTCAAAGCGAGTGCGGATCTCGTGAATGCGGTTGTGGATCGTCTCCAGCTTGGTGGCCTTGTCGACCACATGCTCCGGGGTCGTGACCTTGCCGCAGTCATGCAGCCAGGCACCGATGCGGAACTCCCGCCAGGCCTCGGCACTGCCGAACCGGAACGGGGCCAGGGGACCCTCGGTCTGAGCTTCGGCCGCCTCGGCCAGCAGCAGCGCCAGCTCGGGTACCCGCTCGCAATGGCCGCCGGTGTAGGGGCTCTTGGCGTCGATCGCGCCGGCCAGCAGGGCGATGATCGCCTCAAGCAGCCGATCCTGCCCTTCAAGCAGCTGGGTGCGCTCCACACACACCGCCGCCAGCGACGCCAGCGCTTCGATCAGCCCCTGGCTGGCCTGACCGAACGGGGCGGTCAGGGCCGCCGCGGTTTCGCGCGTGAGCACAGCCTCGGGATCCAGCTTGCGATTGATCAGCTGCAGCACCCCCACCACCTCCCCGCTGGTCGAGCGCATTGGCACCGCCAGCATCGACACAGCCCGGTAGCCGAGCTGCCGGTCCACCGCGCTGTCGAATCGGTAGGGCAGGTGCGGAGACAGGGCATAGACGTCCGGAATGTTGAGCACCTCCCCGCTCAGAGCACACCAGCCCGCAATCCGCTCCGAACTGATGGGGAAGCGGATGTCATGCACCTGCTGCTCGATGCCGCCACCCCGGAGGGCATCGATGCTGGCGTTCTGGGAGACCGCAAACCAGAGGCGGTCATCAGCCGCGCCTCCCGGATCCGGGAGGGACTCCCCCATCCCGAATCGGACGGGAGCAGCACGCTCCACCAGAAAGATGCTGCCGGCGTCCGCAGCGGTGAGGGCACAGGCCTTGCCAAGGATCAGATGGAGCAGGCTGCGCAGGTCCGTGGCACCGCTGATCGCCGTGGCGATGGCGAGGATGTCTGGCAGCGTGCGGTCGGAAGCTGCAACGGACATCGATGGAGCAGAGGCGGCCTGGACCAGACTATGAAGGTGGTGCAAGCAGAACTGCGGTGCAATCGGGGATCAAGGCATGAAGGTCACCTTCGACTGTGCCGCCCGGAGCTGTGACTGGTTCGCGCCTGACACCAGCCTGCTGGATGTGGCAGCGGCCAGCGCCATCCCCACCATCGCCGCCCTCTCTCGGGTGATCGAACGGGAGTTCGGCGTGAGCCTGAGCATCGGCATCGGCATTCACTTCGGACCGGTGATCGTCGGGCGGGTTGGTCCAGCCGACGACCTGCGCTTCGGCCTGGTTGGGGACAGCGTGAACATCGCCAGCCGACTGGAGGGCAAGACCAAGGAGCTGGGCGTGCCGATCCTGATCTCCAGTGCGGTGAACGACCACCTGGGGACCTCAGGGGACACGGGTTCCGCAGCGGAGTGCAACTGGACGGTGGGTGAACCGCAGTGCTTTCAGCTCAAGGGCATCCGCGAGCCCTTCGTGCTCCATCCGGTGACACCGAGCACGCTCATGCCCAGCCCAGATCAAGCCAGCGAGTCACGATCAGCACCCACACCAGCTTGCACAGCAGGTGCAGTCCCTGGTCTGTCCCCAGGCCAAACCAGCCCCGGCATTTGAGGTGATCGATGAGGGCATGGGCCAGCCACTCGGCCAGGCCCAGCAGCGGCAGGCCCGTGAACAGGGCCACCACAAAGCCATGGATGGCGGCATGGGCGGTGAGCCACCAGGGCCAGGGGAGAGTGGCATCCCTGCCAGGGCATTTCTCCACGGCCATCCGGTCGCTCTGGAGGCCGAAATCCGCCAGGAAGTGACCCATCGCCAGCAGCGCGAACAGGGCGTAGCCGGTGGTGATCGGCATGGGGGTGGGGAGGGGCGAGGGAATGGCCCTGGCCCTCAGCTTGGCGGTTCGCTGGCTTGCGTACCAGCAGCGAAGGCCGCAACCGTCTCCACACCGAACACTTCGGTGGCCTCAAGGCCCTTGATCGCCTGCATGCCGAAACTGCGCAGGGCGAAGCGGGAATCGCCGTCGAGCAAGCGGGCTGTGGCGGCATCGATGCACACGCGGCTGGCCAGGCGCCGGGTGAGCGCCTCCAGGCGGCTGGCCAGGTTCACCGTGTCGCCGATCACGGTGAACTCCAGCCGCTGGGGGCTGCCGATCTGGCCGGCCAGCACTGCCCCGGAAGCCAGGCCCACCCCACTGGCCAGGGGCTCTACCCCCTGCTCCCGCCAGAGGGTGTTGAGTGTCTCCAGCCGTTGCCGCATCGCCAGAGCGCACTGCACCGCCGCCACAGCCTCCGGCTCCACACCGCGGCCCACGGGTGACCCGAACACGGCCATCACAGCATCACCGATGAACTTGTCGACGGTGCCGCCATGGGCGGTGATCACCTCCACCATCGCACCGAGATAGGTGTTGAGCTGACGCACGTGCAGCTCGCTCTCCCCAGCGGCGCTGCGGCGACGGGTGAGGTCGGTGAAGCCCTGCAGATCGGAGAAGAGCACCGTCACCTCCCGCACCCGGCCGCGCAGCATGCCCTGGGCTGCTGCCGGATCCGCCAGGATCTCCGCCACCACGCTGGGGGCGACATAGCGCTCAAAGGTGCGCCGCAACCGGCGCCGCTCCCGCCCCTCCTGCAGATAGGCATCCCCACCCGAAAGCAGCCCCAGAAGCACCAGTCCGCTGGCCGGAGCCAACAGCGATAGCCAGCGGTAGGTCTGGGCCAGCACCAGACCCACCGCCAGCAGCTGCAGAGCCAGCACCGATGCCACGACCGCAAGGCGCCAGCGCAACGAGGCGCGGCGCAGAACCAGCAGCGCCGCCAGGGCGACCGTGCCGGTCGCCAGCAATGCTCTGGGCCAGGGGGTGTCGGGCCAGGGCGCCAGGCCATCTCCCGCCAGGGAATTAGCCAAGGCCGTGCCGAGCACCTCCAGGCCGGAGAGGGTGCCGAAGGGCGAACTGTGGCCGGCCTCTCCCTGGGAGACCACCGGGCCCACCAGCACCAGGGCGCCGCGCACGGCCGGCCGCAGGGGCTGGCGCGCCCAGCGCTGGGGATCAAGCACCTCCCAGGCGGGGATGCGGCGCAGGTGGGCCTCCGGGCCATAGGTGTGCAGTTCGCGCCGGTCATCGGGCTGGCGGCTGCGGCGGCCGGCCAACTGCAGCAGGCGCAGCGCCAGAGAGGGGGGGGAGTCGATACCCTGGCCAGCCAGGGCGGCCCTGTAGACCTCCGGATGCCGCAAGGGCTGGCCCGGCTGCGGCGACAGAATGTTGGTGACCCCCAACGGCAACGTGGCAGGAACAGCGGCCTGGAGCGCCTCAGGGCGCACCAGCACCAGTCCACCCGCCCCCTGGCTGTCGTGGGGCTCCAGCCACTCAGCCGCCAGGGCGATCCGCCCCTGATGCCGTTTCAGCACCGCCACCAGGGCCGCATCGTCAGCCGCCCCCCGGCCGCTGGGGCCCTCAAACACCACGTTGATCGCCACAGCCGCGGCGCCGGCCTGGAGCAGGGCCTCCGCCAGCCGCCCGTAGGCGGCGCGTGGCCAGGGCAGAACGCCGATGCCCCGCGCCCACGCCGGGATGGAGGCCGCTCCAGGATCGCCCTGCTCAAACCAGTCCCCCTGCTGGAGGGTGGCGTCATCGATCGTCACCAGCAGCACGGGATCAGGAGGTGTCCGCGGCCCCCGCAACTGGAGCAGCTGGGTATCGAGATTGCGCTCCCACACCCGCAGCCGCGGCCCGGGCCAACCGGCCGACAGCCCTACCCAAAGGGCCGTCAGACCCGAGAGCAGCACCAGCACACCACGGCGTTCCATGGCGCCTCAGCCCTGCTCAGAACAGGCCGAACCCGAAGCCCCGGAACGAGGGCAGCGACGGGGCGACCGGCAGGGATGGAATCGGCACGGCTGGCAGGTTGGAGCGCAGATACCCCTCCAGTGCCGCCTGGGCAGGCAGGGGCAACCTGAAGCCCTCGAACAGAGGGCCGGTGATGATCTGCGTGTAATCGCCGCTGCTGAGTGCCAGGACCGCCAGCACCACCCCTTCCGGCGAGATGCGCAGACGCTGGCCGGCCTTCAAGGAAGTGGGAGTGGTCTCGGAAAGCGCCTCCCCCCCCTGGCCGGCCTGCACCTCCAACTCCCCTTCCAGCACGGAGATCTCGGTATCCCCGGCTTCGGTCACCTCAAGCACATAGTTGGTGCCGCGCACGCTGAGCCGCGCCGAGCGGGTGCATCCCGCCTGCTTGCCTGACACCAGCACCTGGCCCTTGTCGAGCAGAAAGCAGGTGCTGCCGAGCCGCAGTTGAGACTGACGGTTGAGCCGGCCCACGGCGCCCCCATCGAAGGCGAGCTGCCCGCGGCTCTTTCCGGTCGAGATCAACTGGGGCGAGCGGGCCTGCTGCTTGACGCGGGCCTGTTCCCGATCGATGAATAGCTCCTTGCCATCCAGAATCTCCTGCACCACAGCCGTCTGGCTCTGCTGCGCCGCCAGTGGCCTGGGAGTGAGCGCTGCCGCGGCCAGAATCGTCAGGGCGAGCGCTTGAGGCTGCGGACGCAGGCAGAACACCGGCCTCCTGGCTCAGGTCAGATTCATTGTGGCTGCTGCCGGGCCAGACGCCCACCTCAACTGGCGCAGAAGCGCACCTGCAGGGCCAGCCGATCGGTGGGCTGGGGCAGTTCGGCGGGATCAAACGGCGCCGCATCCGCCGCCATCGCCCGCATCGCCACCGGCCGCAGGTCATGACCCTCCACACGCACATCCAGGGGCTGCAGGGCGCTGCGGCCCACAGCACCGGCCAGGTCCCGCGCCTGGGCGAGCGCATCCTGATAGGCCGCACGCAGCAGACGGGCGCGCACGGCAGGCATGGCGGCGGGGTCGGCCTCAGCCGTCACCGGGTTGAGACGCACCCCTTCCAGGGCACCCAGCTGGCGCACGAAGTCCTGCAGCCGCTCCGGCGCCAGCTGGCCGCTCACCTGAAGGCTTGCCACCACCCTCGGCCCGGCGCTGCGCGGTTCCTGGGGCCGTTGCCAGGTGCTCGGTGAACTCACGCGCAGGTCCTGCACCCGCAGTGCCACCAGTCGCTGCCGCACGGCCGCCAGGCGCCGCTGCAGGGCGGCCAGGGCCCCGTCGGCCTCGGCCGCTTCAGCCTCCAGCCCCAGCGAAACGGCCAGGCGCTGGGTATCGCGCTTCAGCTCGGCGCTGCCCCGGGTCTCGAGCAGGGTGCCCGCGCACTGCAGTTGCACCTGCACCTGGGCCCGGGCGGGGAGCAGCCCGCCGGCACCGGCCGCCGCCAGCCAGAGCGCAACCGGCAACAGCGACGGAAACAGAGGCAATGGTTTGGCAGATGCCATGGCGGCGCTGGTGGACTGGCACCAGCATGGGGGCAACTGGACGTTCCCCGCCCGGCCATGGTCTTCCTGCAACGGTTGCTGCCGGCCTTGCTGGGCCTCGCTGCCCTGGTGCTGCTGCGACAGCTGGGGCGCCGCCGTCTGCCAGACCTGCCCCTGAAGCTGCCGCTGCTGGCCCTGCTCAGCTGGACGGCGATGCCGCTGATCGAGGCGCTCGGCCTGCCGGTCGATTACAGGCGCTGGCTGGGGTTGGTGGATGAGCTGCTGATCGGTTATGCGGCCCTGCGGCTGGGGTTGTGGCTGGGGCTTGAGCTGCCGAGCGGCATGGGCTGGTGGCGCCGTCCACCGGAACTGCTGCTGCAGCTGCTGATGCTCGGTGGCGGGGCCCTGCTCACGGTGCTGGTGGTGCGGGAATCGGCCCGGTTCGATCTCGTGGGGCTGGTCACCACCTCGGCCGTTCTGACAGCGGTTCTGGGCTTCGCCGCTCAGGAAACGCTCAAGGATCTGTTCGCCGGCCTGGAGCTGCAGCTGGGTGACGATTTCGCTGTGGGCGACTGGCTCGATCTGGGTGATGGCGTGCAGGGGGTGGTGGAGACGATCACCTGGCGCGACACCCAGCTGCGCAACCTGGACGGCTGCCGGCTGATCATTCCCAACAGCCGGATCACCGCCGAGGTGATCACCAACCGCTCGGCGAGCGGCGTGGCCAGCAACCGCTTCGAGGTGGGGCTCGACTACAGCTTCCCACCGGCCCAGGCCAGGGGCCTGCTGGAGGGAGTTCTGCGCCAGCATCCGCGCGTGCTGAGCGCACCGGCACCGGCGGTGCGCCTGAAGACATTCGACGAAAGCGCCATCACTTACGAGTTGCAGGTGTGGCAGAAGCAGATGAGCCTGCGGGCGGTGCTCGAGCTGCGCAGCGAACTACAGGAGCAGATCTGGTATGCGCTGCAACGGGCCGGCCAGAGCATTCCGTTCCCGGTGCGGGAGCTGCGACCACGCCAACGTGAAGCCCCGCAGAACGGCATGGCCAGCGCAGAAGCCCTCCAGGGCCGGGGACTGTTCAGCGTGATGGCGCCTGAACAGCTCCAGAAACTGGCGGCAGCCGGACGGGTGCTCTGCTTTGGTCCCGGCGAGGCGATCGTGCGGGAAGGGGAGAGCGGCGACTGCCTGTACCAGCTGCTGGCGGGCCGGGTGGAGGTGCTCAAGGCCGTGGCTCCTGGACGCCAGGTGTCGGTGCGGCAACTGGATCCAGGCGATCTGTTCGGCGAGATGACGCTCCTGCTGGATGCGCCCCGCAGCGCCACCGTGCGGGCCATGGAGGAATGCCGACTGCTGCAGCTCGACCGATCAGCCCTGGCACCACTGCTGCAGGCCCAGCCGGAGCTGCTGCAGCAGCTGGCCGACCAGGTGAGCCGCCGCCGGCAGGAACTGGATCGACTGGACAGCGGTGATGAAGACCAGCACGACACGAGCCTGCTCGGCACGATGCGCCGACTCTTTCAGGCGGTCACAGGCGCCGGCGCGGCCGATGAATAAGCCCCACAGCCGCCATTCACGCTTCCGCCTGCACTCACCCCTGCCCTCACCCCTCGAGGGCGCTCCTGAGCTGCTGCCGCGCCTGCTCGAGTGCCCCATCCAGGGCGGCGCCATCGCGACCACCGGCCTGCGCCAGGTTGGGCCTGCCGCCGCCACCGCCGCCGCAGAGCTTGGCAATGCCACCGATGAAGGCGCCCGCCTTGGGCCCCTTGGCGATCACCGCCTTGCCAAAGGCCGCCACCAGGATCACCTTGCCGAGATCAACCGAGTCGGGCAGGCCGCCGAGCACGACGGCCGCGCCATCGCCCAGCTGGTCGGCCAGCCCCTGGGCCGCCGTCTGCAGGCCACCCCCATCCACCCCATCCAGGCGAGCCACCAACACCTGGAACGGGGCACCATCCGGAGCAGCACCCACCGCTTCCGCCCGGACCGCCAGCGCTGAGGCCTTGGCCGCCGCCAGCTCGCTGCGGGCCGCCGCCAGGGCCTTCTGAGCGGCCCTGAGTTCGTCGGCCAGCTGGGCCACCCGCTCGACGATCTCGCCGGGCTGGGCCTTGAAGCGCTCGGCCAGGGGCTTCACCACCGCCTCGCGCTCCTTGAGGTAGCCCAGCACCGCCGGGCCGGCCACAGCCTCGATGCGGCGGATGCCGGCGGCCACACCGCTCTCGCTCACGATCTTGAAAAGGCCGATCTCGGCAGTGTTGGCCACGTGGGTGCCGCCGCACAGCTCCATCGACACGCCGGGAACGTCCACCACCCGCACCACCTCGGCGTACTTCTCGCCGAACATCGCCACCGCCCCGGCGGCCTTGGCTTGCTCGATCGCCATCTCCTGCACCTCGAGACTGTGGGCCTCGCTGATCCAGCCGTTGATCAGCGCCTCGATCTGCTCCAGCTCAGCCGCGGTCACGGCGCGGGGGCAGTGGAAGTCGAAGCGGAGGCGATCGAAGTCCACCAGCGAGCCGGCCTGGCCGATGGCCGGATCCACCACCTGCTTGAGCGCCGCCTGCAGCAGGTGGGTAGCGGTGTGGTTGGCCTGAGCGCGGCGGCGGCAGGCCCCATCCACCCGGGCGGTGAGCAGGTCGCCCACGGCGATCTGGCCCCGCTCCACCCGGCCGCTGTGCACGAACACCGAGCGGTTGCGGCTCACCCCCTCGATGCTCACGATCACGCCCGCATCGACGCTGGTCTGGTCGCCGCCACCAAGCAGCACGCCGCGGTCGCCGATCTGGCCGCCGCCTTCGCCATAGAAGGAAGTGACATCCAGCACCAGCTGCACCGCATCGCCGGCGACGGCGCGCTTGGCCGGCTCGCCGTTCACCACCAGGGCGAGCACGCAGCTGGGGTGCTCGAGGGCCTCATAGCCCTTGAAGGCGGTGGCTTGGGCGGCGGAGGCAACCTGATCAATGGCCTCCTGCAGCGTGAGATCGATGCTCACCGCCGCGGCCTTGGCCCGCTGGCGCTGCTGCTCCATCGCCGCCTCGAAACCGACGGTGTCCACCGTGAGGCCATGCTCCTCGGCGATCTCCTCGGTGAGCTCCAGCGGGAAGCCATAGGTGTCGTACAGCTCGAAGGCCTGCTCGCCAGAGATCTGCTTGGGCTGGGCCGCCAGCACCTCCGCCAGCAGCTTCTCGCCCCGCTCCAGGGTTTCCAGGAAGCGGGCCTCCTCGCGGGCCAGCTCCGCCAGGATCACCTCACGCCGCTCGATCAGCTGCGGATAGGCGGTCTGCATCAGCACGATCGACGCCTCCCCCATCGCGGTCAGGAACGGCTTGTCGATGCCGAGGAGCCGTCCGTGGCGGACGACGCGGCGCAGGAGGCGCCTGAGGATGTAGCCGCGGCCCAGGTTGCTGGCGGTGACGCCATCGCAGATCAGCTGGGTGATGGCACGGGAGTGGTCGCCGATCACCTTGAGAGACGTCTTGCCCTTGTCGTCGAGGCCGCGGTAGTCGACCCCCGCCAGGCCCGCCGCCGTCTCAATCAGGGGGTAAATGAGATCGGTCTCGTAGTTGTTGGGAACACCCTGCAGGATCTGGGCCATGCGCTCGAGCCCCATGCCGGTGTCGATGTTGCGGTTGGCCAGCGGCGTGAGGGTGCCCTCGGCGTCGCGGTTGTACTGCATGAACACCAGGTTGTAGAACTCGATGAAGCGCGCGTCGTCCTCGAGGTCGATGCCGTCGTCACCCAGTTCGGGCTTGAAGTCGTAGTAGATCTCCGAGCAGGGGCCGCAGGGGCCGGTGGGCCCGGAGGCCCAGAAGTTGTCGGCCTCATCCATGCGGATGATCCGCTTGGGGTTCACGCCCACCACGTCGCGCCAGATCGCCTCGGCTTCGTCGTCCTCGCGGAACACGCTCACCACCAGGTTGTCGGGCGAGAGGCCGAACACGCCTGTGCTCAGCTCCCAGGCCCACTGGATCGCCTGCTCCTTGAAGTAATCGCCGAAGGAGAAGTTGCCCAGCATCTCGAAGAACGTGTGATGCCGCGCCGTGCGGCCCACGTTCTCGATGTCGTTGGTGCGGATGCACTTCTGGCTGCTGGTGGCCCGCGGCGCCGGCCTCGGAGATTGCCCCAGGAACACCGGCTTGAACGGCAGCATGCCGGCGATGGTGAGCAGCACCGTGGGGTCGTCCGGGATCAGCGAGGCGCTGGCCATCGGCTTGTGGCCGTGCTGCTCGTAGAACGCGAGAAAGGCCGCCCGGATCTCGGCGCCGCTGCGGGGGCGGGCGCCCTGGGCGCGGGCAGTGCGGGGAGGGGCAGCGGCCATGGCCTGATGTGCGAACCCGGGAAGGGCATGATCGCTCAGAGGCCGGCGGCGGGCGAAGGGCCGGGGGGCTGACGCTGAAATTCCTCAATGCGTCGGGTCTGCTGACCCAGCAGGCTGCGGGCAAAGGCCGACGACTGGTGCAGCAGCTGCTCAAACCCCGAGGCGTCGAACACCAGGGCCCGCACGGGCTCCCGGGCCGTGACGGTGGAGCCCTGGGGGCGGCCGCTGAGCAGGGCCATCTCACCGAGGGTCTCGCCGGCCGACACCTGCGCCTGCCAGTCGGCGCCCCGCACCAGGGCACTGCCTTCCAGCAGGATCGCCATCCAGCCGGCCCTGTCACCGGGCCGCAGGATGGTCGCCCCGTCGGGCCAGGAGCGCAGCTGCCCCCAGGCCGCCACATTGAACAGGGCCGAAGGGGAGAGCGCCTCCAGCAGCGGCACGCGGATGAGCAGGTGCAGCTGTTCCCCCTCCGCCAGAGGCCTGCCTTCGAGCAGGGCCTGCAGGTGGGGCGAGCCGGGCAACCCCGGACGGGGGCTGCGGCGCAGCCTTGCCGCCCGGTCCGGATGCCGCTGGTCGAGGTACCAGAGCACCCACACCGCGTTCTCGGGGTCGGGATCGGTCCAGAGGTCATCCAGCACAGCCAGCGGATCGGGCAGGGGCTCCAGGGACAGGGGAGCACAGGCCTGGGGCAGGGCCGGCAGGGTGAGGTCCCGGCGCAGCACCTCGGCGATCACCCCAGGCGGAAACTGCACCTGCAGGGCGGCGAAGCGCTCAAGCAGGGGATCGCCGGCCTCAAACTCCGCCAGTAGGGACAGCAGGGGCAGCACATCGCTGACGAGGCGCAGATCGATCACCGGCAGCAGGGGCCGGAGCAAGCCATCGGCGGCGGCAGCCCCCGCCAGGGCCGCACGGCGCGCCAGCTCGGCGCGCAGCTCGTCGAGCCCCCCCTCCAGCTGCCGGCGGGCAAAGGCTGAGCGGGGGGCAAAGCACAACAGCAGGGCCTGCCAAGCCTCCTCCTCCAGCCCGGAGTCCTGACGGATCATCTCCAGCCGCTGAGCTTGGGGGCCATCGAGAGCCGCGGGCCTCAGATCGGGCTCTCCGGCCAGCTGAAGCAGGTCGTGGATCGCCTCGGCCGCCGCGTCCTCCCGCAGATTGCGGCTGGCCTGCTGCCGGGCATCGAGTTCCATCAGCTGCGGGTCCTCAACCGCCAGGTCGCGGATGGCGGCATGGTGATCGGCCTCCGCCAGCCCCAGGGCGTTGCGCAGCTCCTCGAGCTGCACGGCACTCGCCGCCCGCTCCAGCCGGCCCGTGCGGAACAGATCGGCCAGCACATCCCGGTAGAGCGCCTGGTTGGTGGCGGCGAGCTGGGCGGGCAAGGCCTTGGCCAGGGTGAACACCTCACCGGGGGTGAGCTCCTCAAGCGTGCGCCCGTCGAGGTGGTCCTCCAGGTTGGGGAAGCGCTTGCGCAGCTGGCCCCGCAGACTGGCACTGGTGCTTTCGCGCCGATAGGCCTCCGCGTCGCGCGGCCAGCTGCGGTGGAGCCAGATGGCGCTGGCGATCAGCACCACAGACCGGATCAGCTGGCCGACCTTGCCTTCCGCGATCCCCAGGCTGGGATCGGCAAACCAGAAAAACAGGTTCACCGCCAGGAAGGTGGCCAGGAGCCGGATGCGGGAGCGGGCCATGGCCACGGCCCGCTCCTGGCTGTGGTCGCGGGCCAGCCGGGCGGCCAACCAGTTCTCCAACCCGCCGAACAGGGCCACGCTGCCGGCCCCGGCCGCACTCAGCACGGCCGGGATGGCCAGCAGGCGCGGCAGACCCCAACTGGCATCGGCGCGGGGCCAGAGGTCGAGGGCACGGCCCGGCAGATCGGCATCAAACGCCCACAGCCCGCTGCGCAGCATCTCCACCCCGGCCGGCCCCGGCTGGCGGGCCAGCAGGAAGAACGCCAGCACCAGACCCGGATAGGACAGCCAGGCCCAGCGCAGGCCCCGTCTGCCCTCCAGGCCAGTCCAGTAGCTGCGCTCCGAATCGATGTCCAGACAAGGCGACTGGCAGGCCACACAGGCGGAGCGCTCATGGCCGTCATCGGCAACCATGCGGCACATCGATTGGGTGATGCGGCTGGAGTCGAGGTGGGCTGGACTGGCCAGCGGTCCCCGGGGACCGGTGACAACCTGCTGGACCGCCCCCATCGGACAGACGTATTGGCACCAGGCCTTGCCGGCATAGGCCCAGCCCACCACCAGGGCCGCCACCACGGTGAGCAGCAGCAGCAGGCCCAGCCCCACGGGGCTGCTGTTCACCGCCAGCAGCCGCAGGCAGAGGCCCGCGATCAACAGGCTCCACTGCAGGACCAGGTGGTGGCGGCCGAGCCAGGAGTCGCTCTCCACCTTGGCCACCTGCGGCCGCCCCCCCCGGCCGGGCACCCGGCGCTGACGGTCGAGGGCCCGGAACAGCTGGGAGACAAAGGCCAGGGGGCAGATGCGCCGCCACAGCTCATGGCTGCCCGCCACCAGGATCAGCAGGCCGCTGGGCACCACCAAACCCCAGAAGAGCTGGTTGCCGCCATGGCCGTGGCAGGTGATCCCGGCGGGACAGAGCGGAGCGCGCAGGGTCCAGTCCCCCAGGGCGGGACTGAGCAGCGAGGCGATCAGGGCCAGCCAACCCAGCAACAACACCCAGCGCAGCAGGTGGGCCTGGCGCTCAGACCAGCGCGCGAACAGCCTCATGGCAACAGACAGTCGCGCTGCAGGCTAGGTGCGCCAGGCCGCCGGTAACCGCCGCTCGTAGTGGCTGAACAGGCGCTCGGCCTCCCGCTCCACCTCCCCATCCAGCACCAGCCCGGCGGGAGCGGCAGGGCCCGGCGGGGCAGCGCCGCCGAAGCAGGCTCTCCAGGACTGGCCCCACACCCGGGTGGCGAACCGCTCATTGGCCGCGGCGTAGTGCTGGCGCACCCGCCCCAACAGCCCCCCCTCCCAACCGCTGAAGCGCTCCTCCACCCAGCCCTGGTCCAGGGCCCGCGCCCGCAGCCGCTCCACCAGCCGGTTGAGACCGTGCTCAGCGATCAGGCGGTTGCGGCGCAGCGGCAGGCCATCGAGGCGCTGGTTGATCCGGTAGGCCACACCAAGCCCCCGGCGGCCCAGCTGCTCATTGGCCTGGCCCGGGGGCGCCGGCCGCCAGGGGCCGGCGGGCAGCGCGAGGGCAGCCATCAACGATCCGTAGAGATCGCCCCGCAGCGGGCGGTAGGGAAGGAACACAGCCGTCACGCCCCCCGCCGCCAGCAGGGGGGCGAAGCGCCGCTCCAGATCGAGCGCCAGGGGCGCCATGCGGATCCAGCGGTGCCGGCCGGCGGCGCGCACGCGCCGGCCGGCCAGCTGGGCGCGCACGTAATCGCGGAAGTCGGGACTGCCGTAGAGCCGGCCCAGGACATGGGCATAAAAGGACGTGAGCAACTCCTCCTGGGGGCGCACCACGCTGATCACCTGCAGCCCGTAGCCCCCGGCGGCGGCGACCCGCCGCAGCCGCTCCAAGGCCGCGGGCCGCTCCAGCAGGGGCGCGAAGTGTTCGGCGCTGAGCAGCAGATCGCCGCTCCAGCGCAGCTGCTGGTTGATCAACCGCTCCAGCGCCTCGAAGCGGCCGGCCTGCAGCTGCCGGGCCAGCTGCCGGTGCGACTGCTCCCTCCAGGGGGTGGGATAGCGCAGTCCGGCCCGCTCCAGGCCAGCCCGGTTGGCGTGCAGCCGCGCCTGCAGGTAGGTGCTGGCAGTCTTGTGGGGACCGGCGTGCAGGTGAAGCGTGCGACCGGGCGGGGCCGGAGCCATGGGGCGGACCCCGGAGCCCTGAGGAGAGGACGGCGCACCGGGTTCAGGGCATGATCGCCCAGCACAGGCCCGGCCCCCGGGGCAGCAGCGTGAGTCAACCCGCCCTCCCAGCGGCCGACCGATCGGCCAGCACCCCATCGCGCGGACAGCTGCGGCTGATCTCCCTCGCCTGGGCCCTGCTGGCCGGGGCGGCCGCCCTCGGTCTGGGGCTGAGCTTCGGACTGGGAGCGGCCCTGCGGGCCGGCGGCTGCGGCTTTTTCTACGGCCTGCTGGCCTTCCATCTGCAGCGGGTCGACCCCGACGACAGCCACCTGCAGGCGGGGCTGGTCGGAGCGGTGTGCGGCATTCACAGCCTGGCGCTGCCGGCGCTGACCGACAGGCCGACGGAGCTGCCACTGGCGGCCGATCTGCTGGCGGTTGCGTCAACTGTGATGATGGGGCTCATTCGTGCCTGGGTGCCCCTGGTCGGCGCTGCCCTGCTGCTGCACCTGACGCTGCACCTGCTCCCGCACGGATCGCCCCTGGTGGCGCATCGCGTTCCGTCGGCCCGCCGGCCTTGAAGACCCTGGGATGAGCCTGCTGCATGCCACCTGGCTGTTCCCCCCGGAAGGAGCGGGGGGCAGGTTGTTCCTCTGGGCGGACACCTGGAAGGTGGCCAGCCCGGTGGAGCCGGCCCTCGTCGCACCCGACCACCCTTTCGCCCTCACCCCCGACGAACTGGCCGACTGGATCGACGAGAACGGCTACTGGACCGAGGCGCTCCGGCCCGCCCGGGCCACACTCACCCTGCCGAGCCGCACCCAGGCGGCGCGGGGACACCGCAGCGCTGCCGGCAGCTGGAGCGGTCTGCCGCTGCAGGCGGGTGAGCCGATTCCGAAGCAACTGGAATGGTGGCCCTGGCAGGTGGAGGGCTGGGCCCTTGATCCGCCCGGTGCTGCGGAGTGGCTGAGCAGCCTGCCCCTGGCCAGCGGCCATCCCGAGATGGGCGACGACCTGCGCTGGTGGACCCACCTGCAGCGCTGGGCCCTGAGCCTGATCGCCCGCGGGCGGTGGCTGCCCCAGATCGAAGCCGACCAGGGGCGCTGGCTGCCCCTGCTGAACCGGGAGGGCGACCGGCACCGCCTGGAGGAACTGGCGATGGGCATCCCCCAGGTGGCCACCTGCGCCCTGGCCGCCAGCCTGCAGGGGGATCCCAGCCTGGCCTGCCGGCGCCCCGGCAGTGGCCGCCTGCGGGTGGCCAGCCTGCTGGAAGCCCTGCTGGACGGCCAGCTGCGGGCCGGCTTCCGAGGGGAGGTTGAAGGGCTTGATCCGCTGCTGCTGGCCTGGCAGAAGGGATTGGGCAAGGGCGATGGCCGCCTCAACCTCGACGAGGAGGACCTGGAGCGACTCACGATCGCCACCCACCACTGGCGGGAGGCGGTGGCCGGCCGGGTGGCACCGGCGCGCACCTGCCTCGAACTGTTCACACCGGCGGAAGGCGAGGAGCTGTGGGAGCTGCGCTTCGGCCTGCAGGCGGAAGCGGATCCGAGCCTGCGGGTGCCGGCGGCGGTGGCCTGGGCGGCTGGCGACCACTCCCTGCAGCTGGGGGAGGTGGCGGTGCCCCAGCCGAGTGAGCTGCTGCTGGAAGGCCTGGGTCGGGCCCTCACCGTGTTCGAGCCGATCGAGCGCGGCCTGGATTCCGCCACCCCCGAAACGATGCAGCTCACCCCGGCGGAGGCCTTCGTGCTGGTGCGCACCGCCGCCGCCCAGCTGCGCGACGTGGGTGTGGGCGTGGTGCTGCCGGAGAGCCTCTCCGGTGGCCTGGCCAGCCGGCTCGGACTGGCAATCAGAGCCGATCTGCCGGAACGCTCCCGCGGCTTCACCCTCGGCGAGAGCCTGAACTCGGAATGGGAGTTCATGATTGGCGGGGTGACGCTCAGCCTCAAGGATCTGGAGCGGCTCAAGGCCAAGCGCAGCCCGCTGGTGCAGCACAAAGGAGTCTGGATCGAACTGCGCCCGAGCGACGAACGCAACGCTGAGCGGTTCTCCACCACCGACCCCGGCCTCAGCCTCGACGACGCCCTGCGCCTCACCGCCAGCGACGGCGACACCTTCCACCGCCTGCCTGTACACCGCTTCGACCCCGGTCCGCGCCTGAAGGGCGTGCTGGAGCAGTACCACCAGCAGAAAGCCCCCGATCCCCTGCCGGCGCCACCGGGCTTCGCCGGCCAGCTGCGGCCCTATCAGGAGCGGGGCCTGGGCTGGCTGGCCTTTCTGCACCGCTTCGATCAGGGCGCCTGCCTGGCCGATGACATGGGCCTGGGCAAGACGATCCAGCTGCTGGCCTTCCTGCAACACCTCAAGGCCGAGGAAGAGCTGAAGCGGCCCGTGCTGCTGGTGGCGCCCACCTCCGTGCTCACCAACTGGAAGCGGGAGGCGGCGGCCTTCACACCGGAGCTGATGGTGACGGAGCACTACGGCCCGCGCCGGCCGAGCACGGAAGCAGCCCTGAAGAAGGCCCTCAAGGGGGTCGACCTGGTGCTCACCAGCTACGGCCTGCTCCAACGCGACAGCGAACTGCTCGAGAGCACCGACTGGCAGGGGGTGGTGATCGATGAAGCCCAGGCGATCAAGAACCCGATCGCCAAGCAGTCGATGGCGGCGCGCGACCTGGGCCGCCCCCTGCGCAGCACCAAGGGAGGCGGCAGCCGTTTTCGGATCGCACTCACCGGCACACCGGTGGAGAACCGCGTCAGCGAGCTGTGGGCGCTGATGGATTTCCTCAACCCGAAGGTGCTCGGCGATGAACCCTTCTTCCGCCAGCGCTACCGCCTGCCGATCGAGCGCTACGGCGACATGGCCTCCATGCGCGATCTGAAGGCCCGCGTAGGGCCCTTCATCCTGCGGCGCCTGAAGACAGACCGCTCGATCATCTCCGACCTGCCCGAGAAGGTGGAGCTGCATGAATGGGTGGGGCTGAGCCCCGAGCAGAAGAAGCTCTACAACCGCACCGTCGAGCAGAGCCTCGATGCGATCGCCCGCGCCCCGCTCGGTCAGAAGCATGGCCAGGTGCTGGCCCTGCTCACCAAGCTCAAACAGGTGTGCAACCACCCCGCCCTGGCTCTGGGCGAGGACGCGCAGACGGCAACGGGCAACGGCGCAGCGTCGACGTTTGTGTCCCGCAGCGCCAAGCTGCAACGCCTCGAGGAGATTCTCGAGGAGGTGATCGAAGCGGGCGACCGGGCCCTGCTGTTCACCCAGTTCGCCGAGTGGGGCCATCTGCTCCAGGCTCACCTGCAGCACAGGTGGCGTCAGGAGGTGCCCTTCCTCTATGGCAACACCAGCAAGAGCGAGCGCCAGGCGATGGTCGATCGCTTCCAGGAGGACCCACGCGGCCCCCAGTTGTTTCTTTTGTCGCTCAAGGCCGGTGGGGTGGGCCTCAACCTCACCCGCGCCAGCCACGTGTTCCACATCGACCGCTGGTGGAACCCGGCCGTGGAGAACCAGGCCACCGACCGCGCTTACCGCATCGGCCAGCAGAAGCGGGTGCTGGTGCACAAGTTCATCACCAGCGGCTCGGTGGAGGAGCGCATCGACCGGATGATCAAGGAGAAGTCGAAGCTGGCCGAAGACATCGTCGGCTCCGGCGAAGACTGGCTCGGCGGTCTCGATGTGGGCCAGCTACGCGATCTGGTGGCGCTGCAGGAGCCGGAGTGAGCGCACGGGTGTGATCGACCTCTACTGCGAAAGGCTGGGGCCAGGCCTGCTGGCCGAACCGCTGAACGCCCTCACCAACGCAGCATTTGCTATTGCGGCTTGGAGGCTGCTGCAACTGGCCCGCCCTGGCCACAACAGCCCTGGTGGCAGCGGCTCTGACTGGAGCGGCTCTGATGGTGTGGCCGCTGGTTGGGATCGGAGCCTGCTGATGCTGGCGGGTCTGGCACTGGCGATCGGCGTGGGCAGCACCCTGTTCCACACGTTGGCCACGGGCTGGGCCCTCGCGGCTGATGTGATTCCAATCCTCCTGTTCCAGCTGCTGGTGCTGTTGCTCTACCTGCGCCGCCGGGTGGGCCTGGCCGTCGTTCCGGCTGCTGGCCTCTGCCTGGCCTTCCTGCTGGCCTGCCTGGCAGGGCGGTCATGGCCCACCGTGCTGAACGGTTCGCTGGCCTACGCCCCGACCCTGTTGGTGCTGGCGCTGCTGGCCTGGCACCAGCAGCGCCGCGGCGAGCCGGCCAGCCTGGGCTGGGCCTGCGGGCTATTCAGCCTCTCCCTGCTGCTGCGCAGCCTCGACAACCAGTTCTGTGCGCTCTGGCCGATCGGCACCCATCTGTTCTGGCATCTGCTCAACGCGGTGGTGCTGGTGCTGAGCGGCAATGCCCTGCTCCGCAGCGGCAGGCACAGCGGCCGGAATAATGGAACGATCCAAAGGGGTCGGCGATGACCGTTTCCTCCGCCGCCATCACCACCCAGCTGGGCAACGACGGCCTCGGTCAGCAGCCCTGGTGGGTGCAGCACTGGATGGAGCTGATCCACTCCTACCGGTTCAAGAAACGGTTGGAGAGGGCCTGGGAGTACGCCCGCAGCGGCAACGTCACCTCGATCCGGTTCGAGGGCAGGCGCGTGCATGCGCGGGTGCAGGGCAGCGGCGAGGAGCCCTACAAGGTGAAGCTCTGGCTCGATGTGCTCAACGACGAAGACTGGGGCTACGTGCTTGACGCCCTCACCCAGAAAGCCCGCTGGTCATCCCAGCTGCTGGCGGGGGTGATGCCGGAGGACATCGAACGGGCCTTCGCAGCCAGCGGCAAGCGGCTGTTTCCCTTCAAGCTGCAGGAGGTGCGCAGCGAATGCACCTGCCCCGACAAGGTCAATCCGTGCAAGCACGTGAGCGCCGTCTTCTACCTGATGGGCGACCGTTTCAGCGAAGACCCATTCGTGCTCTTCCAACTGCGAGGGCGCACGCGCGCCCAGCTGCTGGCCGACCTGGCCAAGCGCCGCCAGCGCGCCCTGGCCCGACAGGTGCGCCAGGCACGGGAACAACCGGCCGAAGCCGCCCTGGTACCCCATGTGCACGGCGCCATCACCGACCCCAGCCGTTGGTGGCGCTACGACGCCGCCCTGGATCCCGATCTGGTGGTGATCACTCCTGCCATGGAGGGCGACACCGGCCTTGATGCCGCCGGTCCTCTGCCCCTGGCTGAGTCCCCCCAGTTCCCGGATGCCAACCAGCGCTTCCTCGCCCGGGTGCGCAGCCACGGTGAGGCGATGGCCGCGCAGGCGATGGCCAGGGCGATGGACGCCCCCACCCGTGATGGGGATGCCGGGGCGAGCTGAAACGCAGCCAGCGGCTGTCGTCGCACCCGCCCCGTGGCTGACGGCGGCAGCCCAGACCGTGGCCACCCGCATCCTGGCCAGCCACCGCCTCGCCTATGGCCGCCCCCTGCTGGTGGGCCTGCCCAGCGATGCCACGGTGTTGCAATGGGCCCAGGCCCTGTTTACAGCTGAAACAGTGGTGCTGGCCCACGATGGCGCCGATCCCGCGGCGGACCCTGGGCCGCGGCTGATCTACGCCAACCGGGCCGCCCTCACGCTCTGGCGCCGGCCCTGGCACGACCTGGTGGGCATGCCCTCACGCCTCACCGCCGAGCCGGCTGAGCGGAGCGCTCGCGCCCGCGACCTGGCCGGGGTGCGACGGCAGCAGGCGATCCGCGGCTACAGCGGCGTGCGGGTCGACAGCGGCGGGCGGCGCTTCCGCATCGCCAGCGCCAGGGTGTGGACGCTTCTGGATGGCATTCCGGCCGCCGCCGGCGAGCCCTCCGGCCAGGCTGCAGCGTTCAACGACTGGTGGTGGCTTGAATAACACACACAGCAAAAAAATCCGCCCGGTGAGGCAATCCAATCACAGACGGATCAACACCAGAGCAAAGACAAACCAGTCACATGCTCGATGTATGCAGCGCCACCTGGAAACCCGCTGTTAACTGAAGTTTAATCCGGCGCTTTTCGTCAACTGCGAGGTTCGACTCAGACCGTATGTCGGCTTCTAGTGGCTCTCACCTTCGCGCCAGTCACCCCCTCTGTGGGCGCCATCAATGGCGTGCTCAATCTGGCTGTGGAAGCGCTCGGCGCCAACGCCGAGATCACCGCGTACAACCCCAGCTCCGGGTATGCCTACACCGTGGGGGGCGGCTCCGGCGCCGTGGTGGTGAGCGATCTGCGGGATCCGGCCAACCCCCAGGCCGTGGCCGTGGCCAAGCCGATCGACAGCAGCGAAACCCTCCAGAGCGCAGCGGTGTTCGGGACCCTGCTGGCCGTCGCCGTGCAGAACACGGTCAAAACCGACCCCGGCTTCGTGCAGTTCTATGACCTGAGCGATCCGGCCCTGCCCGTTCACGTGAGCAGCGTGAACGTCGGCGCTCTGCCCGACATGGTTAAGTTCAGCGCCGACGGCAGCAAGCTGCTGGTCACCAATGAAGGCGAGCCCAATTCGCTCTACACCATTGATCCCGAGGGATCGATTTCCCTGATCAACACCAGTGGCTTTCTGGCCGCCACGCCGGTGGCCCCGGCCCAGGCCGATGTGCAGACCATCGGCTTCGCCGCCTGGGAGAACCGCCGCGAAGAGCTGATCAACCGCGGCATCCGCATCGGTGAGCGCCTGGGTGTGACCACCACGGTTGGCCAGGACATCGAACCCGAAGCGATCGCCTTCAGCGCCGACGGCAAGACCGCCTGGATCTCCCTGCAGGAGAACAACGCCTTTGCCGTGCTGGATCTCAGCGGTGCCGCGCCGGTGATCACCGAGATCTTCTCGGCCGGCATCAAGGACTGGAGCCGCGGCATCGCCAGCGCCGAGAACATCAGCTACGAGCTGGAGTACGCCGCCGGCGCCGCCAACCTGCCGGCTGGTGTGCAGGCCGGTGGCCTCTCCGGCCTCACCTTCGCCGGCCAGGAAACGGTCGACGGCACCGAGCTCGACGTCTACTTCTCGATCACCGACCGTGGCCCCAACGGCGCTCTTGTGGCTGGCAAGCGCCAGTTCCTCGATCCCGACTTCCAGCCCACGATCTACAAGCTGGGCATGAACCGGGCCACCGGCGCCATCAGCGAACTGGCCCGCATCGGTCTGAAGCGCCCCGACGGAACCCCCCTCACCGGCCTTCCGCAGCTGGCCGGCAAGGACGACATTCCGATCGATTCGGCCAACAACGCTCTCCCCTACGACCCGTTCGGCATCGACTCTGAGACGGTGTCGGTGTTCACCGTGACCATCGGGGGCAGCAGCCGCCAGGTGTTCGCCGTGGGCGATGAGTACCGCGGCCAGGTCGCCCTGTTCGATTTCAGCACCGGCAACCTGATCCAGCGCTACATCCCCGCCGGCCAGAAGGCCCTGCTCGAGGCCCAGCACAACGTGGGGGGGGCCACCCCGATCGGCGCCGAAACGATCGACAGCCTGCCCGCCATCTACGGCAGCAACCGCTGGGCCAACCGGGGCATCGAGGGCATGGCCTTCAATCCCACCGATGGGCTGCTCTACGCCTTCATGCAGAGCCCGCTCGACAAGGACAGCAACGGCACCAGCGTCAGCCGCAGCACCTCGGAGCTCACCCGCATCCTGGCCTTCAATCCGGCCACAGGCGCACCGGTGAAGGAGCACCTGTATCTGCTGAGCGGCCGCACCGGCCAGGACAAGATCGGTGATGTGGCCTTCGATCCGGCCCGCGGCGTGTTCCTGGTGATCGAGCGCGACAGCAGCCGCAGCCTCACTGGCTTCAAGCATGTGTACGAGGTGGATCTGCGCGGCGCCACCGACACCCTGCCCCTCACCAGCACGGGCGGCTGGCAGGCGGCGATCGGCCTGGCCAGCCCTGAGCTCCTCGACAACCGCCGCACCCTCGTCGATCACGACAGCGACGCCACCACCCCAGCGATCTTCAGCAGCTCCAGCGCCGACGCCCTGGCCGCAGCCGGCATCCGCCTGGCCCACAAGATCGAGCTGTTCAACCTGCCCTCGATCGGTGGCTCGACCGCTTACGACAAGCCGGAAGGCATCACCGTGCGCGAGGACGGCGCCCTGGTGTTCAACTACGACAACGACTTCGGCACCGAAGGCGCCAACGGCAACAGCTTCACTGTCGTGAGCTTCGACGGCGCCGGCTTTGACAGCTCCGACCGGGACGTGGACGGCAGCTCAAAAGGTGGCAATCAATACCGGCCCGTGAGCGGCCTGCCTGTCTACGGCCTCACCATGCCGGACGGCATCGCGGCCTACACCGATGCCCAGGGCCGCCAGTTCCTGCTGGCCGTGGGTGAAGGCGACTCCCGCGAATACGAACCCGACAAGGGCAACATCTTCTACGACCTGAGCCGGGCCGATGCCAGCACGGTGATCAATGGCACCGCCTTCCGCGATCACCCCGGAGTCAGCGCTCTCAACGCCGCCTTCAACGCGGCCACCGGCATCAGCCGAACTCGCCTGAACCTGCTCAACGACACCGGCGACATCACCGGCGACGGACTGATCGACAAACCCTTCAGCATCGGCTCCCGCTCCCTGCGCATCCACGATGCCAAGGGCAACCTGGTGTTCGATTCCAGCTCAGCCCTGGAGGATCTGGCCAGCGGCCTCGGCTACTTCACCAGCACCTACAACCGCGACGACGACAAGGGCACCGAGCCCGAGATGGTGGAGATCGCCACCGTGGCCGGCCGCACCTACGCCTTTGTCGCCCTGGAGCGCACCCCCACCAGCGTCGCGGCGATCTTTGATGTGAGCGATCCCTACAACGTGGTGGCGGTGGATCCGCTGGTGTTCCCCGGCTCCAACCGGATTGAGGGCATCACCTTCCTGCGCAGTGAGGCAGGCGAGCCGGCCGGCCTGATCGCCAGCAGCGAGGGCAACGACGTGGTGAGCGTCACCACAGCAGATCCCCTGGCCGAAGGCAGCGCCTTCAAGCTGCAGCTCTTCCACCTGGCCGACCAGGAAGGCAACATCAGCGCCCTCAACGATGCCCCCCGCCTCTCCGGGGTGCTCAATGCCCTGCGCGCTCAGGACATCGACCTCGACGGCATTCCCGGCTTCGTCAACACGCTGACCCTCTCCAGCGGCGACGCCTGGATCCCGGGACTGTTCTACGGCGCCTCCGCTCAGTCCTATGGCGCCGTGGGCCGCGGCGATGTGCTGATTCAGAACGCTCTGGGGGTGCAGGCGATCGCCTTCGGCAACCACGAGTTCGACCAAAACACGAGCGTGCTGAAGAATCTGATCAGCAGCGCCAGCGGCTACCCCGGCACCGCCTTCCCCTACCTCAGCGGCAACCTCAACTTCAGCACCGACGGCAACCTGGCCGGCCTGGTGGTGCCCGATGGTCAGGCTCCCAAGCCCAACAGCATCACCAGCAGCGTGGTGTTTGATGTGAACGGCCAGCAGGTGGGTGTGGTCGGCGCCACCACCCCCTGGCTGAAGACCATCTCCAGCCCCGGCAACGTGGGCATTTCCCCCGCTCCCTTCGGTGGCAGCCCCTCACCAGCCGAGCTGGATGCCCTGGCCGCCGTGAT
This sequence comes from Prochlorococcaceae cyanobacterium, assembly GCA_040399265.1. Lineage (GTDB taxonomy): Bacteria > Cyanobacteriota > Cyanobacteriia > PCC-6307 > Cyanobiaceae > NIES-981. Next base: position 35,979 of record JBBASO010000012.1, read on the forward strand.
CCAGGCCGACGTGGATGCCCTGATCGCCGCCAACCCTGGGCTCAACAAGGTGATCCTGCTGGCCCACATGCAGCAGCTGAGCATCGAGCAGGCCCTGGCCGAGCGCCTGCGCCATGTGGACATCATCGCCGGCGGTGGTTCCAACACCCGCCTCTTCGACAGCAACGACACCGCCCGGCCTGGCGACAGCATCCAGGGCGTCTACCCAATCATCAAGACCGACGCCGACGGCAAGCCGGTGGCGGTGGTGAACACCGACGGCAACTACAAGTACCTGGGCCGCCTGGTGCTCGATTTCGATGCTGACGGCGTGATCATTCCCGGCAGCTACGACCCCACCATCAGCGGCGCCTACCGCACCGATGCCGCCGGCCTGGCAGCCCTCGATGCCGAAGCGTTCATCGATGCCCGCGTGCAGGCGGTGGCCGACAACCTGCGCAGCGTGATCGTCGCCCAGGAATCGGAGTGGTTCGGCGTGAGTGACGTGTTCCTCAACGGCAACCGCAACCCCGGCGTGCGCAGCGAGGAGACCAACCTCGGCAACCTCACCGCCGACGCCAACCTGGCCTACGCCCGCTCGATCGACCCCACCGTGCTGGTGTCGCTGAAGAACGGCGGCGGCATCCGCAACTCAATCGGCCAGTCGCTGGTGCCCACCGGTTCCGTCGACGGCAAGCCTGAACTGCTACCCACCGCTGCGGTATTCGACGCCCAGGGCAATGAGGTGAAGCCGGAGGGCGGCATCTCCCGCAATGACATCGCCAACGCCCTGAGCTTCAACAACGGCCTGTCGCTGGTGAGCGTCACCGCCAACGAACTGAAGGCGCTGCTTGAGCACGGCGTCGCCGCCGGCGTGGGTGGCGGCCGCTTCCCCCAGGTGGGCGGCATGGCCTTCAGCTACGACCTCACCCGTCCCGCTGGCTCGCGGATACAGACCCTGGCGATCCAGGACGCGGACGGCAACGACCTCGACATCGTGGTGCGCGACGGCGCCGTGGTAGGCGATCCGACCCGCAGCATCCGGATGGTGACGCTCGACTTCCTCACCAATCCCGTGTTGGTGAACGGTTCATTCACGGGTGGAGGAGATGGTTATCCATTCCCGAACCTGAACAGCGATGCAGCAGCCGGACAGGTCGGTGACCCGACGGTGATCGCGAGAGTGAATCAGGTGAAATTGACAGCTGCTGGCACCTCAACCGGCGTCGCCACTTTCGCCGCCGACGGCTCCGAGCAGGACGCCATGGCCGAATTCCTGGCCGCCAACCACTCCCCCGCCAACCCCTACGCCGAGGCCGACACGACCCAGGGTCTTGACACCCGCCTGCAAAACCTGGCGGTGCGCAATGACGACGTGATCGATCCGGTGCGGGTTGGCACCAGCGGTGACGACACCACCCTGCCGGGTGCCTCCACCATCCCCGGCTTTGACGGCCGACTCGACAGGGTGTTCTCAGGCGCCGGTGGCGACGAGATCGACGTGGCCCTCTCCGGCGGCGGCGACAACACGATCTTCGCCGGCTCCGGCGCCAACACCGTCTACGCCGGCAGCCGCGATGTGGTCACCGGTGGCAGCGACAGCGACGTCTTCAACGCCACCGCCGGCGACGGCAACCGCCTCAGCGGGCTCGGCGGCAACGACGACTTCGTGATCGGCAGCTCCGCCAACCGGGCCCTCGGCGGCGACGGCAACGACGTGTTCTCCATCCTCGCTGGCGCTGGCACCAACTACCTCAATGGTGGCGCCGGCAGCGACCAGTTCTGGCTGGTGAGCGGCCCCGGCGATCTGCCCGCCGCCCAGCAGGTGGTGATGGACTTCAGCGCCGGTGTCGACAAGGTGGGCCTGCGCGGCGCCGCCTTCACCGATCTGAGCTTCAGCCAGATGGGTGCCAACGCCATGCTCAGCCTGGGCGGCACCACCATCGGCCAGTTCACCAACGTGAGCGCCGCCGCCCTCAACAATCCGGCCAACTTCGCGTTCGCCTGATTCTGCTCTGAAGCCTGGAACACACTTCACGTGTGCTCCAGGAACGGCGGCATAAAAAGTATTTCACTTAATTGAAATTGGGAGTCTGTACCCTTTGGGCGTCCGAGCCCTACAGACCCGCCAAGTGGGCATATAAAGCACAGATAACCACCTGGGTTGATATCACAATCCGGATTCAATTGATTCACTGGTCAATACCACCCAAGTCTCTCGTCAACCTCCTCACGCACCATGACCCTGATCAAAACGATTGGCCAGACCACGGCCCTGATTCCGGAAGCCAGCACTGCTGACGACCCTTCCGAGCTGCTTGATGGCCAGAGCGGCGATACCGATTTTCCTTACGCCCACTTCAAGCCCATCGCCACCGTTGGCGAGGTTGACCCAGTCACCAATGAGGCCCTGACGGGCTATCCCGATGGCAACGCGGCCTGGCTGAAGGACGACAGCACGGTTCGAGTTGCCTATCAATCCGAATCCTACGCCACCAATTCCAACGAGACCTACGGTTGGGAGATGGAGAGCGGTGTGAAGTTCACCGGCTCCCATCTTCACTATATCGACTACGATCGCGCCAAATTCGCCGATTTCCTCACCAACGACAGCCCCGCCAGCGAGATGGTGCTGGGCTCGGGCCATCTCTTCAACACGGTCTATAACGTTTTCGGTGAGGTTGTCACCAAAAAAACCACCGAAACTGGCGATCTGGCAGGCAAGTGGGGCAATCAGACCAATCCCGACGGCACCATCGTTGAGTTCCTGCCTGCCAAGCAACTCACCGAAGGCGATTTCTTCTTCCACTCCTTCTGCGGAGCCTTCTATGAGCCCGCCAACAAATACGGTGCCGGCGTCGGCTTCACCGACGATGTGTGGCTGATGGGCGAAGAGTGGAACATCGGCAACAGCATGTTTGCCGATCCGGATGGCGACGGTCCGCTGAAGGGGTTTGATGTGGCCAACGGCACCATGGGCCTAGCCTCCTTAGTGGTGGATCTCAAGAACGAGGTGGCGTATACGGTGCCGGCGCTTGGCCAAGCCGGCTACGAGAAGCTGATGCCGATCAATCCGGGCCACGAGGATTATGTGGTGGTGGTGGCCGCTGGTTACAACCATGACATCAACCCCGCCCCCCTCAAGGTGTATGTGGGCCGCAAGGGCTACGACGCTGCAGGCAACCCCATCAATCTCGACGACCCCAATCTCAGCGAGCGCGATCGCTTCCTGGGCAGCAACGGCCTTCTCTATGGCCAGCTGTACGGCATGGCAGCTGACGCTGCCACCTATGCCGAGCTGGGCATCACCGCGGTCGATGCCGACACCAAGATGCTCGACGCCTACCTGAAGAACGCGTCAGCTCCTGACCAGTTCACGGCCCGCTACTACCCCACCAGCTACCGCTGGAATGGCTTCGATACTCCCGAGGCCGTCAAAGACACAGAGGTGTTCCACTGGGCCAAGGATGGCGACCTGGTTGGCGGAGTCGCCGAGGTGAACGAGCAGCCCGTCGGTTACACCTACTTCAACAGCGACACCAAGGTGGAGCATCCGGCTGTCGATCCGGACGTCACCCGCTCGCGTTACATCCAGAACCACACCCGCACAGGCGGCCTGCTCGGCATCGAGTTCTCCAGCATCACCGAAGAACTCACCAGCAACGATCTTGATGGCAACGGCCTGCCCGATTACCTCTCGGCCGATGTCACCCGGATCCTGGCCGCCGTCGACGGTGCCCTCACCCTGGATGTGGGCGACAAAGGCGTGGGGCACTTCAACGCCACCGGCAACCCCGATGGCGCGACCGCCGAGCAGCACATCGAGCTCAAGAACCGGAAAATGAACGATCCGGATGGTCTCATCTGGATCAAGTCATCCGATGCCGACGTGCTGATCGTCGACGAGGACTCCGGCAACGACTACGGCGAGCGCAAGTTCGCCCTGGTGATCGATCCGGACACCCTCAGCGTCGAGCCCGACGCAACGGGCTATTTCCTGGCCCAGGCCGGCGGCAGCAAGAACCCCCGGGCCCTGGCAGGCGTCTCCGCCTATGGCGAGACATTCGAATCACCCCGTGGTTCCGAATTCTCTGGCAGCTGGGATGTCACAGCCCTGGTGGCCCGGAAGGCTGACGGCTCCTTCTACACCCAGGAGGAACTGGCGGGCAACGGTGTGCAAACCGTTGAGCAAAGCCGACCGCTGTCGGAGCACGTGTTTGTGGGTGTTGTTCAGCAGCCCACCGAGTCGGGCGGCGCCGTGGAAGCTACCAAATCCGACTACGGCGGCCAGATCTTCCAGTACAGCATTGATCTGCCCACCGTTGCTCCCCAGCCAGTTGTCGGCACCGTTGATCACGACACCCTGCTTCAGCCTGGCGATCTCGAGGGGCTGACCCTGATCGGCAACACCATCTTCACCGGCGCCGGTGACGACGAGGTGGATGTAGCCCTCAACGATGGCTTCGACAACACGATCTTCGCCGGCTCCGGCGCCAACACCGTCTACGCCGGCAGCCGCGATGTGGTCACCGGTGGCAGCGACAGCGACGTCTTCAACGCCACCGCCGGCGACGGCAACCGCCTCAGCGGGCTCGGCGGCAACGACGACTTCGTGATCGGCAGCTCCGCCAACCGGGCCCTCGGCGGCGACGGCAACGACGTGTTCTCCATCCTCGCTGGCGCTGGCACCAACTACCTCAATGGTGGCGCCGGCAGCGACCAGTTCTGGCTGGTGAGCGGCCCCGGCGATCTGCCCGCCGCCCAGCAGGTGGTGATGGACTTCAGCGCCGGTGTCGACAAGGTGGGCCTGCGCGGCGCCGCCTTCACCGATCTGAGCTTCAGCCAGATGGGTGCCAACGCCATGCTCAGCCTGGGCGGCACCACCATCGGCCAGTTCACCAACGTGAGCGCCGCCGCCCTCAACAATCCGGCCAACTTCGCGTTCGCCTGATTCTGCTCTGAAGCCGATCGCCTCCCGCGGGGGGCGGTCGGCTTTTCCTCTGAAAGGAAGAGATGGAGACCGTCAGCGACGACTCTCTCGATGTCTTCTCAACAGATGGTCACACCGACACCTCAGACCCCGGATTCATCAGGACCATGTCGTCACCAGCAGTCAGCTTCAGCCACGGTGTCGCCTCAGGTGATCCCTATGCCGACTCGGTGATCCTCTGGACCCGCATCACCCCACCTGCTGAGTTTTCGGGCCTGGTGGATGTGCAGTGGGAGCTGGCCAGCAGCGCCGACTTCGCGGCTGGATCCCTGATCGACAGCGGCACGTTCGCCACCAGTGCCGACCGCGACTGGACCGTGAAGGTGGAGGCAGACGGCCTCACCGCCGACACCGGCTACTACTACCGCTTCCGCTCCGGCGATGCGGTGTCCCAGGTGGGGACAACCAAGACCCTGCCGGTGGACAGTGATCCGGTGCGGCTGGCGGTGTTCTCCTGCGCCAACTTCACCGCCGCCGAACAGTTCGCCGCCTACGGCCGCGCCGCTGAGATCCACGCCGTCAACCCCTACGACGCCCTGCTGCACCTGGGCGATTACATCTACGAATACGGCCCCGGTGGCTACGGAACCGCCGAGGATGCGGCCTCAGACCGGGGCTTCCTGCCGGAGCGCGAGATCATCAATCTCGACGACTACCGCCAGCGCTACGCCCAGTACCACACCGACCTCAACCTGCAGTCCCTTCGGGCCGTCGCGCCGCTGATCGGCGGCTGGGACGACCACGAAACGGCCAACAACAGCTGGAGCGGCGGCGCCCAGAACCATCAGAGCGAGACGGAAGGCGACTGGATTGCCCGCCGTGACGCCGCTCTCCAGGCCTATTACGAGTGGCTGCCGATCCGCGAGCCCGCCCAGCGCCAGGCCAGCGACGGCGCCACCGCCCTCTCGCCGCTCACCCAGGCCTACCGCTCCTTCAACTTCGGCGATGTGCTGTCCCTGCACATGCTCGAAACCCGGCTCACCGCCCGCGATGAGCAGCTGGCCTACCCCGCTCCCGCCGCTGTGCAGGCCCGGATCGGTGCCATCCTGGCCGACCCGGCCCAGGTGGCCGCCTATGCCGCCCAGCTCAGCCTCACCCCGCCCACCGACCCCGCTGCCATTCCGGCCTTCGCCGCCGCCCTGGCACCGGCTGTGACCCAGGAGCTGGTGGTCGCCACCGTGCAGCAGGCCTGGGGTGATCCCAGTCGCGACATGATCGGCGACAGCCAGCTGGCCTGGCTCCAGCAGCAGCTGGCCACCTCCCCTGCCGCCTGGCAGGTGCTGGGGCAGCAGACCCTGATGCAGAGCATGGCCGTTCCCGCCGAGCTGCTGCTCAACGCCGGTGATCCCACCCTGCTCGACAAGTACGCCGCCCCGCTGCAGAAGCTGGCCACCGGCACCGCCTTTGCCGATCTCACGCCTGCGGAGCAGGCCCTGTTCGCCGAGGCCGGCAAGATCCCCTACAACCTCGATGCCTGGGACGGCTATGGCGTGGAGCGGGAAACGATCCTGCAGAGCGCCCTGGCCCTCGGCAAACGGCTGATCAGCCTCGCCGGCGACACCCACAACGCCTGGGCCGGCGTGCTCGACACGATGAGCCCCGGCACCGGCACCCAGCCGCCCGGCACGGTGGCGGGGGTGGAATTCGGCGCTCCAGGCGTGACCTCGCCTGGCCTTGAACGGGTTCTTGCCGGCGCCGACGCCTACATCCGGGCGTTCTATCCGGCTGTCGATGGCCTCGATGGCCTGTTCATGGGCTACGTGAATGGCCTGACCTACGCCGATACCAATCGCCGCGGCTTCCTCGATCTCACGGTCAGCAAGGAGGAGGCGATCGGCAACTATCAGTTCCTCGATGGCGTCAATCCCCAATCCGGCCAGACCCAGTGGGCCAGTGAAACCGTGGTCGCCGCGAGCGACCTCAGCCTCAGCCTCGAACCCGAGGCCAGCCCGGAGATCCGCTGGCAGCCGCTCTGGAGTGAGCTGGATCTGGTGTTCGGCCTGGCGACCGACACTGCCGGTGGCCAGACCCTGCTCGACCCTGCCGATTACGCCACCCTGCCCCGGGCCGGTGTGCAGCTGGCCGACGTGACGGTGCTCGGCTCGGAGGCGGACGACCGCATCTTTGCCGGGGTCGGCTCCCTGGTGGATGGCGCCGGCGGCGGCGACACGCTGTTCAACAGCGACAGCCAGGGCGACAACCAGCTGGTGGGAGGCCTCGGGGGTGACCAGCTGTTCCTGAGGCCGGTGCACGATCAGGTGATCGGCGGCCAGCTGTTCAGCGATGCAGCCGCCTTCGGCCTGCCGCTCTTCACGGCCCTGGTCGACCGCGAGCGCGACAGCTTCCTGATCGATGGCGGCGATCCGGGAACCGCAGCGCCTCTGCAGATCCTCGACTACGAGCCGTTGGTCGACCAGTTGCTGGTTGACGGCGTGGCACCTGCGGGCGCGTGGGCAGCGGTGCGCCAGGAGCTGCAGGCGCTCAACGTGACCGTCAACGCCGCGCCCCAGCTCAGCGCCACACCGATCACCATCCCGATCCAGCCCGGCACCACCAAGACCCTGGATCTCAGCCCCTTCGCCAGCGATGCCGATGGCGACAGCCTGCAGCTGCTCAAGCTGAGCGGACCGACCTGGATCAGCGCCACCGGCACCAGCCTCTCGCTGACCGCTCCCGCCGATCTCAGCGCCGAGCAACTGGCCGCCACCGAGCTGGTGCTGGCTTTCAGCGACGGCCAAGCCGTCGCTGATTTCGCCCCTGCCCTGAGCCTGGCTGAACCGCCGCCGCCGCTGCCCGTGCTGGCGATCACCGCCACCGATGCCGACCGGCCCGAAGGCAACGCCGGCGCCACCCCCTTCAGCTTCACGGTGACCCGCGCCGGCGACACCACGGCCACCAGCACCGTCGCCTGGAGCCTGGCGAGCAGCGGCAGTGCCCCTGCCGACGATCTCGACTTCAGCGGCGGCACCCTTCCCGCCGGCACCCTCACCTTCAGCCCCGGGCAGACCAGCCAGATCGTCAGCATCGAGGTGGCCGGCGACACCGAGGTGGAGGCCGATGAAGCCTTCACGGTCAGCCTTGCCACGCCCACCGGCGCCGAACTCGACAGCGCCGCCAGCGCCGCCGCCGGCATCATCCGCAACGACGACACACCACCGACGCCGCTGCCCGTGCTGCGCATCAGCGCCAGCGAAGCCGACCGGCCCGAAGGCAACGCCGGCTCCACCCCCTTCAGCTTCACGGTCAGCCGCAGCGGCGACACCACCGGCGTCAGCCGCGCCACCTGGACGGTGGGACGCAGCGAAGCTCCCACGGTGAATGCCGCCGACTTCGCTGGCTCCGGATTCGCCAGGGGCCAGGTGCGCTTCCAGGCCGGCGAAACCGAGCAGACCATCCGCGTGAGCGTGCAGGGTGATCTGGACGAGGAAGCGAATGAGCGCTTCAGCGTGACCCTCAGCGCTCCCAGCGGCGCCAACCTCGCCAGAGCCGCCGTCACAGGCACGATCCGCAACGACGACCTGATCGGCACCGCCCGCGCCGACCGGCTGAGGGGGAGCGACGCACCGGAGTTCATCGATGGTCTGGCCGGTCAGGACAGCCTCACCGGGGGCCGGGGGCCGGATCTGTTTGGCTTCGGCTTTGGCGATTCCAGCCTGCGCACGCCAGACCTGATCACCGATTTCCGCTTCGGCGACGACCGGATCGCCATCTTCAGAAGCAACAGCGACACCCCGGCCACGCCGGATCGCTTCAGCCGCGCCGCCAACAACCGCACGGCCGCCACGCTCACGGATCTCGCCGCTGCCGTGTTCGCCGATGCCGATGGCCAGCGCCGGGGCGATCAACCCCTGGGCGCTACGGCGGCTGCCTTTGTGGTGTCCACCAATCGCGCCATCGCCGGCGCCTACCTGCTGATCAACGACAACCGCGCCACGGCCCAACTCAGCTCCGATCTGATGGTCAACATCAGCGGAGCCACGGGCCCGCTGCCGGCCCCGGGCGCCAACCCGGTCGGCGCACTGTTCGCCTGATCGGCCAGACCAGCGGCTGACCCGACCTGCCTACAGTCTGTGCAGCTGCCCCTGGTGCCGATGGCTGCCGCCCCAGCTGCTCCTGTGAGTGCAGCCCCACGCCTCACCCTTCAGTGCGAGCCGATCGGGCGGGACACCACCACGATCCGCTCGCTCGACTGGGACCGCAGCCGCTTCGACATCGAGTTCGGCCTGCGCAACGGCACCACCTACAACAGCTTCCTGGTGCGAGGCGAGCGCACCGCCCTGATCGACAGCAGCCACCTCAAGTTCGAAAGCACCTGGCTGCCGCTGCTGCAGGCGCAGATCGATCCGAAGGCCATCGATCACCTGATCGTGAGCCACACCGAACCGGATCACTCCGGGCTGATCGGCCACCTGATCGACCTCAACCCCGAGATCGAGATCGTGGGCTCGAAGGTGGCGATCCAGTTCCTGGAGAACCAGGTGCACCGGCCTTTCAAGAGCCGGGCGGTGAAGAGCGGCGAAGAGCTGGATCTGGGCACCAACCCCGAGAGCGGCGTGCAGCACCGTTTCGAGTTCCTCAGCGCACCGAACCTGCACTGGCCGGACACGATCTTCTCCTTCGATCACGGCACCGGCATCCTCTACACCTGTGATGCCTTCGGCCTGCACTACTGCTCCGAGGACGTCTTCGATGTCGACCCGGGCGCGATCGCGCCGGACTTCCGCTTCTATTACGACTGCCTGATGGGCCCCAACGCCCGCAGCGTGCTGCAGGCGATGAAGCGCATGGAT